>JAAYNI010000081.1 GCA_012520995.1 Candidatus Rifleibacteriota bacterium
GCTTTGGCATGAATTTTATGCGAAAACATGCTTCTCTCGCCTTTTTTAAGAAACTCTCTCTCATGCTCTCTTACTTTCAGGTTTGGCCATTTTTGAAAACTGGCTTTTGATGTCACTTGGCTCATGTCTATTTTATCAGCTGCAATTTCAACGGAAATAATAAACATGGAAGTCTCGGGATTCCATTCAGTCAAAGAAACTTCAGTTTTGCACCACTGCGGCATTTTAATCTCAGGAGTCATAGCTGAAAGCATTTGAATTGAAAGAGTTAAGAGCAAAAGAGAAAGAAGGCATGTTTTGAAAAAATTCATAATTCACTCCGTTATTTTGGCAACCAGACTAAGTTATCTATTTTCTTTTCAATTTCTTTGTCGGAAAGTTCTATTGCATAACCTTCTGCTATTGCTTCTTTGTAGAAGAGCTTACCCAAAAACTTGGATAAAGCTATTATATTGTTGAAGCTGGGAAGAAGTGTGCCATTATTCTCTTCTTTGGCTTTTTTGTAAATGCCTTCTGCAACCGCCAAAAGCATATTATCACTGATATATGGAGTGCCTGAAGCAAGGACACCCAAGCCGATTCCAGGGAAGGCCAAGGCATTGTTGCATTGGGCTATAGAATAGGTTTTGCCATTGAATTCCACAGGAGCAAATGGGCTTCCTGCGGCTATCAGAGCTTTTCCGTTTGTACAGCGAATAATATCCGCGGGCAAAGCTTCGCTCTTGGAAGTGGGGTTTGAAAGAGGCATTATAATCGGATTCTCGTTATATTCAGCCATCAAACTCAGGATTTCAGGAGTAAAAGCTCCCGAAACTGTGGAACATCCTATCAAAACTG
Source organism: Candidatus Rifleibacteriota bacterium (assembly GCA_012520995.1). Taxonomy (GTDB): domain Bacteria; phylum Muiribacteriota; class Ozemobacteria; order Ozemobacterales; family Ozemobacteraceae; genus JAAYNI01. Next base: position 838 of record JAAYNI010000081.1, read on the forward strand.
TCGGCTTTACGTTTTTGACTACATCTTCAAGGGTTATATAGTCAGGGTTTGGTATATTCCAAGAAGCTAAAGAAGAAGATTCTTTAATAAAAGGAATTTGATATTTATTGAGACGTTGCGATTTTTCTGTAAGCAGTCCTTTGCTGTTTAGCAAATAGAAGTTCTTGTACAAGTCTTCTCTCGGAATTGAAGTCTTCTTGGATATATAGGAAATAACGATTTCACTAATGCCGCAAGCAGCCGTTCCCGCACCCATCATGACTATTTTATGGTTTTCAGGAGCTGTTTTTGTTTTTTCGATTCCTGCAAGCAATGCCGCCAAGGTTATAACACCTGTTCCTTGGACATCATCATTAAATGAGCAGTGAACTTTTCTATATCTTTCCAGGACTTCGGAAGCATTGTCCTTGCCAAAGTCTTCCCAGTGAAGCAAAGCATTTGGAAAAACCTTGCGAAATGCGTTTACAAAACTGTCTATAAAAGCGTAGTATTTATCCTTTGCCGGTCTTTTTTTCTTTAATCCTAAATAGAGCGGGTCATTGAGCAATTCCTCATTGTTTGTGCCAACGTCTAACATTATGGGAACAGCCTTAGCCGGATTGATGCCGCCACAAAGTGTGTACACCATCAATTTGCCTATAGATATATAGATGCCGCCGACTCCCTGATCACCGATTCCCAGAATGCCTTCCGCGTCTGTAGCTATTATTATGTTGGCTTCTTTATGAGGCATAGAATTTTTGTAATTGCGCAAAATGCTTTCTATTTCGTCCTGTTGTTCTATGTTAATAATCAAGCCAATCTGTTTCACATAGTTTTTGCTGTAAGTAGAAACAGCTTCACCTATTGTTGGCGTATAGATAATAGGAAGAAGCTCTTTTAAATTTCTTGAGGCAGTTGAGAAAAAGAGATTTGCGTTGTTTCTGTAAATTTCATAAAGGTGGAGACATTTTTCCAAAGCAGTAGCTTTAGAAGCCAGCTGTCCCATTACTCTTTTGGAAGCTATCTCTGAGGTTTCCACAGCAGGCGGCACTAAACCGTTCAAACCTTTCGCTGTTCTCTCTTTGTTAGTAAAAAGAGTATCAATGTCGGAAAAATTATTTCTTACAAAACCGGTTTCAGATTCGTTGAACATTTTACTTCCTCATCCTTAAATATTCTATATTACAAACTGGACAACTATATATAACTTAAATATCTGTCTGCGACAAGGACTTCTTGAGATTTTTCCCTTCTGGTTGTACCATAAAAAAAACTTTTTCATTCAATAAGGAAAGAAAGAATTAAGGAGCCTTTAAATGTCCAATATTCAGAAGACAGCAGTTGTAGCAGTCGGAGGAAACTCCCTTATAAAAGACAAAGAACACCAGAGTTCGCATGATCAATATTTGGCAGCAGTCGAAACCATGACTCATGTCGCAAAACTTATAAAAAGCGGATACAATGTAGTTTTGACGCATGGAAATGGTCCTCAGGTAGGATTTGCTTTACTCCGTTCAGAAATAGCCAAAGACTTGGCCGACCCTGTTCCTCTTGATTATTGCGTGGCAGATACTCAAGGCTCTATAGGTTACAGTTTTCAAAAAGCCTTGGAAAACGAATTTAGAAGAACCGGAATCAATATGCCTGTGGCAACCGTCGTTACGCAGGTAATTGTAGATCCGAAGGATCCTTCTTTTTTGAAACCTACTAAACCAATCGGACAGTTTTACTCGGAAGAGGAAGCTGAAGAAAAAACAAAAAAACTTGGATGGAATATGGCTGAGGATGCAGGACGTGGCTGGAGAAGGGTAGTAGCTTCTCCCAAACCGTTAGAAATAGTAGAGCAAAAGGTTATAAATTTGCTGGCAAACAATGGCGTATGCGTGATAGCAGTAGGCGGCGGAGGAATTCCTGTCGCAAAGAACTCAAGCGGAGATCTGGAAGGAACAGCAGCTGTAATAGACAAGGATTATGCCTCGGCTCTTCTCGCCGCTAATATGAAGGCCGATGTTTTTATAGTTTCCACAGCGGTCGAAAAGGTTTATTTAAATTATGGCAAGGCAAACCAAAAATCCCTGGATAAAGTTACCGTGGCTGAATTGGAGACCTACTGCAATGAAGGACATTTTAAGCCTGGTTCGATGTTGCCCAAATGCCAAGCGGTAATCAGCTTTTTGAAAGGCGGCGGCAAGCATGCTATAATCACAAGCCCTGAAAATCTGACAAAGGCTATTGAAGGAAAAACAGGAACACACATAATTAGGGGTTAGGGATTAGGGCGTAGGGTGGTAGCCTGATACTCGCCACCCGCCACTCGTCACGGTGCGAGCCTAGTGTCTGCCAACAATGACTTATTGTGGAGCAAGATCTTTTTTAAAAGGAAGTTTTAGCTGAAACATAGCAGCACTAGAGAAATAAGGAGCCATAACAACATGGAAAATTTGCGTAAAACTAAGATAACAGTTCTTTCATCTTCAGATGATTTTGTATCAGTGGTTTCAGAAGAAGGAGACGAGTTTCTTCTTGAAGCAAAATCTCAAGATCTTTCCACGGCAGAAGAGGGAGAAGAAATTGAAGTGATTTATGTGCCAGCTTCAAGTCCAGAAATACCTGCAAGGGTTATAGGCACAAAAAAACAATTCAAAAAGAAATTGCCCTCAAGAATCAATTTTGGCACAATGCTTAAGCACATGGACAAAAACAAACGCATGATAGAAGAAATGATACCCAACATTAAAGATTCATCTTATTTAACAGAAATGCAAGAAAAGCTTGAGTGGCTTGAACGCGGCTTGGAGCTGTTTCAATGAGAGAATTAAAAATGCTTGATGGAATAGACTTTAATGCAGAGTTGAGAAATTTGCCTTATGCAATTTTAGACTTGGAAACAACAGGGATAGATCATAGGAGCGATGGTATAACTGAGTTCGCAGCTATACTCTATGAACGTGGCAAAACTGAAACTTTTGAGCAACTTATTAACCCTGAAATGCCCATTCCGCAGGCAGTGGCTGACATAACAGGGATTACAGATGCCATGGTGGCCGGGGAACCTAATTTTGCAGAAGTGGCTCCCGTAATTCACAATTTGCTTGAAAAACGTGTATTTGTTTCGCACAATGTGCCATTCGACAGAGGTTTTCTGCAGTTCAATCTGAGACGAGCAATCTCGAAAACTTTGGAAACTCCGTCAATCTGTACGCTGAAACTTTCCAGAGCTATGCTTGGCTTGAGAAGCAATAAACTGGAAAACGTTCTCAGACATTTCGGCAAGAAACTTGAAGGAGCTCACAGAGCTATGAATGATACCGAAGGCGTGAAAGATTTGCTTCTGGAGTTTTTCACAATTTTGGAGGGAAAAGGTCTGAGAACTCTCTCTGATTTAGCCAGAGAAAGACTTTTGATTTATTAAAATTAAGAAATGGGAAAATAATTATGGCAGAACCAATTGTTTTTGAATTAAACGAAGAATATATAGAACTGATAAAGCTTTTGAAGTTTCTGGGAGTAGCAAGCTCAGGCGTTGAAGCAAAAATGCTTGTTGACTCGGGAGAAGTGACGGTTGACGGGATCAAAGAAGACAAAAAACGCCGAAAAATCAAAAAAGGCATGAAGGTTATATGCCAAGGACAATCAATTTTTATAAAATAAAAATCGATTGCCGTGATGAGTGACGAGGTGAATTGTTTAGACTCAATTGCTAGAATTAATAATTGGTTTAAGATGCTAAGAAATCTGCGTTGTTTATTTTTCGTACTTTTTGCCTCTCTCGTCACGCACCACCCGCCACTTATCACTCTCAAAATAATTTAAAATTATTTCGAGAAAAATGCTTGCATTTTTTTCAGGGCAGTGTTATAGTAAAAGTCCTGCCTCGGCAGGGGGCTTTAAAAAGAAGCCAAAGTTCATTGGAAACGAGATCGGAAGACGAAATTAGAATTATGACGCCGAGCGGGTCATGCTGGCATATGCC
>JAAYNI010000082.1 GCA_012520995.1 Candidatus Rifleibacteriota bacterium
CGATATAAAAATACTTGCAGAAAACACGGGATTTGAACTAAGCCTTGAAAAAGAGAATAAAGAAATTGTTTTGCAAACTCGGTTTTTATTGCTTTCTTGTGGAGGTGCATCCTACCCCAAAACCGGCTCCGATGGCTCCATTTTTCCCATTCTAAAAAAAATGGGACTTTCGGTTGTGAAACTAACACCAGCCCTTGTACCATTTTTTGTAGACAATTATCCATTCAAAGAGCTTGCCGGGATAGCCATAGAAAGCGTGCATATAAAAAAAGTCGGCGAAAAGATGGCAAAAAAATCATTTGAGCCATTATTACTTACCCACGATTCTTTTTCAGGGCCAACGGCCTTGCATTTTTCTCGTTACTTAGACCAAGGTGACAAAATTTCCTTCGATTATTTGCCGGCTTGTAAGGAAGAAGAGCTCCTTACAGAAGTGCAAACCAAGGCTTTGGGGAATAACAAGCAAGTCGCAAGCTTTTTTTCGCAATTGCCTGTTTTAAAAGAGGCAGGTATTCCGAAGCGCTTTGTGGAAGTTATATGCCAAAGGTCTAGTATCGATCCAAAAACAAAAATTTCCGCTGTTTCTGGGAAAAAACTAAGGGCTCTCGTACACTTATTTAAATTTGATATATTTAGGGTGAGTGGCACAAAGGCTTGGCAACTCGCCATGATTACAGCAGGAGGAGTGAGCCTAGAAGAACTAGACTTAAAAAGCCTTTCCAGTAAAAAATATCCATCCCTCTTTTTTGCTGGTGAAATTCTTGATATTGATGGAGATTCTGGCGGCTATAATTTACAATTTGCCTTTGCATCAGCAAAGAAAGCCACAGAGAGCATAATTGCCTCTTGGGAAAAATAACAATAATTTTGATTTATTCGACAGGTTTGACCTAAGCGCCGAGATTCAGAGAAAAATTTTGACATTTTCACGAAAGTGGTGGATAATACTATTTACGAGAGGAAGAAAAATTGCTTTTGGGGGAAGTATGAAAAAATTATTTATTTTTGTTTTGTTTATCTCTTTGTTTTTTTCGCTCGGAGCACAAAAAAAATTAAACCTTGCAGATAACGAACGTGTTTTACAAATCGGTGCCTTGAACGATGGCAGCTTAGTTGTATTGGTAAAAGAAGAAACTCCAGGCTATATTTCTTTATTGGAAAATAGTTTTTTATTGATTGGTAACAAAAAGATTAAAGCAATGAATACTGGATTGTTGCAATTTTTTAACAAGGGCTCAGATTTTATCTATGCGGGTTATGAAGAAGACGGGATATCGCTTATAAGTGCAAATGGGAGATCTAAGAAGGGACCGTATAGCGAGATAGGGAGTATAGATTTTTCTGCATCAGCTAATACCTTAGCTTTTTCCGTTAAAATAGATAACAAGTACTATGTAATTAATGGAAATACGCGAATCGGTCCATATAATGCAATAGGCGATTTGCTGTATATTGATAATGGTAAAACACTTGTCTATGCAGCAAAGCTAAATGAAGATTGGTTCATTATGAAGGGAAAGGAGAGAATTGGTCCTTTTGCTGCTGTTGATAAAATCAAATATTTTAGTGAAAATGATAGTTTGGTATATGCATTTCAAAAGGATGGAGGTTGGTATATACAAAAGGATGAAAAAACGATAGGACTTTTTTCTAATGTAGC
>JAAYNI010000083.1 GCA_012520995.1 Candidatus Rifleibacteriota bacterium
GGAACAGTCACAGGTTCTGGCGACACTAACTTCAGGCTGCGTGTTGTCAACAACTCTCCTCAGTTCCACGTTGGCGCCAATGCCGGACAAAGAATGGGAATCAGCATAGGCAATATGTCTACGATGGCTCTCGGTGTAGACAAGCTGGATATGAACTCTGTGGAAAATGCTCAGGCAGCTCTTGGAAAGATTGATGACGCTATAAACAAAGTGTCCTCAGAGAGATCCAAAATTGGCTCCTACGAAAACAGACTGCGCCACACTGTCAATAGCATTCAGAACACCTACACGAACGTAGCTTCTGCTGAAGCCAGAATCAGAGACGCAGACATAGCTAAGGAAATGATACAGTTCGCTTCTTCGCAGATTATGCTTCAGTCAGGCACAGCTATGCTGGCTCAGGCAAATATGCTTCCTAAGAACGTTCTGTCACTGCTTGGCGGCTGACTTTAAAATCAGTGCCGCGTGATGTGTGGTGAGTGGCGGGTTGAAATCTTTGGAACTCGAACTCTCCACGGATTATGAGGCTCTTAGAAGGGCGAATTTAACAAAAACATAATCTGTTTTTGCTAAGTTTCTTATACGATAAGCGAGTTAGAAAATAAATCTTCTAGCTCGCTTTTTCTCTGTACTTAAACAGAAATGATCAGCGGGTGAGGAGGAACATCTGGAACATATTTATCCGCAGATTACACAAACGGGGTTTTAAAATAATGCAAAATGTAGAGTGTAAAGTGTGGAAATCTAACTCAAAGGTCAAAAGCAAGTTCAGTTTTGAGTTCTATGCTTTTTGTTATTTTCCGCCACTCGCCTCTCATCACCAGTTCTGTGTGTTCTGTGGTTAAAAAAATATTCCAGTTATTCTTTTATTTTCTTTAAAACCTGTTTCAGTTCTGCATAGTTTTCGAGAGTATAGGCCACGTTAAAGCGATATTTTTCCGCTTCTGGCGTATAAGTTTCTTCTGCTTTCTCTAAAAAACGTAAAGCCAAGGGAATTGCGGTTTCAGGCTTTCCTTGCGAAAAGGCGTGAACAAAGGCAAGGGAGGCATAGAGTTCATGCAAAGCTGGATGTTTTTTATTGTTTATTATTGCTTCTTGAAGTATTTTAACGGCTTCTTTTTTTCTTCCGCAATGGAAAGCCAAATTTTCGGCCAGAAGCATAGGATAAACGATTTCTTGAGGATCCAGACGCATTGCTATAGAGAAAAGAGGCAAAACTTCTCTGTTTCCGGCTAGACTTCCAGTCTGTTCTTCATCTTCAGAATTATGTTGGTGGGGTTTATGATGCGAGCAGTCAGAAGAGCTGATGTGAGAATCACAGTCAGCATGATTTCTGGAAAACTGCTCGCATGGCATATGACTGTGAAGCAATTCTTCAGCTTTTTTATAAAGAGAGCCTGAGATTATTTTTTTTACAGCTTTCGGGAGAGAAGCCTCTCTGTCTTCAGTTAATAGATTGGCTTTCGTATGCGAAATAATGGCAAAAGACAGTGTCAGCGTCGCAATAAAGAGAAGGTTTTTATTGGTCATTTCTCAGTTTGATGTTTTGAAATTTTAGCAGCAGAAACGAGAAAAAAGAAAGAATAAGCTAGAGTATAGAGAATGGTTCCTGTGAAAGTTTTCAGAGAAAAGCCGTTAACAGGATCCCCCATTACAGAGTTGCAGAGAAAATTGTCTGGAATCAGAATATCAGCGAGCCAAATAACAGGGAATGCTGCTTTTCCTAAACTGGATATTGCTGCCGAAACAGCATAAGAGAAATTCATTCTGACAAAGCAGCTTGCCAAAAAGATCGCGGTTCCTGTGATTTTGCTAAGAAAAGTTGAGAAAAACAGGATTAGAGCTATAAATATTGCTGAAGTGAGAGAGGCGCTTGCCGCCATTGAGAAAATCAGGTGAAAAGTCATAGCTTTCGCAAAAAATATACTGAAAAGGATCCATAATATTGCGAAAACAAACAAAGATAAGCTTGAAATGACAAAGGTGCCCAGCCATGCTCCAAAATAAAAAGAGATTTTGTTATTCAAGTTTGTAAAATAGAAGTATGGATAATCCGACTCTTTAAGCCAAGGCAAGGTTTTAAGAGATATTGTCAGAGCTAAGGCGGCAGAGAAAAAGTAAAATGACCAGTAGGCTGTGTCTATAATTAAAAGTGTTTGAGAACCTTCGAAAGCTGTTTCCCAAAAGAGGGCTGGCAAAAAAAACAAAAGTGACAGCAACATAACGGCTGTTATTTGCCCTTTTCGTGCAGCCGAAGTTATTACAAGCTTTGCTACGGCGACTGCTGATTTAATTGACTGTTTCATGATTTTTGTTTGTGTTTAAAATGTTTTTGAAACTTTCTTCGGGATCTCCGTTTTTTGAGTGAGACAAAAATTCTTCCGGGGTTCCTGAAAAAATTATTTTACCGGAATCCAGAAACAAAACTTGATCAGCAAGACCTTTCAGCTCAGAAAGCCTGTGAGTTGTAAAAATACTTGCACAACCGGATTCTTTTACAAGCTTAATAGCTTGCTTTACCCTTGATGCGGCTTCCGGATCCAGCGAGCTGGTAGGTTCATCCAAGAGAAAGAGGTCGGCTTTTGAAACCAGAGCGGAGGCAAGAGAGGCTCTTTGTTTAAGACCCTTGGATTGAGTTTCAAGGCGTTTATCCATATCTGTTTGAAGGGTTTCCGAGATTTGTTCAGCCCAGGCTTTATCGTAAGGAATGTTTCTCATGGAGCAAACAGCTTTCATAGCTTCTTTGACTGTTAAGCTTTCTGGCAGAGTAAAAATTTCAGGCGCGAAAGCGGTTGTAAGATTTTCTTTGCATATTACATCTCCTGAATCAGGTTTTGTTATGCCAGCGGCAATTTTAAGAAATGTGGTTTTTCCGGCTCCGTTGACACCGATTAATGCCGTAACAGTTGCAGGCAATATTGAAAATTGAGAAATAGTGAGAGTAAATTTTTTTCCTGATCTGTCAGAAAAGCCTTTGTTTACCCCGCAAAAAGTAAGTGAAGGAGATGCGTCTGTGTCTCTGTTCATGATGCGAGATTCTATCAGAAGTTTTAAAGCCTTACAAGCTTGACATAGGCAAAGCGCTAATTTTATAATGAATTCATGTCAGATTTTAATATGGATTTTGAAATACGCGATACTATTGTTATTGTAAGGCTTAGCGGATATCTTGGCGATGAATCCGGAGCCTTGTTTTTGGCGGAAGCCAAGAAGTATATAGACAAGGGGTTTACCCAATTTGTCTTTAATCTTCAGAATGTTCCAGTTATAAACAGCTTGGGTTTGTCCAATTTATTGACTCTTGCTTTAGAGATAGTAGATTACAACGATGGAGATTTTGCTCTGTGCAATTGTTCCAAGCTGATAGAAAGCGCTTTGCGCATGACCGGTATAGGTTCCCTTGGTTCTTTTTGTCTCACCGAGGCAGAAGCTATAGCGGCGGTGTCGAATTGACAACCTTTATAAAAAACTTTTTTGCCAAGCATATTTTTATATGCTTTGCTGTTTTTTTCCTCTTATTTCCGAGTGTCTTGGCTGCTTTTGATTTCGATGACTTGGATTTAGACAGCCTCAATCTTGACGGTCTTGAAATAAAAGAATCTCTTTATGATGCGATTGGCGGCGATTCATCTTCCTCGTCATCTTCATCTTCATCTTCCTTAAGCGGAAAAACCTCAGCTTTATCTTCTTTGGCTTCAGCAAGACCTCCGCTGAATTCGCGTGTTTTGCCGGATGTATTTTCGGAAGCAAAAGTCACTCAGTCTGATAAAAGGCATGTGCAAGTCCATATGAAACTTGCAAACAGACACTTTTCCAGAAGAAATTACGAAAGAGCCAAGTATGAGATAGATTCGGTTTGCAGCCGGGTTCCGAACTTTTCAGGAGCAAGATTTATGAGAGCTGTTATAGCCGCCAGAGAAAAAAATTACGACGAAGCTTGGTATAACGTGGAAATAGCCGAACAAAACCCGGGAGCAAACGCAGGCAAAATCAAAGATTTTAAAAACGCTTTGTCTTCAATTTCCTCTAAGCCGACTTCTGCCAGCTGGATGAGGGGAGTTTATAATGAAATGCCTAAAATCGCCTCGGATCGCTTTGCAGACGGCTTGGAATATATTCTTATGCAAACCGGCACAGAGTCTGTTACCTCTGTGGAGGTTGTAAATTCTCTCAGAGAACCTAATATTTACGAAGTATCTTTTGAGGGCAATGCAAAAATAGACGGAAATAGACTTAAATCACTAGCTTCAGAAGTTTTCTCTTCTGTAAGCTCATTCTCTTCTTCGGACAACAAGGCTTCTATGAGTATCAAGATAACAGGTTTGCCGCTTGAAAATTCAAAGCCTCTGCCCTTGCCCGTAACTCTTTATGAATTTTCCGCCAGAGCTGCAGAAGATTGCGATGTTATGATTAACTCGGAGTCCTCCGCTTCAAAGGGAGGCGGCAAAGTGGCGAATAATTACAGCGTCACGGTCAAGTATTTGAATGTGCTCAACAAGTTTTTACGCAAGTTTTCTCCTTACAGCTATTCATATAGTATTAATCGCGTTACAGCTGACTACCTTGGCATTGACACAAGTATGGTAGTTTATAAATGCGATGTGACTATATTAATGAAGCAATGACGGAGCAGAGAGAGAAATTTTCTCCATTTCTGTCGATGATCATTTCCGGCGGTCAGACTGGTGTTGACAGGGCAGCTTTAGACACAGCTTTAGCCTTTGGATTACATATAGGCGGGTGGTCTCCTAAAAACAGAAAGGCGGAAGACGGCTCGGTTCCTGCCAGATATCCAATGCTAGAAACTGACTCTGATAAATATCCGCCGCGAACCGCTAAAAATATCAAGGATTCAGATGCGACTTTGATATTTAAAACAAACAATTCCTCTAAGGGAACAGCCCTTACAGAAACTATTTGCTTACAGTTGGGAAAAGACCATTTTATTTCAGAAACTGGTTTGTCCCCCAATCAAAAGTTAAGCGATAAAAAGGCTCAATTGCTGGCTGATGAGATAACATCTTGGCTTTTGCAAGTAAGGCCTTCAATTTTAAATGTTGCCGGAAGCAGAGAGTCGGCTTGCAGGGGAATAGCAAGAAACACAGAAAAAGTTCTCGAACAGGTTTTTAAAAATCTTAAGAAATATATTATTTCAGATAAACCTGTTTGGCCTCCCGCGAAGAAAAAGGAACCAAGCCTTTTTGATTTTTTGCGGGAAGATGACCAATATATTTTGTTAAAGGCACGAAATGAAGACTTGGACGCTATAATGTCTTTTGATGAGCTTACTTTTAAAACTGTAACAGATCACTTTCCCAGAAGAAATTACAAACATCTGATAAACTCTCCGACTTCCAGATTTTATTTGCTGAAGGACTCTGACAATGAGATCAAAGGCTTAATTATAGGACTTCTAAGAAACTTCAAAATACCATCGGGGCGAATCTATAAAATAGCTGTTCATCCTGATTTGAAGGGACTGGGAAAAGGCGGAGAACTTCTTGAGTTTATGGAAGATGTCTTTCGCAAGGAAAAAATGCTTAAGAGTTTTGCGGAAGTGCGAGAAAGCAATATGCCTTCCAGAAGAATGTTCGAGAAAAAAGGCTATGAATTGATTAAACCTTTGCCAATATATTATGGAAATTTGGAAAAAAAGCTTGAGCTTGAAGACGGTGTCAAATACATGAAGCTGCTTTAAAATAACAGAACATTTTGAACCACGAAATACACGAAAAGCACGAAAAAATTTCCAAAACTTTTATTTTTACACTTCATACTCTACATTTTTAACACTATTTAAACTCGTCACCCGCCACTCACTACTCATCACGATGCGATCTTATAAGCGGATATTGTCTTGTGAATTTTGAAAGGCTCGCAGGAAAGTTTTAGAGAAAACAAAGCAGTAGTATTGCTACTTATCTGAGAAATAAGTATAATTAACTAGATGGTACACAAGAAGTTGTTTATAAGACTATAAGAACGGAGAGACAACCGATGAGACGTGTATTATATATAAATATGCTAATAATGGCGCTGCTTGTTTCAGCCGTGCCTGCTGCTTATACCACTCCCCCGGCTTCGGCAGAATGGACTTTAGCTGTTTTCATGAATGCCGATAACGATCTTGATGAATTCGGCCCTAAAGATCAGTTTGAAATGGCTGAAGTCGGTTCCAACGAGTATATCAATATCATAACTCTTTTAGATACTGCCAGAGGCCCTGCTTATATAGACCGTATTGACAAAGGCAAAATCACTCGTTTAAAAGACTTGGGTGAAATAGACATGGGCGATTATAGGCAGCTTATAAAGTTTGCTGAGTTTGTAAAAGCCAACTATCCCGCCAGGAAATATATCTTTACTATCTGGAATCATGGTTCAGGCTGGAAAAAAGAAGGTGCTCAGGCAGCTTACAGAGGCATTTCCTACGATGATTCCTCTGGAAGCCACATCACAAATGAACAGCTAGGTATAGCAGTTTCTAGGATTAGCGAAATTCTTGGTCAGCGAATAGACATTCTCAACATGGACGCTTGTCTGATGCAGATGGCTGAAGTCAATTTTGTTTTAATGGGGCATGTAGACTACGTTGTTGCTTCGCAAGAAAATGAACCTGGCGGCGGCGCTCCTTACGACACAATTCTCAAATCTTTGACAAATCGCATGTCTCCGGCAGAAGCAGCAAAACTTTGGGTTAAGTCTTTTGTTGAATCTTACACGGAAAATGAATATCAAAGCGGAGACTACGCGACCCAATCAGCTATTGATCTTTCCAGGTTCGCTTCGTTACTGAGAGCTATGGATGGCTTGGCTAAGGCTCTTGTTGCAGAGCGTAATGTTGAGCCTCTGAAAGAAGCTTTGCTGGAAGTGCAAAGCTTTGCTTATCCTGAAAACATAGATTTGCTTCATTTAGTTCAGCTTCTCAAGGCCAAAATGCCAAAAAGCGCAGCTGTTCAGGCAGCATCTGAAAACCTCGAGAAGGTTTTCCATGAAGTGGTGATAGCAAATGCAAACACAGGAGGCGGTTTAAAAGACGCCAACGGTTTGGCTGTTTATTTTCCTTATGATTTCGAAGTTGAAGAGGCCTATCGTGAAACGGCTTTTGCCAAGAAAACATTGTGGCTTCGAATGATTGACTCGATCGCTGCTAAAGACAAAGTAAACACTGTTGTTTCTGATATTAAAGAAGGCGAACTCGATTCTTTGAAAGAGTCGGCGGAAAAATCGGAAACTGACAAGAATAATCCCTTTTATAGAGCTCTTATCAGCGAACTTAACTTTTTGGCTTATACTGAAGGCAGCGTGCCTGACTCTGTAAAAGAAGAGTTTGGCAGACTTTTTAAACAGATAAAACATAACCTGCTTCAGGCAAATTAATTCAAGGAAAGATTATAAGAAGAAAATAGTATGAGAAGAAGACTAGGACTTGCTCTATTGGCGTTTTTGCTTGTGTCTGTTTCCCTTTTGGCTGCTCCCCTTTTGGCTGCTCCTCAAGCCAAAAAGGATTGGACTTTCCTCATGTTCATCAACGGCGACAATAATTTAGATCCTTTCGCTGTCAGTGACATGAAAGAAATGGCTGCTGGCGGCGGTTCTGATGAAAACCGAGATATTATCTGTCTTCTGGATCGTGAAAAAGGTCCCGCAGCTGTATGGAAAGTAGAAAAAAGCGGTCCTGTAAAACTCAAAGACATGGGCGAGCTTGATATGGGCGATTATAAAGTTCTTGTTAAGTTCGTTAAAGATTACGCTAAGCTTTATCCTGCTAAAAATTATGCCGTTATAATGTGGAACCATGGGACTGGCTGGAAAAATGCAGGACATAAAATTTTCAAAGGTATTTCTTATGACGATTCTTCCGGCAATTATATAACCACAAATCAGATGGCTATTGCTATAGAGCAGATTAAAAAGGCGCTTGGCAAAAAAGTTGATGTCTTCGCTTTTGACGCATGCCTTATGCAAATGGTTGAAGTAGCCTATGCCCTTAAAGACGGTGTTCATTATATGGTGGCTTCAGAAGAAGTAGAACCTGGAGAAGGCTATCCTTATGAAGAGATAATGTCCGGTATGAAAAAAGGCACGACTCCTCTGGCTTTGGCTAAGCTTATAGTTTCCTCCTATGTGGACTCCTATAATAATGGCAGTGCGGGCTATGCTTCAACTACTCAATCTGTTCTGGATCTCACCAAAACTCCTCTCTTTATTGACGCTTTAAATGGTTTTTCCAAGGCTGTTTTGAGCAAAGATTATAGCTCTTATTTTAATTCAGCTCTGAGAGTCGTTCAAAAATTTTATTACAGAACCAATATAGATTTGGGTCATTTTGTTACTCTGCTCCAGGGGTCTATTAAAGATCCTGCTTTCCAGAATGCTGCAAAGAAACTTCAAGATGCTTTGAAACAATATGTGGTTTGTTCAGCGGTAAGCGGTCATAATACTCAATATGCCACTGGCTTGGCTATCTATATGCCTGCCAACGATCACAGCTTCGCTGATTCTTATTCTGAGCTAGGATTTGCTAAGGATACTCTTTGGGAAAAAATGGCAAAGGATTTTTATCGCAAAAATGTTGCCAGAGGACTTCTTGCAGACATTGAAAATCGCTCCCTAGATTCTTTGCGCAGCTTTGTTAAAAAGGCTGGCCCCGAAGACAAGAAAGCCGCAGAAGATGTTGTGGAAGTAATCAACTTCGGAGTTTTCACAGAAAGAAGAGTTGAAGAAATACACCATGACGAAATCAGCAAGCTTTTAAAAGAGCTTTGTGTTAAGTACAATATAGAAGTAGACTGAGTTCTTTAACTAAAGAAAGAGCTTTTCGCTTAGCGAAAGGCTCTTTTGTTTTTCCGGATATATTTCTAATTTATATTTTATTTAAGCACAGTATTTACTGTTTGTTAGGGCGTAGGCGGAGGATTATCGGTTATTCCGTTTTCAGGTCCATAAGCGCCTTGCTGGCTTCCATTTTCGCCGCCTGTCAGACATATCGAATCGATCGGATAACCGCCAGCCATGGTCTGCAGATGGTAGTCGAAATCTGTGCCGCCTATAAATAGAGGATCTGCTTCAAAGTTGGTTTCCGGAAGGGTATCCA
>JAAYNI010000008.1 GCA_012520995.1 Candidatus Rifleibacteriota bacterium
CTTCGTAAGCTGTTTCAAGGCATTTCGGGAAGTCGATCATGCCTACGCACTGAGCATAGATTGAATCTGCAGAGCGGTCTTTTTCCGGAGTAAAGATGACTCCTTCGCCGCTGCTTATGAATTGGATGTTTTCTGGCGGATAGCAATCATATAGGTGCAAAGCTCTGTATCGGTCTGATGCAGGCAAAGAAGCTGGACAGTGCACAGAAGAAACGCCGTCAAGTTCAAAGAAAGCACATCCTAAGTCTTTTATCAGAGCATCGACTTGCGGTTTGTTGCCGCCGATAACGCATTCGTCAGGCGTGTTTCTGATAAGCACATAGGCTTGGTCATACTTAGATAAATGTTTTTCGGCTTTTTCTTTGGAAACGTTAGCCACACCCAGAACCCAAGTGATTTTCTCATCAGCAGGCAAGTTCCAGTGTTGTCTGGGGGCGTTATATTCGCCAATCAGATCATGAGTGAAAAGGGTAGAGGCTATAAGCCTTCTCACCATTTCATCACGCTCTCGCCAGGTCTTTGTCGCAAAGTTGCCAGCTGTTTCTCCGAGCGAATAGCCCATGATTATGTCTGGTGTTATGCCGAAGCTTTCTGTCAGATTGCTAAGGTATGCACAGAGAGCTACGTGGCTGAAAACCATGGAATTATGGTCTGCCAGGGTGTCGGCTTTTGCTTGTTTTTCCCAGTTCGTGCCATATGCAAGTCGCCAAGGCATCATTTTGTCGGGAGCAAATTGCTTGGAAAGAAGTTCGCATTCTTTATCAAGGCGGTTCAGCTCTTCAGGATAGTTGATGAAGAGGTCTGAGCCCATTCCGAAATAATGATTACCTGAGCCGGGGAATACAAAAGCTGTTTTGCCCATTGTGCCTGCAGGTTTCGGGTTGAAGAATATTTTGTCGTTGTATTTAGGATTGATAAAGCGGCTTTCCGCATTTTCTTTTAAGTGGTCGAGAACTGCAGAAAGTCTTTCTCGCAGAGTTTCGAGACTATCTGCTACTACTGCGAGTCTGGAGCCTTTATCTTGGAAGGGATAGGTTTCGAAATATTCTCTGGCCAATTGCTTTACTGAATCAGCCTCAATCTTGCCCAAAGCTGCGACACGTTCTCTCAAGTCACAAGTGGTTGTACCCCCAAGCACAAAGAGAGCTTCAGGGATATCGCCAAGAGGAGTTATCGCTGCTTTCTTGTCAGCTGCTATGGCGGTTTCAGAGAGTTTTTCAGTTTCTTCAAAGGCAGATAAGACAGCGTGATAGACAGTGCCGTTGTTAGCAATTGAAGAAACGCCTGTAGTCATGGGGCCATTGATTCTGTTTCGGAATCTGTATTGCGGCTTGTTAGGTGTAAAGAAGTCGCACTCGAGTTCCTTCGTTGCATTAATCGGCTGTTCAAGAATTTTAACAGCAGGCAGAATACGTCTGTCCAGAGACACTGCTGCAGAAGCCAATGAGAAGAGCCCTTTTGCTGCTCCTGTGTTGCCGAGTGTCATGGTCGAATTGGTGATTGCTGTCGGCAGTGAATATTGATTATCAACGTTTTTCTTGGCTGTTCCGACTGAAGCGGCTATAGCTTCTGCTTCGAGCTTGTCCAATTCAGAATTGCCTGAAGCGGAAGTCTCAAGAGCGCCTATATTGCCAAGTTCCATGCCTGATTCGTTCCAAGCTTTGTTTAAAGCTGCAGTATAGGCTTTTTTAAGGCTTTCTGAATCATTCAGGTGGAGGGAATTGGATTTGGAGATTCCGTCTATAAGAGCATAAATTCTGTCGCCGTCTTTAAGAGCCTGTTCTTCTGTTTTCAGAATTAGGCAGACTGAGCCGTCAGTAGGGAAAGCACCATCAGCAGTCTTATCAAAAGGCACGGAAGTGCTATGCTTTGTAGAGAAGCTTCTAAGTTTGTCAGCTGTATAAATATTGCGAGGGTCGCACCCGAAGTCAACCGCTCCTACAACGGCAGTGTCTACTTCACCGCGTTGAAGAGCTTTGACGGCAGCTTCCAGAGCTGAGAGACCTGAGTTTTCATCGTTGGAGAAGGTATGAGCCTGTCCACCTATTTTAAACTCTCTTGCCACGCGGCTTGCTACTATGCCGCCCAGTGCACCTATCGTTCTGGTATGGCTTAGAGGCGGTGTTATGCTGTCGAGGAGTTCCGCTTCGGTATATTGCGTGAGACCAGCTTTTTCCAATTCTGCGGCTAAGTTCCAACGGCATGCGTAAACGCCAGCTTCAAAGTCCTGGCTGATGCCTATATAGGCACCCCAGTTCATGGGAGATGAAGTCTTGCCTGTTAGCCTGTTCAAAGCCCCCTTTACAGTTTTGAGCATTAAGAGCTGTTGAGGTAAAACATCGGGAATCTCCAGGGGAGAAAGCTTGAACTCGCCAGGAGTGACAGGTATTTCGGCAACCTGAGCGCCATGATTGGCCGCAAAGTCTGATATTTCTTTGTATTTGGAGTTTTCAGGGAAGTCCTTTTTCAGTGTTGCACAGTTGAAAAGGCTTTCTTGAAATTCAGAGAGATTCTTGGCATCGCCTACCCAAGCATCCGCCGCTACAATAGCGATTCTTGGCTCATGGGGTTCTTGCCTTGAAATGTTGTATTGTTTGCTTTCAAGATACTCTTCCAGAAGCAGATGGCCGTTGATTCCGCCGAATCCGAATGCGCTCAAAGCGCATTTTCTGGGTTCGCCAGGATTGCGAGGTTCCCATTTCTTAGCTTCTTTCAAGAATTTGATGGGAGTTTTGGAGAGATCTATATTCGGATTTGGAGCAGTGAAGTTGGCATTCGGGAAAAACTCTTTGTGTTTCAGTCCTGTAAGCAGCTTCATTAGACCTGCCGCACCTGCGCCTGTCAAAAGGTGTCCTACATTGGCTTTTACTGAGCCTATGTAGCAATCGCCTGAAGAAGCTTTGCTTTCATCAAAGATGGTTTTGAGTGTTTCCAGTTCTACCAAGTCGCCTTTTGGGGTACCTGTTCCGTGACATTCGATATATTGAGCGTCTGACGGCAGCCAGCCAGCTTGCTTGTAAGCGGCTCTAACAGCTCTGAGTTGGCCTTCAGAGTCAGGGGCTATGAGACTTCCGCCCACATCATTTGACAGACCTATTCCCTGAATAATGCCGTATATGTGGTCTTTAGCAGCAATCGCGTCTTCAAGACGTTTCAAAATAAAGAAGCCTGCGCCTTCGCCGACTATCAGTCCGTCACCATTTGCATCAAACGGGCGGCAAACTCCGGAAGGAGAAAGGGCTCTGAGCTGAGAAAAGCCCATCTGAGTGAACTGAGAAGATGGTCTGGAAATACCGCCGGAAATGACTGCATCAGCTCTGCCAGAAAGCAGTTCTTCCGAAGCGAGTTTTATTGCGTAGATAGATGAAGCGCAAGCAGCGTCTACAGTATAGGCTCCGCCCGTGATTCCAAGAGCAATAGCAATTAGAGATGCAGGGAGGTCAGCTGAAAGACGGTTATAGGGCGAAACATCGGTAAAGTTTTTAAAGTTAGCCTGTCTGCCTTCTGTACGGCTTTTAATAATCTCTATTGCAAAATCCTGAGTTATTTGCGAGAGGGTGTCTGTGGGCAGAGCTATGTTGGCTATTATAACTTGGATTCTGTCTTTGTTGATGTTTGCCGTGTTTGCGTCATCAAAAGCGTCTTTTCCGGCTCTCAAAGCTACTTTGAAGAGAGGATCCAAGTCTTTGATGAAGTTTGCTTCAAGATTTTTAATATCTGAAAAATCTTCGGGTACCCTTTTAAGTGCGCAAAAGCTGTCTGAGAGAACCTTGTCGGGTTTAGCTCCTGATGAATCTGCCATTGTGGCAGGGTCTTTTGACCAGCGGTCTTTAGGTATAGGAGCCGCTGCTGATCTGCCGTCTTTCAATAGATTATAAAAATCATTCAGATTGTCGCAACCAGGAAACATACCGCCGATCCCGGTTATGGCAATCTGCATGGGCTGGTTTTTTCTTTCTTTCAAAGTCATTTTATGCGCCAGCCTTTCTGGCTTTGAAAGCGTTTTTCAAGTTCTCGCTCAGTGCACAGCCATAGCCAGTCATTTTGGCTAAAAGTTGCCCGTTGGCATCAGCGATTTCGGCATCGGCTTCAGCAGCCATAGGTTGGTTTCTTCTGGCTTTGATAGTGATGTTGACTGTGCCATTTTCAGGAATTTCGCCATATTGCTCATAGTTTTTCAGCGAAGAGGGGAGCGAGGGGAGTCCAAAGAGTTTGGTTGTCCATAAGATCATCAGCTGATATACAGAGTCTATGATTTGCGGAGAAGAATAGAAGCGTTCAAGGTTTTCTGCGGGGAACCAATCATGTGGAGTTGCGAAGCTTTTGACTTCAGCTTCTATGCCGTCTTGAGAATAGCTTTTTATAGAAGTTATTACACGCAAGGCTTCGCCATGGAAAAGGTCGTTTTCATAGGCTTCATTTATTGTATCGGGATAAGCTTGAGGATTTTCAAGCTGGAATGAAGGCTTTGCGTCAGTTTCTGCAGGCAGCACAGAAAGCACTACTGTCAGAGATGCGTTGGGAGCTGGCGTGTTGTTTGAATCAGCGAAGATTTTGCATTCCACTTCGCTTGTTTTGCCCTTATTAACCAAAGTGCCTAGTTCGGTTCTTAGACCTTCTGTATTGCTTGTGAAGGTTATTCCTCTTAGAACCTTGAGGTCTTTGTAGCCTGCAAAGTGCAATTCAGGATAAGCTTTGCAGGCTGTTTGGACAGCTATTTCAGACAAAACAGCCATTGGAACCACATAGGCGCCGTTCATTATGTGCGACTTGATCCAAGGCTGTTTTGCCGGGTTTAAAGTCAGGTTTTTGTCAATTTTTTTTTTGACTGAATCCTGCTTGGGTGCTGTTTCCTTAGCTATTCCCATGATTCCTATTTCAACTTCTTCAGAATCTGGATGGGAGAGTTCTATTATTGGGCATTGAGAGCCAGATTTAAGCGGGATCAGTCCTATGCCTTCGCTTAAAAAGACATTTCTAAGAGATGGTGTAACCATACCGCCGTCCCAAGGACCCCAGTTGAATGAGAGGATTCTGCAGCCCGAGCGTATAACTTTGAGCTTTTGAGCTATCTTGTTCATAGCTTCGTTAGCCATAGAGTAATCTACTTGGCCTTTTCTGCCGTGTCTTGCAGAGAAGGATGAGAAGAGTATGATGGTCTTGAGGTTTTCTTTTATGAGTGCTTTCAGAACGTTTGAAAGACCTGTCAGTTTGGTGTCCATAACATCATTGATTTGATCAATGGTTTTATCAACGATCAGTTTGTCTCTGAGAACTCCTGAACCATATACTAAGCCTGCTATATGTCCAAGAGAATGGGAGGCTTCAATAACGGCTCTTTCAACATCGTTAGAATCCCTCACGTCTACGGATTTGTACATCACCTTTACGCCTGTCTGAGCTATGCGATTAAGAGTCTGCATAACTTCTCTATTTGAAAGAATTTTGGCATAGGCTTTGTTCAGATCCTTGGGTGAAATGTTCTCTGAAACATTTTTAAGTATCGCGGCCTTAAGCTCTTTTTCGCCTGTTATGTTCTTGGACCAGTCAGGTTCTTCTTCAAGCTCAGTGCGTCCTGCCACTAACACATTAACTTTGTATTTTTCAGCGAGCGCTATTGTGGTTTCAGCTGTTACACCTTTGGCACCGCCGAAGCTGATGATAGTGTCGCCTTCTTGGAATAGGGCAGGGGGATTCGGGTTTGCTTCGAGGCTTTGCTCAACTTCTTGAATCACAATTCTGCCTTCTTCGGAAAGACCTATCTCTATGTCTTTTGTGTCATTTATCAATTCATCTGCAAGTAATGAAGCTGCGACTTTCAGATCTCTGAGCCTGTTGTCAAGATCGATAGCTTTCGTGGTTACATTTTCCCACTCTAGATTGGCAGTTTTAACTATGCCAGCCATCCCGCCTTGTATAGGATCGATTGACTTGGGCATGGCTTTGAGTCCGAAGTATCCGTCCATTCTGGAAACAGTTGCAAGGAGTCCGTCACGCTTGATTAGGTTGTCCGCTGAGGATTTTACGGCAAGCAGAACATCTTTGAGCCACTGTTCGGAAGATTCCTGCCAGAGGTTGAGAGGAGCTTTCTGCGGAGGAGATGCTATTACAACTAGAGCTTTCATTTCAGGGGAAAACTCTTTTTGTTTAATTTCTTCAAGTGATTTAATTTCACTGTTTATTCCAAGGTCTGAGAGGCATTCGGCCAATGCGTTTGCCAGTTCAGGATTATCATTGCTTATGCAAACTAGATCGCCTCTTTTGAGGAGAGAAGGGCCTTTAGCTTCGCAAGGTGCAGGCACAGGCGTGATCAGAGTTCTTCTAAGTTCAAACTCTTCTTGCTCTGTTTCAGCTTGCAAGGCTGCGGGAGCTTCAGTTGCTTGAGGAGCTGGAGTTGCAGCTGGAGAACCGTTGAGATACTCCAGTATCTGAGCTATGGTCATGAGCTTTCCAAGTTCATCAGGCTGTATTACAGGCAAATTAGGCATTTGCTCTTGAACAGCTGACATAATCTCAACCTTTTTGATTGAGTCTATGCCCAAGTCTGCTTCCATATCCATGTCTGGTTGGAGCATATCTATAGGATAGCCGGTTTTTTCACTTATAATCTGCATCACGGAAGCGTTGACTTCATTGTTGTCAGAAGCAGTGGCTGGCTGAGCAGCAGGCGCTTGGGTGCCAGCAGGAGCTTGGGTGCCAGCAGGAGTCAGGTGCTCCAGGATTTGTCCGATTGTGTTGAGCTTCCCGAGTTCATCAGGCTGTATTACAGGTAAATTGGGCATTTGCTCTTGAACAGCAGACATTATCTCAACTTTTTTGATTGAGTCTATTCCGAGATCTGCTTCCATATCCATGTCGAGTTGGAGCATTTCTATGGGATAGCCTGTTTTTTCGCTGACTATCTTAAGAAGGGAATTGCGAGTATCTGTCTTGGGTGCTGATTTGGGTGTGGCAGTTGCTTTAACAGCAGGCTTTTGGGGAGCGGGAGCGGCAGCTTTGGGTGCGACTGCCGGAGCAGGCGCTTTTGGAGTTGCAGGGACTTGCGGTGCTGCTGAGGCAGCTGGAGCAGTATAGGCAGGCACAACATGAGCTTGAGGTTGAACAGGCTGTGTGAAAGCGGCGGGTGCGGCTTGCTGTACAGGCTGTTGCCAAGTTTGTTGCGGTGCCTGAGCAAATGGCAGAGTCGGAGTACTCTGATATTGAGGATGGCTTATCTGCGGCATAGGCATTTGTTGCCCGGTCATCATAGCCATAAGTGTTTGCTGGGCTTGCATTTGAGTTTCTAAAAATCTTTTATGCAATTCTGCTGTTTGAAGCTGCATTTTTTGCAGAGCAAGAATTGTTTCGTTTGATTGATTGTTAATCATTTGAGTTCTTTCCTCGGTTTTTGCAGGCATCACAGTTTGTGTTGCGGCTGCAGGTGCTGGCGTTGGCACATATACTTTTTTTTCTACAACTTTTTCGACCACTTTTTCGACTACTTCGGTTTTTACCTGATCCGCAGGAACAAGTTTCGGTCTGGCTGGGGCTCCTGAGATGTTTTTTAAGTGATTGCGAAGAGCGGGCGATTTGTAGTTTGCTCCGTCAAGTTTGAATGTCAGCTTGGGTGCTTTCTTGTTAGCATCGGCTTCCAAGACGGCTTCTAAGTTGTTCCATTTGGCTATGTCTATCTGATAACCCATAGCTGTCAATTTGCTGAGCATGAAAGCAAAGTCGTGCATTGATGAGCGTTTGCCCTTTGAACTGTCTGAGGTGACAACATTGCAGTCAGCGGCTGCAGAAATATGTTTGAGCAGACCCGAGAGAACAGAGCCCGGACCTACTTCAACGAAAGTCTTAACACCGTCTTGAACGGCTGCCGTTACTATTTCTACAAATCTGACTGGATTTGCAAGCTGATTGCCCAATAATTCAAGAGTTTCTTTATCTTCTTTTGGATAGGCTTGAGCAGTAGTGTTAGCATAGACTGTCTTTTGAGGGGCTTTTATATCAATTTCTTTCAAAAACTCAGTGAAAGGTTTTGCCGCATCTGCTATGAGAGAGCTGTGGAAAGCTCCTGCTACCTGCAGTTTCGTTGATCTTATTTTTCGTTCTTTTAGAGCTGCAGCTGCTTTGTCTACAGCTTCTTCGGTTCCTGACAAAACGACCTGTCTGTCTGAGTTGTCATTGGCTATAATAATATCTATTTTTTCTTCATCCAGAACAGCCTGAACTTTTGCTTTATCAGCCATGGCTGCGAGCATTCCGCCTTTGCCCTTGGCTTGAGTTTTCATTAGAAATCCGCGTTTCTGAGAGATCTTGTAGAGAGCTTCTTCGCTGAAAGCGCCTGCTGCATAGAGAGCGGGCAGTTCACCGTATGAGTGTCCTGCGAAGCAGTCGGCTTCAAGACCGAATGAACGCAGTGCCTTGTATATGCCGGCAGAGGCGGTGCCTATTGCGGGCTGAGCTACGTCTGTTTCTGTAAGTTTTTGAGCAGCTTCTGCATCCAAAGCTTCGTCATACTGAGGTTTGGGGAACATGTAGTCATTCAGAAGTTTCTGATCGTCTCCTGTGAGTCCAAGGGCATCGTTGGCTGTTACAACTGACTCGAATGATTCCGGGAAGGCAGTGAGGATTTCTTTGCACATTGCAGGATATTGAGAACCCTGTCCCGGGAATAGAACGCAGAGAGGTTTTGCCATATCGCCTTCGCAGAAAGCTGCTTTGCCAGGTATTTCTAATGTTGGCGCATAAGAATTATTAATTTTTTCAAGTATTTGTTCAACTGCTTCTTGGAAGTCGGCATTGTCTTGGGCAGTCAGAGAAACTTTATATGTGTCTTTACAATTGAAATATTTGCAAGATTTCGCAGCTTGAACAGCGAAATTTGTTGGATTTGTATCTTTGACGGCATTTTCGAGCTTGAGTTTGAGCGAGTTTAAATCATTGTCTGAATAAGCAAAGATTGCCGGAGCGTCTGAATAGTCGGCTTCTTTCTTATTAGAATCGGCTTCAGAAAGAACCGTATGGAAATTGCTGCCGCCGAAGCCCATGGAACTGACTGCCGCATAGCGAGTCTGATTGTTTTCAGTTATCCACGGTCTTATTTCATTCGGCAGGTAGAAGGGTGTGTCTTCCTTTAAAAACGGATCGGCAGGTTTGGAA
Source organism: Candidatus Rifleibacteriota bacterium (assembly GCA_012520995.1). Classification (GTDB taxonomy): domain Bacteria; phylum Muiribacteriota; class Ozemobacteria; order Ozemobacterales; family Ozemobacteraceae; genus JAAYNI01. The sequence continues at coordinate 9,145 of JAAYNI010000008.1, forward strand.
ATCTTAATGGTCGGAGGAATAACTTTGTGATAAAGAGCCAGAGCTGCTTTCATCATGCTTGCTGCACCAGCGGCTGCTTTTGTGTGTCCGATCTGAGATTTGACTGAACCTATAGCGCAGTTTCTGGGTTTAACGTTTTTATAAACATCGACAAGAGCTTCAACTTCAGCTAAGTCGCCTGCACCAGTGCCAGTGCCGTGAGCTTCAATTAGAGTTACGGCTTCAGGGGATATTTGAGCTTCTTCATAGGCTCTGATAAGAGCTTTCTTTTGTCCGTCGGCTGCTGGCGCATATATAGCTTTGCCTTTGCCGTCACTGGAAGCGCCCAGTCCGCGAATTACCGCATATATTCTGTCTCCGTCTCTTTCAGCTTCGGAAAGGCGCTTCAGGACAAACATGCCTATGCCTTCGCCAAGTATGGTGCCATCGTTGTCGTTGCTGAAAGGTCTGGCATGCCCTGTGGGAGAAAGAGCGGGCGTTTTGCAGAAGCACATATACATAAAGATGTCGTTGAAAGTGTCAACCCCGCCTGTTATAGCCAAGTCGCTTTTACCCATCTGGAGTTCCATGATAGCTGTATTTATAGCTCCAAGACTGCTTGCGCATGCCGCGTCTATAACGCAGTTAGTGCCGCCAAGATCAAGGCGGTTGGCTATTCTGCCGGCAGCAACATTGCCCAAAAGACCAGGGAAGGAGTTTTCCTGCCATTTAATGAAGGAATCTCCTATGTTGTCAACAACTTCGTCAGCTATATCTTCTGGAATCCCTGAGTGGATCATGGCTTTTCGCCAAACAGGGTGGGCGAGTCTGCCGCCAAGAGGTATAACAAGTTCCAAGGTGCCTGTGAGACCCAGTATGACGCTTACGTTGTCTCTGTTGAATTCGCGGTCTGGGGTGTATCCGGCATCGTATAAGGCGCCGCTCGCTACAACCAAAGAGAGAAGCTGCGAAGTGTCTATGGAATCCAGATCTGAAGGAGCTATTCCCCATTCTGCCGGATTAAAGTCGACAGGGTCTAAAAAGCCGCCGTTAGTGGTATAAACCTTATCCGGAGCTTTTTTGTCGGGCGAGAAAAAGTCTTCGGTATTCCAGTGAGTATCTGCCGGGACTTCTCTTATAGTGTCGACTTTGCCTTTGATATTAGCCCAATAATCATTCAAAGATTGGGCTTTAGGGAAAAGGCAGCTCATGCCTATAATTGCTATGGGTTCCATATGTTTCTTTGTGTTTTCTTGCATGTTGTTACGTCTCTCTGGGTGTTTGTATTTTTAAAGTGAATCTGTATTAAAAAGATTAAGCTCGAAAAGGAAATCCGGAGCTTTAAGAGCGACAGTTGCTATGTGGGTGTCTGAGGGCATAAAAGTGCGGGAGGTCCAAGCTGCATAGTTCGGTGAATTAATAACCGTTGAAGCAAACTTGCAACCGTAGGTTTCATTGCCGGTGTGCTCTGTGGGCGTTAGCGAGAGTTCAAGACTGTTCAAGCCGCCAAGGCCTTCGCCTGTTCCTTTAAGAATGGCTTCTTTTGCTGTCCATGTGGAAAAGAAGGCTTCAGTTGTATCGCCTGAATCGTCTATGCTTTTTCTTTCTGCTTCGGTGAAATATTTTTTTATAATCAGCGATTTTTCAATGTTGCGGGCTGAATTCTCAAGGTCTATTCCTGTCGGAACTGGAGCTACAGCCAAGGCTATTTTTCGCTGAGCGTGTGAAATATTAAAGTGCAACTCGGGGAAATCGGGCAAATATGGCTTGCCGTTCTCGGCCAAAGCTATATTTATCTCATCAGGCTTCTGAGCAGTTTTTTGAGCTAACACCTTACGAGTCATGGCTCTTGCGCAAAGAAAAACGTCAGCCGTTTGAGGATGAGTCATCTTTGCAAGCCTTTTTTGCTCTTCATCAGAGAGATAACGTGAAGCAAGCCTTTCCCGCTTTTCGGCAGAGAAAGGCTTTGCGTCAGTTACCCAAATTTCCGCCAAGTGCTTTTGCATGTTACTGTGCAAAGCCTTTGAGCTGGTCAAGGGGCATGCCCTTGATGTTGGTAAATGAAAGCGGCAATTGAACGCCTTGATATTTCAGCTGGTTGATTCTGTTAAGCACAGTGCCGCCGTAAATTAGGTTGAGCGCTACGTCCACAACCTTGCGGTTTTTGGGTTCTTCAAAAATGGAGTCTTTTGCCCATTCGTTGAAGGCACCAATGGCAGGACCTGTCCAGATCTGGAAGTCCAGCTTGCGGCTTTCGTCGCCTTTAGTTGCCCAGCGGGAAGAAAGCCCGAGATACCATCTGAAGACCAGAGCCATTTTGTGATGGGGGTCTTTTTCGGCTCTCTCGACCTGTTTGGGATCTCTCACTTCAAAGAATTTCTTTGTGCCTTCCCAGATGTTTTCCATGGTGTCGTGGAAGAATTGCTCTTCTATTTGTTTCTTTTCGGCTGCCGGAATTTCTTCTATGGAGTTGTATTTTTTGTACACTTCATAGAGTTTTTTGCCTCTCATGGCGAACATAGTGCCACGTTTGAGAACCTGGACTGTTACGCCCATTTCAAACATGTCGCCGGCAGGAGCCATGGCTACATCGGCTTGTCCTGCGTTTGCCAAGAGTTGTCTGGCCAAGTCTGAAGTGCCTGATTCAATACAGGCTTGGTTTACCGTGCCTACCACTACATAGGCGCCGCCCATATCAAAGCTGGAAAGCAGTGAAGCGGGAGTGCTTACGCCGCCGCCGAAGCCCACGCGCAATGGCATGTCGTAGTTGTATTTTTCTTGCATTCTGTTTCGCAGGCTGAACATTGATGGATGAAGGGAAATTGCAGGCCTGTTGTCTGTATGGCCGCCTGAGTCTGCCTCAGAGGTGACATCTTGAGCTACGGGAATTCTCTTTGCCATCTGAGCTTGTTCGGCAGTGATGGCTCCTTGTTCCAGAAGCTTGTTTACAATTTTTTCAGGCGCAGGCGAGAAGAATTTTTCTGCAAGCTCGACTCTGCTCACTTTTGCAATAACCTTGTTAGGGGTTACTATTTTGCCGTCTTTTTCGTGAATGCCGGTTAATCTGTATCGGACTATAGGAGCAGTGATGTTCATGAAAGCGGAAGCTTCGACTTTGTCGAGGCCGTGAGCCAGATACATGTCTATGAGCTTGTCTTCCAGTGTGCTGTCAGAGGGGCTGTGAATGAGGTTGAAGCCGAAGGGGATTTTCTTGGGTCTTGAATTGAGGTCTCTTAAAGTCTGTTCGACTTTTTCGGGGGGATCTCCGGCTGAACCGATAAAAGCCATCATCCCGGCTTCGCCCAAAGCGACGGCTATTTCAGGCGAGCTGATGCCGTGAGCCATTGAGCCGCCAAGATAGGGATATTTAATGCCATAATCTTTACAAAAACTCTTGTCTCCGAAATCTTCCATAGAGCTTTCAGGTGTGAAAGCGGCGAGTTCCATGGCTGAGTCAGGCAAATTTTTGTCCGAATAATGCAGATTGCCTGAGGTAGTTGCTGCGAGTTTGCCGTTTTTGTCTTTAACTATAAAAACGGGCTGATTTATTTTATATATACAATTTTTAACTTGTTCTTCGCTATAAACCAGACTCTTAGGATCGCCTGTCCACCAGGCCTTTGTTGCTTTTTGCCTGTCCAGTTTTATGGTTTCGTTGACCGAAGAATTCATAAATAATGTCTCCTTAGCAAATGGTTGGAAATTTTCAATCGGGGAATTTTACCATATATTTATATAAAGATCCGGGAGTTAATAAAGTAGCCCTGCTTTGGTCTCTTCCAGAAGGGCTTTGCCTTTGAATTTTTCGATAAGCAGAAAGGCCAGTTCTGCGGCAAAGGCCGGACCTTTGGCTGTGATAATATTTCCGTCGACCGTTGTTCCTTTTCCGGTGAATTTTCCGTCTTTAATTCCTTCTTCTATACTGGGGTAGCAAGTGTAATTTTTATCTTTGAGAAGGCCTGCTTTGGCAAGCACCATGGGAGCTGCGCATATGGCGATAACGGTTTGTCCTTGTTCTCCGGCTTTTTTTAAAGCTTCTATCGCCTCGGGATTGTCACGCAAACCTGTGGATTGATCCAAGCCGCCTGGCAAGAAAATAGCGTCTTTTGCGGTTATTTTATCTTTGGCATCTTTCCAATGGAGGTCGGCTATAACTTTTATGCCATGCGCGCCTGTGACTTCAAGGTCTTTTTCAAAGCTGACTGTTTTAATTTCTATGTTAGCTCTGCGCAAATAGTCTACAGGTATCAGGCATTCTGTTTCTTCAAAACCGTTTTTGATAAAAGTATAAATCTTCATTAGTATCCTCCTGATTTTTTTTACGCAGATATGATATATGAAGCTCATTGATATATCAAGAAGCAGTGGATAGCTATAACCGTGAATAGAGGGCGGAAAAGTATCAGATATAACTGATAAAATTAAAAATTATTGGTATTTTTCAGTTATAACTGATAAAATTAAAAAAAACTGTGTTTTATTTCAAAGTTTTAATTATTTATCAGCATCTCAAAGCATTTATCAGTTTGAACAATTGAGTTCTAGACAATTATATCTAATTTAAACATTGTAATTTATAATTATTGAAGTTCGCCACTTATCACTGTGCAACGTGCGGCGACAAAGTTGCAATAAAAGATTGTCTGGTGAACTTGGAGGAACTATTCGCAACTTTTAGATGTTAAGGAACACTATTAAAGCTAAGCCTATGAAAAGCTTAATTAAACGTGAAATCTATATGAACCGCATCCAGCCATTCGTAGGAACCGACTTAGTTAAGGTTATAACCGGTATTAGACGTTGCGGCAAATCGGTTATGCTGGAATTGATCAAACAAGAGCTTGTTGATTCAGGTATCCCCTCCTCGCAATTTATTTCTATCAACTTTGAAAATATGGCATATGCGCATTTGCAAACTGCAAAAGCTTTGCATGACGAGATTCTCAAAAGAGCGGCTGAGAAGAGCGGCAAGCTATATCTTTTTTTTGATGAGATTCAGGAAGTTGAGGATTGGGAAAAGTGTGTAAATTCGTTTCGTGTGTCCTTGGATTGCGATATTTATATTACCGGTTCCAATGCCAACCTTCTCTCAGGAGAGCTGGCAACCTATCTCGGCGGCCGTTATGCTGAGTTTGTTATATATCCTTTTTCCTTTGCGGAGTTTATAGAACTCTATTCTTTATCTTTTCCGGATAGCTCTATTCAAAATTCATTTCAGAAATATCTGTTAGCAGGCGGAATGCCGTATCTTTCTCATATAAACTATGCCGAAGAACCTTCCAAGCAATATCTTCGTGACCTTTTTAATTCTGTGCAGTTAAAGGATGTGGTGAAACGGAACAATATCCGTGATGTAGATTTGTTGGAGCGTATTATTGCCTATATTATGGCAAATATTGGCAACGCTTTTTCTGCAAACTCTCTTTCAAAGTTTTTCAAGAGCGAGAAGCGAAAGGTAGCGCCGGAAACTATACTGAACTATATAAAATATTGCTGTGAAGCTTATCTTTTCTCTCAGGTAAAGCGGGAAGATTTGAAGGGTAAACAGATTCTTGCCTCAAACGAGAAATATTATATTGCTGATCATGGAATTCGTGAAGCTATATTCGGCACTAACAGAAGAGATATCAATCTCGTTCTTGAGAATATTGTTTGTCTTGAACTTTTGCGCAGAGGCTATGAGGTAACTGTTGGCAGAATAGGAGAGAAAGAAATAGATTTCGTTGCCAAGAAAGGCGGCGACAAGCTCTATTTTCAGGTGGTTTATCTGCTGGCATCAGAAGAAACCATCGCTCGTGAGTTTGGCGCCTATGATGATGTGCAAGATAATTTTCCGAAGTATGTTCTTTCACTGGATGAGATCGATATGAGCCGTGGCGGGATCAAGCATATGAATATTCGGAACTTTCTTTTGTCAGATGAATGGAACTGAAAGGGACTTTCCCAAAACACAACCACTGTCCACTGCCCACCGAGACCGTCTGAAAACTCATATTTTTGCCAAATTTTAGGATTTTGCATTTTTAAAAACTGGCTATTTATGCCTGTCTCGGAGACTGGAGTTTTTCAGATTTTGAGTTTTTGCTAGTTTTCGGACAAGCTCCTCTACATTATTTTTGTTCTTTTTCAATTGTTGATAAAAATCTGTGTCCATCTGTGTCATCTGTGGATATAAAAAAATGTCCTCATCTACGAAAATCTGTGTCATCTGCGGATTTTTTAGAATGTAAAATGTAAAAATCAAAAAAAAACAGACATCTTAACTTAACTCAAACAACAACAGCCCTGCTGATAGAGTTTTAAAGACTCCAGTAGGGCTGCTTTTATTTTTAGGATATTTCCCTGAACACTCCCGCCACTCGCCACTCATCACTGGCTCTTATGTTCTCGCTACTCCCTACGCCCTACGCCCTACGCCCTACGCCCTACGCCCTACTCCCTTTCTTGAGGGTCTGCGTCATCTGCGGATGAGATCGTCTGTTTGGAGTTTTGGTGTTTGGTATTTTGTCCTCATCTGTGTTAATCTGCGTCATCTGCGGATAATAAATAAAAGGAAGTGAAGATGAAATCTTACAGACAAGAATTAACATTTAATACTCCTACCAGGAGAGCTTATATAAACATAACGCCTCAAGTTAATGAGGCTCTCAAAAAGAGCGGTGTAAAAGAGGGCTTGGTTTTGGTTAATGCCATGCACATTACAGCCTCTGTTTTTATAAATGACGATGAATCCGGTTTGCACAACGATTTTGAAGTTTGGCTGGAGAAGCTTGCTCCTGAAAAACCTCACAGCCAATATAGGCACAATGGTTTTGAGGATAATGCCGATGCTCACCTAAAAAGACAGGTTATGGGCAGGGAGGTAGTGGTTGCTATAACAGAAGGCAAGCTGGATTTGGGGCCTTGGGAACAGATTTTTTATGGCGAATATGATGGCAAACGCAACAAGAGGGTTTTGATAAAGATAATCGGTGAATGAAATGGAATGGGAGTTTCAAGTTAAAAAAATTTCTTCTTCGGATACGGAAGAGGCGAAATATTTTTGTGATTTGATAGAGAGATCTTTTGAAAAGTCACAGAGACGTCCGCGGGGAGTCTTTAAAAAACTTATGGAAGAAGAGCCAAAATTTGTTCCTCTGCTGCTTTATGCTGACGGAGAAAAGGCTGGAGTTCTTGCTTTTTGGGATCTTGATACCTTTATTTTTGCGGAATATGTGGCCATTTCGCCGGAGATGCGCAATCAAGGTTTAGGTTCAGAATTTTTGTCCAGGTTCAAGGGGAAGTTTGATAAGAGAATTGTTTTTGAGGTTGAGCCTCCAGGAGCTACTCCTATGAGCAGAAGCAGGGTGCTTTTCTATGAGTCTCTTGGTTTCAGCGTCATAGATAAAGAATATTTGCAGCCTGTCTATGGCACCGACCGCAAACATGTACACATGTGGCTGATGTCGGATGATCCTGCATTGTTTGACGTTTCAGAACATTATGCGGATAAAATCAAAGCTTCGGCTTATAATCCTATGTATGTGCTCTAGCACATGATTTTTAGCTTAGGTTAAAAATCAGTGGACAGTGAAATTGTTTAGGACAAATTAATTTGGCATGCTAATAGCATTTGTCAGTTATAAGCTTGCCAAAGGGAAGCAAACGAGCCAAATAAAAATATTCATATTTTATGGGAGGATTTTATTGAAGCTAGATATTTAGAAAGCTTGCTTAATAAATATCTAGCTTTAAGAAAAGACTCTGGCAAACATATCCTAGAATGTTGCTTGTTTGCTTGTTGAGAGATCCTTTTTCGTGTGTTTCGTGGTTGTAAAAGTTTTTGTCCTCATCTGTGTTATCTGTGTCATCTGTGGATAATAAGTTTTTCTCTCCTAAAAGAAATATTTCTTGAAACGCAGCGCTATCTTATTAAGAAAAAGCTCAAAAGAGCGATTTTTGTTTGACAGGCTTCTTGTACTGTGATACACTGTTCGCTCAGTCCATGTATTTAATGTACATGACCGCAGAGGCGTTCAAAAGCCAATGCGCATCTTACAGAAAGGTAAAATAAAGTCGTGCCAACAATTAATCAGCTAATCAGAAAATCCAGGCGCCAGATAAAGGGCAAAACCGCTTCTCCAGCTCTTGAAAGTTGTCCTCAGAGACGCGGCGTTTGCACTGCTGTCAGAACCGCAACGCCGAAAAAACCTAACTCAGCTTTGCGCAAAATCGCCAGGGTAAGACTCACCAACAAGATGGAAGTAACTGCTTACATTCCCGGTATTGGCCATAACCTCCAGGAACACTCCGTGGTCATGATCAGGGGCGGCCGTGTTAGGGACCTTCCCGGCGTTCGTTATCATATCATTCGCGGAGCATTGGACTGCGCAGGCGTAGCCAACAGGAAACAGGCTCGTTCTAAATACGGAGCCAAACGGCCCAAGAAATAAGGAGAAGGTTTATGCCACGTCGTGGACACCTAGTAAAAAGAGACCTGACTCCGGATGCAATGTACAATTCGAAGCTGGTCACAAGATTTATCAATAACCTCATGCTCGAAGGCAAAAAGAGCAAGGGCAGCCGTATATTTTACGATGCTATTGACAGAGTTGCCAAGAAGCATAAAGAAGACAATCCTCTTGAGCTCTTCAAGAAGATTGTTGACACTGCCAGACCTCTGGTTGAAGTCAGAAATAAACGTGTTGGCGGAGCCAACTATCAGGTTCCTGTTGAAGTAAAACCTGACAGAGCTACAGCTCTTGCTTTCAGATGGATTCTGAGAAATGCCCGCTCACGCAAAGAAAAATCCATGGCAGAACGCCTCAGCGGAGAATTTGATGATATTCTCAATAATACAGGCGCAACCATGAAGAGAAGAGAAGAAGTTCACAGAATGGCTGAAGCCAATAAGGCTTTTGCTCACTTCAGAGTTTGATTCAGGTAAGAGTTTAATTTTCGTTTGACAAGGACAGTTTGAAATGTCAGTTTCTGCAGAAAATATAAAGAATATAAGAAATATCGGTATAGTCGCCCACATAGATGCGGGTAAGACTACGACTACCGAACGCATTCTTTATTACACCGGAAAAGCCTATAAAATAGGCGAAGTTCATGAAGGCACAGCTGTTATGGACTGGATGACGCAGGAACAGGAACGCGGAATCACCATTAGCAGTGCGGCTACAAAATGTTCATGGCTTGGTTGTGATGTCAATATTATAGACACGCCCGGGCACGTGGATTTTACGGCCGAAGTCGAACGCTCTCTTAGAGTGCTTGACGGCGCGGTTGTGGTGTTTTGTGCTGTGGCAGGCGTTCAGCCTCAGTCTGAAACAGTCTGGAGACAGGCTAATAAATATCGTGTTCCAAGAATTGCCTTTGTAAACAAAATGGACAGAACGGGCGCGTCATTTTCTATGGTAGTTGAGCAAATCAGCAAAAAACTCAATGCGAATCCTTTGCCTTTGGTTTATCCTGTAGGCGCTGAAGATTCTTTTGTGGGTTTCATTGATTTGGTAACTATGAAAGCCACTGTGTGGAATGAAAATGATGAGACTCTCGGGGCTGAATTCAAAGTGACTGAAATTCCTGAAAACCTTGCTCAAGAGGCAAGCGAAGCCAGAGAATATCTGATAGACAAGCTTTCCGAGCTTGATGATGATGTTCTTGAAGCCGCTCTCTCAGAAGAGCTCACGGTTGATTTGCTTCGCAAAGCAATCAGAGCTAAGACAATTTCAAATGAGATTGTTCCGGTTCTGTGCGGTTCAGCTTTCAAAAATAAAGGCGTTCAGTCAGTTCTTGATTCCGTAGCCTATTATTTGCCTTCTCCTCTTGATGTTCCTCCTGCTGTAGCATATGATGCTAAGACAGATGAAGAGCACGATATTTATTCCGATCCGGAAGCTCCTCTTTCAGGTCTGGTCTTTAAAATCGCTGCTGACCAGCATGTGGGCAGACTTGCCTATTTGCGTATCTACTCTGGCTCCATATCTTCTGGGCAGGTTGTTTACAATCTCTCCAAGGAAGGCAAAAGAGAAAGAGTCAATAGGCTTTTGCATATGCACGCCAACCATCGCCAGGATCTTGTCAAGGCTTACGCAGGCGACATAGTTGCTTTGGTCGGCTTGAAAAAGCTTTCCACGGGCGACACTCTCTCTGACGATAAGAACGCTCCGTTGCTTGAAAAAATCTCTTTCCCCGAAACAGTTATTTCCGTAGCTATAGAGCCCTCCACTCAGGCTGATTTCGCAAGACTTACAGAAGTTCTTGAGCTTCTCATGGATGAGGATCCTACTTTCAAGGTCAGAATAGATCAGGAAACAGGCGAAACTCTCATTTCCGGTATGGGCGAGCTCCATCTTGAAGTTCTTGTGGAAAGAATTCTTAATGAGTTTAACGTGAAAGCTTCGGTCGGCAAGCCTCAGGTTGCCTATAAAGAAGGCATTATGGCCTCTTCAGAAGCTTCTAATATCTATGAAAGACAGATTGCGGGCAAAGACAAGTTCGCATCAGTCAGCGTAGCAGTTAAACCTCTTGAAAGAGGCAAGGGCTTTGTCTTTGAAAATGCTTTCCAGTCCTCGGCTTTGCCAAAAGCTTTCGTAGATGCGATTGAGGGCGGTTGCAGAGACGCTATGAATGATGGCATCTTAGCCGGTTTTCCGCTGGTCGATGTCAAAGCTGTTTTACTCTCGGCAGAAATGAAGGAAGGCTTGAGTGATGAGCCCGCTTTCAGAGTTGCTTCCTACGAAGCTGCCAAAAAGGCTCTCAGAGCTGCATCTCCTGTTTTGCTGGAGCCCTATATGAGGGTTTTCATAGAAACTCCGGAGGCTTATCTTGGCGACATCATAGGCAGCATCAACTCCAAACGCGGCAAAGTCATAAACATGGAAATGCACGACCAGGTTCGTGTGATAGAATGTCATGCCCCTCTTTCAGACATCTTCGGTTATTCAACTCTTCTGCGCTCCCTTTCCCAGGGACGCGCCACATTCTCAATGGAGCTTTTGAATTATGGTGAAGCTCCGAAGTCAGTTATAGAACGTATTCTCGGTGTAAATACCTGTATGTCGCATCTGTCTTACGCAGACGCTAGCAGATAACACTATTAGATAAAGATTCCGCAAGGAACATACCATTCCGTATAGGAGTATTTGAAATGGCTAAACAGAAAATGCGGTTGTCGCTGAAGGCCTTTGACCACAGGCTTCTCGATCAATCGGTCAGCAAAATTTGCGACACTGTCAAACGCACCGGCACCAAGATTTCCGGACCCATACCCATGCCCACGGAAACCCGCAAATATACTGTGCTGAGATCCCCGTTTGTCAACAAAGATTCACGCGAACAATTCGAAATGAGAATCCACAAAAGAAACATCGACCTGTATAATCCCTCCGGTCAAACTGTTGATTCTCTGATGAAGATGGACTTGCCCTCAGGCGTCAACATCGAAATCAAGATGTTGTGATACCTAGAGGCATCAGGAGGAAATAAAAAATGAGCGTTAAGGCAATATTGGGCACCAAAATAGGCATGACCCAGATTTTTACAGATGAAGGCACTGTGGTTCCGGTAACAGTAATAAGCGCCGGTCCCTGCACTGTCATTAGCAAAGGCGAAAAGAACGTGCAAGTCGGATACAGAGAAATCCGCCCTGAAGCAGTAAAACGTTTGCTTAACAGGCCTGAAAGAATGGCTTTTGAAAAAGCAGGCGTTAAGCCTTTCCGATACGTAAGAAGCTTGCCCGCTGACGAACTGGACAGCATTGAAACTCAATCGGAAATCAATGTTGCTATGTTTAAAGAAGGCGACAAAGTAAGCGTTACCGGAACCAGCAAGGGCAAAGGCTTCTCGGGTGTCATGAGACGGCACAATTTTGCAGGCCAGCAGATCACCCATGGTCAGACAGACAGATCCAGAGCCGTAGGTTCCATAGGAACAGCCACTGATATGGCTAGAGTAATCAAGGGCAAAAAGATGCCCGGTCAGTATGGTAACGTAAAACGCACCGTAAGAGGATTGCAGGTCGTCAAAGTCGACGAAGAGAAAAACCTTCTTTTAGTTAGAGGTTCCATACCCGGCGCGAAAAATGGTCTGGTTGTCATTAAGCATCAGGCTTGAGAAACGGAGTTAAAGTAATGGAAACCAAAGTTTTTAATATGCAAGGCGCTGAAGTAAGCACCGTTAAACTCGAAGAGAAAATTTTTGCAAACAAAGCTCACCCTCAGACAATCAACTTGGTTGTTAAAGCTCACCTGAACAATCAGAGACAGGGCAATGCAAGCACCAAGAACAGAAGCGAAGTCAAGGGTTCGGGCAAAAAGATTTATAAACAAAAAGGCACCGGCAGAGCCAGACACGGCGATCGTTACGCTCCTATCTTCACAGGCGGCGGCGTAGCTTTTGGTCCAAGGCCTCGCACTTTCGATCAGAGACTTCCCCAGAAGATGGTCAGAAGAGCTCTCATGGGCGCTTTGACAGAACTCTACGAACACGACAGAATCAACGTCGTTCAGGATGCCAAGTTTGAAACAGGAAAAACAAAAGAAGCTGCTTCCTATATGAAAAATAACGGTTACGACAAGATGCTCTTTGTTGTAAACGAAATCGATCCCATGACAGTGAGAGCGACCTCCAACCTTCCTCAGGTTAAAATAGTCACTCCTATGCACGTAAACACCTATGACCTTTTGAAATACGGCAGAGCTGTTATTGACAGGGAAGCTCTTGATACATTACAGGAGGTTCTGGTGAAATGATTACTCCTCAAGATATAATATTGCAACCCATAGTATCAGAAAAAAGCTACGACAGAATGGCTGATGGAATTTACTACTTCAAAGTCCGCAAAGACGCGAATAAAATTCAGATCAGAGAAGCCGTTGAAGAGCTTTTCAGTGTAACAGTTAAGAGCGTAAGAACCTCTGTTGTGCCTTCCAAGCCGAAGAGACGCGGAGTATATGTGGGCAGAACGACCGAGTGGAAAAAAGCTTGCGTCACCCTTAAAGAAGGCGATAAAATAGCTTTCTTTGAAGGCATTGCCTAATGGCGGCACAGATATAGGAGAACATCATGGCAATTAAAAAATACAGACCAACAACTCCGTCAAGACGTTTCATGACGGGTTATGACTTCAGCAATATCACTGAATCCAAACCTCACAAACCCTTGTGCGAGTGGATTAAGAATTCCGGCGGAAGAAACAACCACGGCCGCATTACAGCCAGACACAGAGGCGGCGGTCACAGAAAACTTTATCGCATTATCGACTTCAAACGCAGAAAAGATGGAATCCCCGCAACAGTTCAGACTATTGAATACGATCCCAACAGAACCTGCAGAATTGCATTGGTATCCTATGCTGATGGCGAAAAAAGATACATTCTCGCTCACGAAGGAATCCAAGTAGGCGACGTAATTGAGAACGGCGTTTCGGCTGAAATTATGCCTGGAAACTGCCTGCCCCTCAAATCTATTCCTCTCGGTTCTACGATTCACCATATCGAAATGAAGCCCGGTAAAGGCGCTCAGATAGCAAGATCAGCTGGAACTTCAGCTCAGCTGGCTGCTAAAGAAGGCAAATATGCAATTATTTCCATGCCTTCCGGCGAAATGAGAAAAATTCTCCTTGAGTGCCGCGCAGTTCTCGGCGCAGTAGGCAACCATGATCACATGAATGTGACTATCGGTAAAGCCGGCCGCAATCGCTGGCTCGGATGGAGACCTTATGTCAGAGGTTCCGCAATGAACCCCTGTGACCACCCCCATGGCGGCGGTGAAGGTAAGGCAAGCAGAGGCCGAACTCCTGTTTCTCTCTGGGGACAGCCTGCTCAGGGCAGAAAGACCCGCAAGAAGAAGAAACATTCCAGTAAGCTCATCATATCGAGAAGAAAGAAATAAGGAGATTGTATCATGGCTAAAAAAGCACCATTTGTAAGCGAACGTTTAATGAAGAGAATAGCCGCCATGAACGAATCAGGCCAGAAACGCCAGATCCGAACTTGGTCCAGAGCTTCAACCGTTTACCCTGAATTTGTCGGTCATACCATAGCAGTTCACAACGGCAAAAAGCATGTTCCTGTTTTCGTTACTGAAAACATGGTAGGTCACAAACTGGGCGAATTTGCTCCCACAAGAACCTTTAAAGGTCACCGTGCTTCTGAAAAGACCGCGAAGCTCAAATAATTGAAGGAGAAACAGTAATGTTACGAATTGTTGGTGTAAACATTCCTGAGAATGTTGATCTCAAGACCGGTCTTAAAATGATAAAGGGACTTGATGGCAAGCATTGCGATGGAACAATAGAATCAATATTGACAAAAGCACGTTTATACACAAAGAAGCACCTTTCCAACGGAAAGTTTGAAAAAGAATACCCATTGGTAGGTTCTTTGACTTGGAAAGAAAAAGCCAGACTCATAGAACTGGTTGAAATGCCGAGAGCTGTATTGACAAATATCCCGGGCAGCCCGAGAAAAATCAGACTTATAGCTGATGAAATCAGAGGCAAAGACGTTGATGAAGCTATGTCCATTCTCCGCTTCATGGAAAAAGGACATGCCAAAAAGCTTTTGAAGCTTTTGCAATCAGCAGTTAAAAACGCTGAAAATAATCACGGTCTGAAAAACGTTGACGATCTTTACATCGCCAAAATCACCATTGATGAAGGCCCCATGATGAAAAGATATATGCCCAGAGCAAGAGGCAGAGCTGACAGAATCAAATGCAGAACCTCTCATGCCAAAATAGTTTTGCGCGAAAGATTCAGCATGGCCAAATTCGGCCCTCAGCAGGCAGCTGATACACAGCCCGCTAAAAAAGCTGTTAAGAAAGCTGTCAAGAAAAAAGTAAGTCCGGCAGCAGAAAAGGCGCCCAAAGCTCAGGGAGGTAAAAACTAATGGGTCAGAAAATTAATCCAATAGGCATTCGTCTTGGAATTACCAGAACATGGGATTCAAAATGGTTCGCTAAAAGAGGCGAATTACCCAAACTGCTTCATGAAGACGAAGCAATCAGACAATTCATTGACAATAAAGAGTTCAGACGCGAAGGCATCAGCAAAATTGAGATTGAACGCAAGTCGAACAGCAAAACGAGAGTGACTATTCACACAGCTAAACCTGGCGTTATCATTGGTCGCGGCGGTGAAAGAGTTGATCGCCTGAAAAAAGACTTGGAAAAACTCACTGGCAAAACAGTTTTCTTGAACATTCAGGAAATCAAACAGCCTGACACTGAAGCCAAACTCATAGCCGAAAGCATTGCAATGCAGCTTGAACGCCGCATTTCTCATAGACGTGCTATGAAACAGGTCATGAACAGAGCTCTTAGAGCCGGAGCCAAAGGTGTTAAGATAGTTTGCTCAGGACGTCTCAACGGAGCTGAAATTGCCCGTTCAGAATGGGTAAGAGAAGGCAGAGTTCCTCTGCACACTCTCAGAGCTGACATCGACTATGCTACAGACACAGCCATAACAAGTTTCGGCTGCGTAGGCGTTAAAGTATGGGTTTTCAAAGGCGAAAGACTTGGCAAAAACCACCTTTACCAAGATGCCTCTGCTGGCAGCAAGCCTGCGGCTAACAGAAATTAAGGAGTAATGCAATCATGTTAATTCCTGCAAGAACTAAATACAGAAAACAGCATCGCGGCCGAATGAAAGGCATGGCGAAGGGCGGCAAAACATTGGCCTTCGGTTCATATGGACTTCAGGCTCTCGATCCTCATTGGATCACCAGCGCTCAGATTGAGGCTGCCCGTAAAGTTATTACTAGAACACTGAAACGCACCGGTAAGATGTGGATAAGAATTTTCCCTGATAAACCTGTTTCCAAAAAACCTCTTGAAGTTCGTATGGGTAAAGGTAAAGGTGCTCCTGAGTTCTGGGTTGCGGTTGTTAAGCCGGGAAGAATACTCTTCGAAGTCGAAGGCGTAACCGAAGAAATGGCAAGAGAATCACTCACACAGGCGGCTTTCAAACTGCCTATCAAATGCCAGGTAGTTTCACACAACGATTAACAGGAAGGTTTTGATATGAAAAATCGAGAAGACTTTTCAGCAATGACAGAACAGGAATTGCAGGAAAGGTATAAACATTATAAAGAAGAACTATTTAATCTGAGATTCCAGGCTGTTACAGGCCAGCTTGCCAATCCTGCAAGAATCAGCATAGTAAGACGCAATATAGCCCGTGTCAGAACCTTTATGACAAGGCTTGAGAAGAACAAACTTCATGACAGGCTTAAAGCTGAATACGAAGCCATGCTGAAAGAGTACGGCAAAGACACCTCTAATGTACCCCTGAGAACCAAAATTTCCAAGCTCAAAACAAGGCTTTCTAACAAAGCAAAACAGCTGAATCGCGAAATCAAAAACGATTGCGACAAGCAGATAAAAGAACTTGTAAAAGACGTTAAGGCTGAAGTATCTGAACAGATCAAGTCGGCTGACGCTAAGAACAAAAACCAGCTGAAAGCTGTTTCCAAGAAACTTTCCGATCCTAAATACAAGATCAAAAACAAGTTCCTTGACAAGCTGACAAAAATGGGGTTAAATAATGCTTCCAGAATTGCGACCGTAAAAGCTGAAAAACGCGAAAAATTGCATCAACTGGAAGAAATCAGAGCTCTGCAGCGTGAACTGACCGCCGGCAAGCTTCCATTTTGACAGGAGTTAAGACATGGAAAACAAAAAAATCAGACGCAGCCGTGTCGGTAAAGTTATTAAGAACTCAAGCCGCAAAACGGTCAAAGTAGAAATAGAAGGCATTGTACAGCACCCTCTGTACAAGAAATACATTAAAAGACATACAACGTTTCTCGTGCACGACCCTGAAGAAAAGTGCAAAACCGGTGATATAGTCAAAATCGAAGAATGCCGACCCATGAGCAAGCTTAAACATTGGATCGTCCGCGATATCATAAAGCCGGCTGAAAACGTAGAAGTGTAAGGAGCCAGTCATGATTAGACAGGAAAGTGTTTTAAAAGTAGCTGATAACTCAGGCGCCAAAAAAATTCTTTGCATAAGAGTAGTTGGCGGCGGCGGCAGATCAGTCGGTAGAATCGGCAACATTATAATAGGTTCAGTCAAAGACGCGGTTCCTGATGGAACTGTTAAGAAAAAAGAAGTTGTCAGAGCTGTCATAGTTCGCACCAAAAAAGAAACCAGACGCCCTGACGGCAGCTATATCAAGTTCGACGACAATGCGGCTGTTATTATCGGAAACGACAATAATCCCCGCGGAACCCGTATATTCGGACCGGTTGCAAGAGAACTCAGAGACAAGAAGTTCATGAAGATAGTCTCTCTGGCTCCGGAAGTTCTGTAAGGAGTTAAGCAATGCATAAGAAAGTTAAAATGAGAAGAGCCGTTGCTCGCCCTCACGTTAAAAAAGGCGACAAGGTTCAGATTATTAAAGGCGAATATAAAGGCAAACAAGGCAGGGTTCTGGCTGTGTTTCCTAAAAAAGGCACAGCTATTGTCGAGGGTGTCAATATTATAAAGAGACACACCCGACCGAGTAAAGAACTCGGCAGAGGCGGAATCATTGAAAAAGAAGCCCCTGTGGCTTTGGGCAAAATCGCTCTTTTGGGTCCTGATGGCAAATTCACTAGGGCCAGAATTGATAAATCCAGCGGAGAAAAAAACCGCGTGTGCGCCAAAACAGGCGAACCGCTTGGTTGATTTAAATTTTAATAAGATATTGTAAGGAGTTTTCGGCATGGCAAAGACAGAAAAGACTGCCTCGAAAAAGGAACAGGGGCCAAGGTCTCTTCCAAGGCTGAAGGTAAAGTATTTGAATGAAATAGCTCCCAAGCTTCTTCCTAACTACGGGAACCCGATGAGAGTTCCTAAGATCACTAAAGTCGTGGTCAATATGGGAGTCGGCGAAGCTACTCAAAATGCTAAGCTTTTGGAAGCCGCAACAAAAGAGCTTTCTATAATTACAGGTCAGAAACCTGTTGTTACAAAAGCTAAGAAATCTATTTCTAACTTTAAGTTAAGAGCTGGTATGCCTATAGGTTGCAAAGTTACTTTGCGCGGCAACAGAGCTTATTACTTTTTGGACAAACTTTTCACAGTAGTTATTCCGAGAATACGCGACTTTAGAGGACTTTCTCCGAAAGCGTTTGACGGACGTGGCAACTACAGCATGGGTCTCCAAGAACAGTTGGTTTTCCCCGAAATTAAATATGATTCAGTAGACAAAGTACAGGGCATGAATATAACCATAGTAACCACTGCCCACAAAGACAGCGAAGCACTTGAACTTCTCACTGAAATGGGCATGCCCTTCAGACAGATAGTCAAGAAAGCGCAACAGTAAGGAGTTGTTATGGCTAGAAAAGCATTAGTTGAAAAATGGAAAAAAACTCCGAAGTTCAGCACCAGAGCTTATAACCGCTGCAATATTTGCGGCAGATCCAAAGGCTACATGAGAGATTTTCAATTGTGCCGAATTTGCTTCAGGGAACTTGCTTCTACAGGCAGAATTCCTGGCGTTACAAAATCAAGCTGGTAAGGAGAATGCATCATGAGTATGACAGATCCAATTGCTGATATGCTGACTCGTATAAGAAATGCCAGCATGGTCAAGCACGAAACAGTAGAAATGCCCTCATCCAAGATGAAGATCGAAATTGCAAAGATCCTCAAAAAAGAAGGATATATCAGGGATTTCAGATATTACAAATTTCAAAACAAATTCAACTTGAAAGTGTTTCTTAAATACGGCGAAAAAAACACACCCGTCATTAAAGGTTTGTCTAAAATTTCCAAACCTGGCCGCAGAGTCTATTCTAAGTCAGACTCTATACCCAAAGTGCTTGGCGGTCTCGGGATTTCGATCCTCGCAACTTCTCAAGGTGTCATGACGGACAAAGAAGCACGCGAAGCCAAAGTCGGCGGCGAAGTAATTTGCCACGTTTGGTGATTGGGAGATAGAAAAATGTCTAAAATAGGTAATAAGCCAATAAAGTTGCCCAAAGGCGTTGAAATAAAAATAGATGGCAACACAATTTCCGTAAAAGGCAAGAACGGCACTTTGCAGAAATCATTCCCTCCGGGAATTGATGTCGTTATAGAAGACGGCGAAGTAAAATGTGCCCTTGCTAAAACCGAAGGCCAAATTCCCAAGTCGCAAAGAGCTCTTCACGGTCTTGTAAGATCACTCGTCAACAATATGATTGTTGGCGTTACAGAAGGCTTTTCAAAGTCGCTTGAACTCATTGGTGTCGGTTATAAGGTAGCATCCAAAGCTAAAGACCAGATTACCCTGTCGGTCGGTTATTCGCACACTGTTGATTACACTTCTCTTCCTGGTGTGGAAATGAAGGTCGAAGGCAACAAGATTATAGTCAGCGGCATCGACAAAGAACACGTCGGTCAGTCAGCTGCCGAGATCAGAGCAGTCAGACCTCCGAAACACTATAAAGACGGCGCCGGTATCAGATACGTAGGCGAAAATGTCAGAATCAAAGTTGGCAAGAAACTTGCAGCTTGACGTTAGGAGAAAGGTGTAAAATATGAAACGCGATAGAAATGAATTGCGCCGCAAAAGACATGTGCGCAGCAGATTTTATTTGTCCGGAACAGCTGAAAGACCTCGTCTTGCCGTTTTCAGAAGCAATAAGCATATATATGCTCAGATCATTGACGATGAAACTGGCAATACATTGACCATGGCAAGCTCTGACGACAAGGATCTCAGAGGAAGCGTCAACGGCGGCAATAAAGAAGGCGCCAAGGCAGTCGGCAAGAGGCTGGCTGAAAAGGCGGCTGAAAAAGGTATCACATCTGTAGTTTTCGATAAAGCTGGATATAAATATCACGGCCGCATCAAAGAACTGGCAGACGGTGCCAGAGAAGCCGGCTTGAATTTCTAGGAGATATCAAATGACTATACAGCAAGGCAATAAGAATACCACCAACCGTTTTCGCCGCGACAGTCGCAACAGAAGAGATCAGCAGCCTGAAAACGAATATTTGGAAAAAATAATTTATGTTAACCGTGTCAGCAAAACGGTTAAAGGCGGACGCCACTTTGGTTTTTCAGTGCTTGTTTGCGTTGGAGACGAAAATGGCAGCGTCGGCATAGCTCTTGGCAAAGCCAAAGCTGTCCCTGATGCAGTAAGAAAAGGCTTTGAAAGAGCCCGCAAAGATATGGTCAAAGTTGACCTTTACAAAGACACTGTTCCTCACCCATATATCGGCAGATTTGGTTCAGCTGAAGTTGTAATCAGACCTGCTGCGCCTGGAACAGGTGTTATCGCAGGCGGAGCTTCCAGAGCTATTTTCCAGGCTCTTGGAGTTAAAGACGTTCTAGTAAAACGTATCGGCTCCAAGAACCCTGTGAACATTGCTAAAGCCACTATGAACGCTCTCAAAGCAATGCGCAGCGTAGGCACTGTTGCCAAACATCGCAACTTGGCTCCTGTTCAAGTGGTTACAGGCAAGGGAGAATAATTATGTCAGAACCTAAAAAAATTCGCATTAAACTTGTAAGAAGCAAAATCGGAGCTACCGTCAGGCAAAAACGAACTTTGGAAGCTCTTGGTCTAAGAAAGCTTCAGCAAGAAGTGGAGCACGTTGCTACGCCGCAGATACTTGGCATGGTAAACAAGATGCAGCGTTGGCTTGAAGTAAATTAAGGAGTCATAGCAATGGCAATGATGAATCTAAGCAATTTAAGAAAAGCTCCTGGTTCTACTAAGCGTAAAAGAAGAGTAGGGCGAGGCAGCGGTTCTGGGATGGGCAATCAATCAGGCAAAGGCGCCAAAGGACAGCTCTCCAGAAGCGGCAGAACACATCCTTATGCAGGCTTTGAAGGCGGTCAGATGCGTCTTGCAAGGCTTCTTCCCAAACGCGGTTTCACTCCTCCTAATAGAGTTGAATACCAAGTTGTGAACCTTGAAGCTTTGAATAGCATTTTTGAAGCCGATGCAGTAGTTGATCTTGAAAAACTTGCTCAAGCAGGTTTGATAAAAACAACTGCCGGATTGGTGAAAATTTTGGCTACTGGCGAAATGGAAAAACCCATGACCGTGAAGGCTCACAAATTTTCCGCAGCGGCGAAACAAGAAATTGAACGTGCCGGTGGAAAGGCAGAGGTGATTTAAATTGTTCAAGAGCCTGTCTAATGCTTTCAAGATACCTGAACTGAGAAAAAGAATTCTCTTCACTTTAGGCATGTTGATAGTCTTCAGGATGGGAATCTTTATTCCGACTCCGGGAGTGAATGTAACAAATTTACAGGCGCTCTTCGGACAAGGAGATTCACCTCTTATTGACTTCTTCAACCTGTTTTCGGGCGGAGCTTTGACCAGGTTCTCCATATTCGCGCTTGGTATCGCCCCCTACATCAACTCATCGATTATTATGCAGTTGCTTGTGTACGTTATTCCTTATTTGCAGCATCTTGCTAAAGAGAGCGGCGAAGAAGGAAGAAAGAAAATTAATCAGTATACAAGATACGGAACTATAATAATTGCAATTCTGCAGGCTTTCGGTATAACCTTTATGCTTGAAAGATATAATGTTGTTCACAATCCTGGATGGGGTTTCAAGCTTATGGCTGTGACAACACTGACTGCAGGTACCGCCTTTGTTATGTGGCTCGGTGAGAAAATGACTGAGAAGGGCATAGGAAATGGCGTATCTATGATAATTACGACTGGTATAGTAGCTGGCTTTTTGCCGGGTCTGATTCAGCATATGAAAATCCTGCATGGTGACTTGTCAGCTCCAGTAGTTATCAAAAACCTAGTTCTTCTTGCTCTCATGATTATGACAGTTATGCTCGTGGTCTGGGTTCAGGAAGCAGTCAGAAAGATACCTGTTCAGTATGCAAAGAGAGTTGTCGGAAGACGTGTTTACGGTGGGCAAAACACTTTCATTCCTTTGAAAGTAAATCAGGCGGGTGTTATTCCCGTTATTTTTGCAAGCTCTATTCTCATGTTTCCGACTATGATATTCAAATGGATCTCAGGCATGGATTATGCTTGGGTTAACGGCAAGGCAGCTCGCTGGTTCTTGACCCTTTTTGAATATAACTCGCCTTCTTACTATATAACTTACAGTGTTCTGATTTTCCTCTTTACCTTCTTCTATACAGCAATTACTTTTGATGTCAGAGAATTAGCAGACAATCTTAAAAAGTATGGCGGCTTTATTCCCGGTATCAGAGCAGGTCAGAAAACTGTAGACTTTCTAGAGAAGACTTTGACAAAGGTAACTACTGCGGGCGCTATCTTCTTGATAGTAATATCTCTGATTCCGAACTTCCTTATGACAGCGTTTGGTCTGAATTTCTATTTCGGCGGCACAGCATTGTTGATCGTAGTTGGAGTTATTTTGGAAACCTTTAACCAGCTTGAGTCTCATCTCGTGACGAGACACTATGAAGGTTTCATGAAGAAAAAAAAGGCATGAGATAAATCATGCGTCGCTCACTGAACCTTATATTCCTAGGCCCTCCAGGTGCCGGCAAAGGCACCTATGCGGCCAGGATGGCGGAAAAACATTCTATACCGCAAATATCCACAGGCAGCCTGATGAGATCTGAGATCTCCTCAGGCTCTTCTATTGGAGTGGAGCTTAATTCTTATATTTCTGAGGGAAAGCTGGTTCCTGACGATTTGACTGTTAAGATGCTGCTCAAGCGCTTAGAATGTGATGATTGTAAAAAAGGCTATATTTTAGACGGTTTTCCCCGAACTCTTGGACAGGCGGAAACTTTTGAAGAAAAGCTGAAAGAATCGGGAAATCCTTTATCAGCTGTTGTAGTAATAGAAGTGGATGATCAGGTTCTTATAAACAGGCTTGCTGACAGACGTGTCTGCAGCGGTTGTGGAGCCACTTTTCATCTTAAGAATTTGCCCCCTAAAGTTGAGGGCAAGTGCGATCTGTGTACCGCTCCCCTGACCAAGAGAAAAGATGATTCCCCTGAAGTTATCAAAGAGCGTCTCAAAGTTTATCATGACTTAACTGAACCTTTGATTGATTTCTATAAAAAACGAGGAAAAGTTTTATTTTTTGACGGAGACGGTAAAATTGACGTGATTTATAATGAAATTTGTGCTATAATAGATCGCCTAATGTCGGTCTGAGTACATATCGCGGCAATTTACAAGGGTCGGCAAGACGATGACAACGGATTTGACGGTGTACCGTCATAATTCCTAAAGACAAACAGAAGTTAACCCGCCGGACGGGTTGTAAGAAAGGGTAATTCAAAGAATGAGTAAAAGCGACGCGATACAAATGAACGGTACAGTATCTGAAGCGTTGCCCAACGCCTGTTTTAAGGTTCAACTTGAAAACGGACTTGAAATACTCGCTCACATTTCCGGAAAAATGCGCATTCATTACATTCGCATACTGCCGGGTGATAAGGTCACAGTAGAATTGACACCCTATGATTTGACCCGTGGGCGAATAGTTTATCGCTTCAAATGACTTGTTTAACAGAATTGTAATCCGGTAGGAGGTATGAGATGCGAGTTCGAGCATCAGTCAAGAAAATTTGTGAAAAATGTAAAATCATCAAACGTCGCGGTGTGATCAGGGTTATTTGCAACGACAACCCCAAACACAAACAGCGACAGGGCTAATTAGGAGGAAGAAGCATGGCACGTATATCAGGTGTCGACCTGCCCAGAGACAAAAGGATAGAAGCGGCTCTTCCGTACATCTACGGAATAGGTCTTACAACATCCAAAGAGATTCTTGCTAAGACAGCTATAAATCCTGACACTAGAGTTAAAGACCTTACTGAAGACGAAATAACCGCTATCAAGAAAGTTCTCGAAGATTATAGAGTAGAGGGCGACTTGAGACGCGAAGTTTCCATGAATATCAAACGTTTGATGGAAATTGGCTGCTACCGCGGTTTGAGACACAGAAAAGGACTACCTGTGCGCGGTCAGAGAACTAAAACTAACGCAAGGACCAGAAAAGGTCCCAGAAAATCCATCAAAAAATAATTTTTTGGGGATGTAAACTGATTTAAGGAGAATATAATGGCAAAATCAGGAGCTAAGTCCAAAGTCAGAACCCGAAGACGCGAGAAGAAACTCGTAGCTAAGGGTCAGGCACACATTCAATCAACTTTTAATAACGTAATAGTCACTATCACCGATATGAACGGCAATGTACTTTGCTGGTCTTCTTCCGGTTCGAACAATTTTAAAGGTTCGAGAAAATCCACTCCTTATGCTGCTCAGGTTTCTGCGGAAATCACAGCCAAGAGAGCATTGGATTTTGGTATGAAAGAAATTGACGTTTTTGTTTCAGGTCCTGGCATGAGCCGAGAATCTGCAATCAGAGCTATTCAAAATACCGGGATACAAGTAACCTCGATCACCGATGTTTCCGGAATTCCCCATAACGGCTGTCGCCCTCCAAAACGACGCCGAGTCTGATTAAAGGAGAGAAATAACATGGCTAGATATATTGGACCTGTATGCAGACTTTGCCGCCGCGAAGGCGAACAACTTTTTTTGAAAGGCGCCAGATGCTATTCTGAAAAATGCGCTTTTAAACGCAGATCTTTCCAGCCTGGACAGCATGGTTCCAGCAGAATGAGAAAGAAAGAAACCGGTTACGAAACTCAGCTTAGAGCTAAACAAAAGGTTAAAAGAACCTATGGAGTTCTCGAAAGCCAGTTCCGAAAATATTATGAAATCGCCAGCCGCAAAGGCGGTAACTCAGGCGTTAACTTGCTCCATCAGCTTGAAACCCGCTTGGATAACGTAGCCTACAGAATGGGCTTCGGTATTTCCAGAGCTCAGACCAGAATGTGGGTCACACAGGGACACTTCGAAGTTAATGGTCGCAAATGCAATATTCCGAGCTATCAGCTTAAACCTAACGATCAAGTCAAAGTTGCTGAAAACAGCAAACTGAGAACTGCCATCAAAGACAATCTTGAAATGAACTCTAACAGAGAAGTCAGCGACTGGCTATCAGTTGACGGAGATAAACTCTCAGGCACCTTCCTTGCTCTGCCTGAAAGAGAAAAACTCGATCCCACCATCCAGGAAAATCTTATAATTGAATTCTACTCTCGCTAATAGGAGGCAGCTTCTGTGATTGAAATTCATAAACCAAAATTACAGTTCAGAGAAGGAAACGACTCCAACCACGCAGTCTTCTCTCTAGAGCCTCTTGAAAAAGGCTATGGACAGACTCTGGGCAACGCATTCCGCAGAGTTCTGCTTTCCTCGCTTCCAGGAACAGCTGTTTCTGCCGTCAAAATTGACGGAGTTCTCCATGAGTTCTGCAGCATTCCTGGCATAGTAGAAGATGTCACTGCTATAGTTCTCAACCTCAAAAAGCTTGTGGTAAATCTCAGCAGCGATCAGCCTCTTACTCTCAGAATGGAAGTTAAAGGTCCAGCTGAAGTGACAGCGGCAGATATACCTGAACACCCCGATCTTCTCGTAATAGACAAAGATGTCCATATTGCCCAGATTACCGGCGACATTACATTTGGTATGGATATCACATTTACACGCGGCAGAGGATATGTTCTGGCTGAAGAAAATAAAACAGTAGCAGATTCTCCGCTTGGCACTATATACGTCGACTCGCGCTATTCACCTGTAGAAAGAGTATACTACAACGTAGAAGAAGACCGTGTCGGACAGGATATAAACTATGACAAGCTTACTTTGCAAGTCTGGACTGACGGCAGCATGCAGCCTGCCGAAGCAGTTGAATTGGCTTCAAAGTTCCTGCGAACTCATGTTGATCTCTTTGCCTCTGTAAGCGAAGAGATTATAAGAAATGATGATCAGTTGCCAACTCACAACGAAGAACTGATCATGGCGTCGGCAGTTAAACCTGAACCTCAGCCAAAAGGCTATCTTGATATTCAAATTAAAGATCTTGAATTCTCGGTCAGATCTCGCAACTGTCTCAAGAAATTCGGTATCAACACCTTGGAAGACTTGGTAGGCAAAACAGTTCAAGAACTCCTCGAAATCAAGAACTTCGGGAAAAAATCCCTTAAAGAAGTCAGAGACAAACTCAGTCAGTTTAACTTGACGCTCAAAGACGATGATGAAGCGGCAGCTAGCCTTGCTGCTCAAGGCGATGATAATGAAGGAGCCGAATAATGAGACACCAAAAATCCCTGCGAAAGTTTGGCAGACAGTCTAACCAAAGAACAGCTTTGTTAAGATCTCTGACTACTTCGCTTGTAAAATATGAACAAATAGAAACATCTTTGTACAAAGCCAAAGACTTGAGCCGCGTAATCGAAAAGGCTGTCACTTTGGCCAAGAAATACAATGCCATGACGGATTCTGATCCTCAGCGCTTGGCTGGTATGAAACGCATGAAGCTTGCCGAGATTGAAAGATACTTCCACAATCCTGCAGATCGTGAAATAGTCGGCAGAGACAATATCAAGAGATATCTTGAAAATGAATTGTCTGAAGAACAGGCTGAAGCTCTCAAAAAATTCATGAAAGAGCCTGATAAAAATCCGAAGCCTGACTTTGTTCTGGATTACATACCTGCTACAGCTTCCAGAACCATTAAGGTTCAAGATAAAGAAATCAAAAAAGAAAGAACCAACGCCGTAAGAATTCTCAGAGTCGAAGGCACTGTCAGAAAACTCGTGAACAAAATAGCTCCGAGATTTGCTGATGTTCCGGGCGGTTACACCCAGATCTTCCAGACCCGAAACAGACGCGGAGACAATGCTAAACTCGCAGTGATTCGCTTCACTAAATAATTGAAGGCGACGGGAAGTTAAGTGATTCACTTTGATAAAGTGACTTACTCTTATGATGACAAAAAACAAGCCTCCTTTTCTATAAAGGAGGCTTCGTTTACTTGCTCGAAAGAAGGTGTCGTGGGTTTAATAGGCCCTAACGGCAGCGGCAAGACAACCATCGCGAAACTGATTCTTGGGCTTCTTAGACCCAAAAGCGGTGTTATAACGATTGATAAGCGTTTTGATACTTATAGCGGAGATCTCTGGAAACAGGTAGCTTTTGTAATACAAAATCCGGATAATCAGATTTTCGGTTCCACCGTGGGCGAAGATATAGCAATGCCCCTTGAAAATCTGGGGGTTCCAAGGGCAGAAATGACAAAAAGAGTCTCAGCAGCTGCTGATGCAGTCGGCTTACACTCTAGGCTTGAAGACCCTGTTCATACTCTCTCTGGAGGCGAAAAGCAACTTTTGGCTATAGCCTCTGCTATTGTGATGAAACCCTCCTGGATAGTTTTTGATGAGCCTACTTCATTTTTAGACCCTTGGGCGAGAGAAAACTTTTGGAAAGCTATTTTAAAGGTTCAAGCAGAAAAAGGCATCGGTCTTTTGGTTATATCGCAACTATCAGAAGATTTTTTCTACTTTGATCACCTCCTGGCTTTTGACAATGGCGTTTTAGTTTTTGACGGCACGCCAGCGGGATTCAGAAAAAATTTAGATAAAATGCCTTGGTTTACCCCTCCGCAATCTTGGATTTTTGAAGATCTTATGGCGGGTGGCCCCCAATGAAGCTTGAGCTGAAAAATCTTTACTTGGGATTTGGAAAGAAGGTTATTCTTAAAAAGCTGAATCTCCAAATGGCTACAGGCAAATTGAATCTTATTGTCGGCAAATCAGGCAGCGGCAAGACTACTCTTCTCAACGCTATAGCTGGTCTTAATAAGCCATTGGAAGGCAATATTCTTATCGATAGGGTTAAAAGACCAGATGACCTTAAGTTCTCTTACGTCTGTCAAAACCCGGAAATACTTTTTTTCAATAAGACTGTATATGATGAAATAGCCTATGCTTTCCGTGCTAACAATGTGCCTGAAGATGCCATTTTAGAGAGAGTAAAGGAAAACATGAACTACTGGTGGCTTGACCATTCGAAGGTTGCTCAAATGGATCCTCGAGCTCTTTCAGGCGGAGAACAACGAAGAGTCGCTTTGGCGGCCTGTACCGTATATCAGCCTGGCATTATGCTTTTTGATGAACCCTTGGCTTCCCTTGACAGCTATACAAAGGCAATTATAGTTGAGTGCATAAAAAATATTGCGAAAATGCGCCTTGTTATTGTTGTTACTCACCAGCCTGGAGCTTTTTTGGATTCAGACACCAATGTTGTACTTCTCCATAATCATGAAGCTCTTCAAATGACTGGCAACGATTTTTTGAAGTCAGCTCTGAAAAATAATTCCCTATATCCTCTGCCGGAATGGTATGCTACAGTCATGGAACCTTTTGCAGATGTGCCTAGAGAATTGCCTATGCTGAAAGCTCAAGAAGTTTTTGACTTTTTGCAAGCTATCCAACAGGGAGTTATTTGAATATGTCACATCAAACCAAAACTAGCATTATTTCAGGTGTTAACCCGGTCATAAAGACTCTAGTTCTCTTTGGTATAGCCTTTCTCAGCATCGCATTCAGTTTTCATGGACCTGGCTGGGCTGTTATTTTTTCAGGCATGTTTATTCTCTTTGCCATGTCAGGGGTTACTCTTGCTGATTTTAAAGCTATTTTTGGTAAATCGCTCGTCTTTCTCTTAGTGCTGTTCCTGATTCAATCTTTTCAGTTTAATCCTCTAAAAATGGCTTTCGATAAAGGCGCAGTTGCGGTTCTTCAAGCTTTGTCTCTTATATTGGCGGCCACTTCTTATGTGATGACAACTCCAAACTCGGCTTTGCTCTATACATGGAGCCAGATACTTTTCCCTTTGAAGTTATTCAAAAAAAGAGAGCTGGAAGGACTGATTTTGATTCCTGTTCTAGCCATAAGATTTGTTCCTGAAGTTTTCAATGAATTTAACAGAATTCGCTTTGCTCAGGCTGCAAGAGGTATTTCCTATAAGAACACTTCAATCTTGGCAAAAGCGAAAAATCTAGTTTCTATTCTTTATCCATTGATTAACCGTTCTGTAATCCGTGCTGCAGATGTAGCTCAAATTCTCTATTTGCGAGGTTTCGCATCATCAGGCCCTGCACGCACTTTCTATAAAGAGTATAAAATAGGCGTTGGCGAATTTGTTTACACTATAAGCATAGGCGTATTGTTTTTTGCAGCTTTTCAGCTTGACAGCTTTATCTTCTCTGCAGGTTAGTGCTTGTGCTGTGTTGCAGCTAAAACTTCCTTTTAACAGCCATCCTTGCTCTACAATAAATCATTATTGGCAGAGTTGCTGAGAACGCACCGTGATGAGTGGTGAGTGGCGCGTGTCGAGTTGAATTGTTTAGAACTCAATTGCTGAAATTGACAACAGCTTTGCCATTACTTCTCTAGTTTTTTTAAGGGTAAAATCGAGTAAAATCTTAGACTATGCAATGAAGTAAGATTTTACTCAGGTCTCATATTCAAAGAGGTATTCAGCAAACATTGCCCAACAGTAGATTAGCGAGCTATTTGCCAGTATCTTAAAGCATTTGTTGGTTTCGGTTTTGTAGCAAACGCCGTAAGTGAAAATATTTATATTTTTACTGGGTCGCTGATTAAGAGACAGAGAGAGCAAATTTATTTGGTCGTTCTGGCGATTTATCAGAGACAGAGTAACATTAGATTCGATGGAAGATAATGTTTAGTCGTTTAGTTCTTTCTCACTGTCTTCAAATCTTCCGTATTTTTGTATTGAAGGCAGAAAATCGAAAAAATTGTATCGCAATTTTGAGAAGCCTCAAGTATAAAAGCTGAGTAGAAAAGCTATTTTATAATCAGCTTCTTTGCTTAGGACTTAAGTAAAAACGCAGATTTTGCTTAATTTTCAGCCTTTTCGTGCCTTTCGTGTATTTCGTGGGCAAGCAAAGGTTTTTGTCCTTAATCGGTTCTTAATCTGCGTCTATCTGCGTAATCTGCGGATAGATCGGTCCTTTAAAGGTGTTTTGGCAATTCTTCCGCGTATTCTGTGTGTTCCGTGGTAGATAAAGGTTTTGTAGTTTTGTTTCCGGGTATTTTGTTCTCGCTACTCCCTACGCCCTACACCCTAATTTAATGCTATGCTTAAAATCCCATCTGTGTTAATCTGTGTCCGTCTGTGGATAAAAAAATGTTCGAAGTGCTAGGTATAGAAAGGTGACCTTCCTTGAACTTCTTGGATTCAAACTTTTACAATAACATAAAGCAGCTTGGCAAAAATGCTGATATCATCTACTCAGCTTTGCAGACCCGTGATTTGCCGCAAAGCTATAAGGCATTGGAGAAACTCCCGCGTCTGAACCTCTATGAAGGAAAGCCTGTAATGACCACAGTTTTTTGCGGTCCTTCAGGAGCAGGAAAAAGCACGCTCTTTAAATTGCTTACAGGACTCGATGTGCCTGCAGGCGGAGCTGTCAGACCTATGTCATATGCCTCTATGGCTGCCGTGCCTGAACAGATTGCAGATAATGTCTCTCTTGCGGAATTGTTCCCTGGGTTTGAGTTGAAAAAGCTTCAGTCACCTGATGAACTCAAAAAGCCAGATCTTGCTGATGAAGATGAAAAGGCCTCTGATACTTCCAACATTCTCTTTTATGACAGCTATAAAAGTGAGATGAAAAAGGCTGGTAACTGGCTTTGTTTAGTTGATGTGCCTGATTTTAATACCATAGAAAAGAGCAACTGGAAAAAAGCCGAACTAATGATAGAACGTGCGGATGCAGTTGTTTTTACAGTTTTTCAAGAAGCATACGCGAACAAGACGAGCTTTGATATACTCAGCAAAGTTTTGGCTCTTTCCGGCAGCACTATTATACTCTTGACCAAACTTGAGAGCGATGACAATGAGCAGTCTGCGCTCGAAATAAGAGACGATCTCATCAAAAATATTGAGAATAATGCTGCTTTTCGCAGAAAAAGAGCTGATGGCAGAAGTCTCGCAGAATTTTTCAAAAAATCGCCTTTTTATTATAGCTGCAGATTGAGAGGAAAGACTGCAACACAGCCTGCTGAACGTTTGAAACTTGAGCATATTTTGCCTATAGAAAAAGCGCAGGATTCTTTCCAAGATGTTTTATATGGACAAGAAGCTTTAGAGACCATAAAAAGCAAAATACGCGAAACAGTAAAGATTGCAACTGACAATATAACTGATATTTGCGAGCAGGCTTCCGATGAAAGCAAATATTTAACTGAAGAGATAAATCGGGTGAATAACCAGCTGAAAAAGGCTGCAGAAAACATAGCCGGCGAAGAGTTCCCTATTTTCTTGCTTCTTTCTAAGGTTAGAGAAATGCTGGAAAAGAACAGACCGCCGTTTCTTGCAAGAGTTTTCAAGCCTGTAAATATTGTTTCTTCAGGTTTGTCTTCTCTTATAAATAACGTGAAAGAAAAGATTAACTTACGCGATCCTGATAAGTTCAAGTCTTCTGTGCATAAAAGAGATGACTTGGAGAAAGACCGCCTCAAGAGCGAAGTGGAAAAGCTTGTAGATCTATGGCGTTCCGATTCGGACAAGTATCCTGATATTGACGCGGAGAAGGCTAGGGGAGTTTCAGACGAAATATTGGATGCTATAGACTTGCCGCCAGTTGATGAAGCTTGGGAAGAAGAAGTCAATAAAGCCTTGGAAAAGTGGTTTGAATCAGGTGACAAGAATCTTTGGCTCTGGCTCAATGTATTTAACGATTTGGCCATATTCTTGGGCAGTGTTGTTGTTATAGGCGACATTTTTATTGACGGCGGCATAGGCACGCTTGGCATAGCTGCCGTAGTAGGTGGAAGCAGTGCTCTTGGCGGTTTTTTGACCGCTATTTTCAACAACATGGGTTTGAGTAACGAAATAAGACTGGCTCACAATGAATGGAAAAAATATAGAGCCAAAGCTTATTTAGAGCATTTGAAAAAGAACCTTGCAGAGCCTTTGCTTTTCAAAGACAAGCTTAAGGCTCAAGAAAAACTTGCCGGCAATTTGATTGAAGAGACCTTGGCTGCTCTTGAAGAAGTGAAAGAAGGTTTGAGCATATGAATCTGGATTTGTCATTTGAATTGATTCGCAGCAAATCGCAAAAGATAGCGGAACTTTGTAAACCCTTGGAGTCCAACGACTCTTTGTTCGCTTTGAGAAGGGGCTTGAATGAGGTTTCTCAAATCAGCGAGCTGGAAGAGAGACCGCTTATAATAACCTTGATGGGCGGCAGCGGAGTAGGCAAGTCTTATATTTTCAGCCGGCTTTGCGGATGCGAAAACGCAAGCCCTTCTTCTCCCTCAGTCAGAGGTTTTACCAAAGAGCTTTATATAGCTGCGAGCGAGAAAGACAGAAAGCTTCTGACTTTTAAGGCTGATAAGGCAAATTGGCTGCCAGGGCTGATTCCGAATTTGGTTCTCATAGATACCCCTGACTTGGACAGCATACATGAAAACAACTTGGCTTTGGCTGATGAAACAATCGCTAATTCAGATATTCTGGTTGCTGTTACAACGCCCGATAAAAGGGCGGATTTTATAATTCACCGCAAAATATTGGATTGGTCTGCGAGAAAAAGATGGTTTTTTATTATGAACAAGGCCGATACTGCCGAGGATACCACGCCTGATGCTCTCAGAGCTGATTTGATAGGGCGCCTCAAAGACATGGGCTTCCAAATTAATGATTCCTCAAAAAATGCGGTGTTTGTTTTCAGTGCTAATGATGAAAAGTCGGAAGAGTTCAAAAAGTTCTCGGAAATGCTTTTCACAGGCAGGAATGTTTTACAGAATAGAATTCTTCAGCAGGAAGACATCTTAAGAAAGTATTGGCATGTCTTGAATGCTCTTGAGCTTCAAGAAAAGATTCAAGAGCTGTATGTTTCTTTGAAAGATCGCAAAGCTAAACTTTCCGAGAAAACGAATCAAATAGAAGATCGCATAGTTTCTTCATCTTATTTTTCTTCAGTTTTATCTGATAATCTGCGCAAGGCAGTGTATAAAGAACTTGCCGACAAGACCTTGGGGTTTGTGTACCCGTATTTTGCTTTTTTGCGCTTAATGTCAGGCAAAGAAAGTCTGACTGCCCTGGATTTTATTTATTCCAAGAGTTTGACCGATTCTGCGGACATTTCAGAATGCTATGCGGACGAAAGACGTTATCTTGAAGACAAAAGCTTGCCTGTTTCGAGCACAGGAGGCAAGGAGGTTTCCAGACAGCGTATTTCCGCCAATGTTTTCAACGATTCTATTGCTGAGTATGCAAAAGAGATTTCACAGCGGAAGCTTTTTTCTTTCAATATTTTTGTAGCTAATCTTTTACCATTCCTGCTTTTGCTCTGGTCGCTTTATGTTCTTTTCTCTTCTTGGATTGAGAAGACTTGGCTTTCCAGCGATTTTATTTATCACACGGCTCTTTTATTGATTCTATCGACTATTCCCGGTTATTTGCGCTTGAGTAGTTACATCAAGAATAGAATCAAGGAATTTGAACCGCCTGAGACTACTATAAAGCTTGCTATGCCGGATCTTGACAGAAATATAGAGTCTTTGGAAGCCGTGGTTCGCGAGAGCTCTGAGCTTAATAAGAAGGTTAAAGAGACTCTGAATGAGATTCGAACAAAGGTGCCGCAGGGTTCTTCCGGTCTCTCTTTGCCTGCTGATTGATCTTTCTTGCTAGTCTTCTCTTGCTTGTGTTAAAATCTCTATGCGTATATAGAGGATAATTTTTCTGCAATTGCAATTAAGGAGTGCTCAGTTGAACAAGAAATCCATTGGCGTCTTATTTTTAGCTCTGCTCGTTTGCAGCCTTGCTATGCCTTTATCAGCGGCTGATAATTTTACAAAGCCTGTGCCCGCAGGTTTGGTCGGAATAGGAGAGAGCCTTGATGATCTTATGACCGATGTAGACCTGGATATAGGTGATGAAGCGCCTATGTTTTCTCTTCCGAATTTAGCTAGCGATAAAATGGAGTCTCTTTCTGATTATATCGGAAAGCCTATAATTCTCTTTTTCATTCAGAGCGCTTGTTATTCTTGCTTGCAAGAAGCGGTTGCAATGCAGAAATTGTATGACAAATACGGCGACAAAATCTCTGTTATAGCTGTAGGCGTTGACCTTCTTGGCAAGCCTATGCTGGTAACTTGGGCATCGCACAACAATATCAAATATCCTGTTTTGCTGGATCCTATTTTCTCAGTTCCGGAAAAATACGGCTTTTCTTACACTCCAAGCTCAGTTATTATCGACCAGGAAGGCAAAATAGCTTTCATGCACGCTGGTTACAAGCCTAACGATCTTCAATACTTTGAAGAGCACATCGAAAAACTGCTTTCCAAAAAGAAATAACTCTTTCTAAACCACAGAATACACGGAATACACAGAAGCTATTTATTTTTAAAAAGATTTGCCAGTGTTTTTACTGTTTCATTATACATTTTGTCTCCTGAAAGTGCCTTTGCAATATGGAAACACCAAGCAAAAGAAAAGAGTTTTTATTTAAAAAAGAAAGTTATCTTATTCGTGCTGCTGTTTACGAAGTTTATCGCGAAATGGGTTGCGGATTTCTGGAACCAGTATATCAAGAGTGTTTGGAGAAAGAGTTTCGTAGGCAAAACATTCCTTTTGTAGCTCAGCCTGAACTTGAGTTGTTCTATAAACAGGAAAAGCTTCAACACATATATAAGCCGGATTTGATATGTTATGACAATATTATTATTGAGCTGAAGGCGGTTAAAGAAACGTCTGATGAGTATCGGGCACAGTTGCGTAATTATTTAAAGGCGACAGGGCTTAAGCTTGGATTCTTGGTAAACTTTGGACATTTTCCTAAAGCAACTATAGAAAGAATTGCTTATTAAAATTCTAAAAAATATTCCGTGTATTC
This sequence comes from Candidatus Rifleibacteriota bacterium, assembly GCA_012520995.1. Lineage (GTDB taxonomy): Bacteria > Muiribacteriota > Ozemobacteria > Ozemobacterales > Ozemobacteraceae > JAAYNI01. The sequence continues at coordinate 43,844 of JAAYNI010000008.1, forward strand.
TGTGTGTTCTGTGGTTTATAAGTTTTTTTGGTTTTAAACAGAAAGGATTCTCCTGTGGATAATTTCATAGACGATGATATGCTAGATTCTTTATCTGAAGATGAAGACTTTAATGATAATAAAGAATTTTCCGAACAAGCAGAAGTGCCGGAGGAGAACTCGATAGAAGACTCTGAACTTCCTGTTTCCGCAGATTCCGATGATATTGAATCATCTGATTCTCTCCAAGAACATTCTATTGAGATTTCCTCGGAAGAACATGATTCGGAAGACCTGACAATATCAGAAAAGCTTTCGGCAGAAGAGAATATCTCCAGCGAAGAAAACAAGCTTCATTCAAAAGACCTTTCTAAGTCAGAAAACGATGATTTGCCGGCAGAAGAAACTGCTGATATTTCACTAAATGAATCTAAACCTGAGACTGACTCTGAAAAGCAAGAAAAACAGACTGCTGAAGAATCTAAGCTTGCTTCGGTTCCATTGAAAACCAGGGTTTCTTCCTTCTTTAAACGCGTGGCTCTTTTTCTTTGCATAGCCATGCTTATAGTCTATTCCACGCCATATTTGGTAGTTCTTGTTCAACATGGACCTAAGCCTGCTGGCAGAGCTCTTGTGCATGGCATGAAAAATGGCTTGCATCGCGTGGGTGAATATACAATAAGAGGAGCTAAAGGCACAGTTGTGTACCTCTGGGATGGTGTGGCTCTCGGTGTTAAAGGAGTCGCAGGTTATGCTTGGACAGGTGTTAAGAAAACTGGCAATTTCATGCTGGATGCTTTGAGAGATAGCTTAGTCGGTGAAACTCATATCCCTGATGCACCGCCGGAAGAAAAGCAACCTCTTCCAGTCCCTGCTGTATTGCCTGATGCTTTGCCGCAAAAAGACGCAGATAGCGAAATTGTTACGCCTTCCTCCGAACAGAAGCAGGAAGATAGCGAAAAGCTTCCGTTGCAGACAGTTTCCTCGGAAGATGATATTGAAACGCCCGTAAAACCCCTTGTTGAACCGGCTTTATTGCCTGAGGGGGCTGATGCAACAGACATAGGCGATGTTGGCATGGATTATTTGCCGGAAGACTCTGATGCTATTGAGTCCGGTGAATCTTTTGCTCTTCCAACAGAAGAATCAAACGATTTTCAGAGTGATTGTTACTTTATGGAATCAGAGGCTGATAGCGATATCCTGTTTGAGGAAACCAAAGAGCCTGTTGCTCCGACAAACAGCGACAACATAACTTTTGATGACTATCCTGAAGAGGCGCAACCTGCTGAGCCGCAAGATGAAAATATGTTTGCTGATGAAGAACCTCTAGGTTGGCAGTCTGATTCTCCGAGCAAGCTGAATCTTAAGGTTCCTCCTGCAGTTCAGTTAGACCCTTTGCCTAAGCCTTCTCAGACGGAATCTTTCTTTGATTTCGAACTTAATGAGCCTTCAGAGTTGCAAAACGCTCCTTCTGCCTCAGAATGGGATGCTATTTTTTCCAACGGTTGTGATGATGCGGAAAGCGAATCAACAGATTTTTGAACTGCAGCGGATAACTTGCCCGCCGATTAAAATGAGAATACTTATTGTGTCTCTTTTGTTTTTCTTTTCTGTTTCGACTGCTTTTGCTGTAGAAATACCAAAATTAGCATCGGGTCAGGGGAAATTCGATTTTAGTTTCGCTGGCAAAACTATTGCGGTGTGGTATTTTATTCCGAAACAAACAAATTCCGAAACACCCATAGTCTTTGCTATGCACGGTGTTAAACGCAATGCAGATAAGTATCGCAATACTTGGCAGCCGCTAGCTCAGCAATACGGTTTTATTCTTGTTTGCCCGGAGTTTTCTGAAGCGAATTTTCCTGGTAACAATGGATACGCAATGGGGGGTCTTTCTTATGGGCGTACAGTGCTAAACGAAGCGAGCAGTTATAATTTTATTGTGCCTATTTTTAATGAAATTAAGCATCGAACTGAAAACCGAAGTTCTGATTTTTATATTTATGGGCACTCTGCCGGCTCGCAGTTTGTGCATCGCTTTGTGTATTTCGTTCCGCACGCGCCAATCAAAATGGCTGTGGCAGCAAATTCAGGTTGGTGGACTATGCCAAACCTTAAGGTAGACTTTCCTTATGGTTTACGCGGATCTTCGCTTGACGAAGCCAGTTTGAGGATCGCATTGCAGCGCCCGCTGGTAATACTTCTAGGCTCTAAAGACAACGATCCGAATCATCGAGAATTGCGTAAAACCAAAGAAGCTGAGGCTCAGGGACCGCATCGTTTGGCACGCGGGCACAAGTTTTTTGAAGAAGCTCAAATCAGCGCAAAAGAGCTCAATACCCATCTCGCCTGGAAACTTGGCATCGTAGATGGCGTAGCACATCAAGACAGCGGAATGTCCAAAGCCGCCGTAAAATATTTTTTTACTGATAAAATAGAAAAATAAAGCAAAAATCATTGATCGTATTTTTTGCTAACATGGGACACAGAAAACTGTATATGAGCATTTATTAAAATATTTAGTTAGGGAGCAAAATTATGAGCGAAAATTGCAAGCAAAATTGTAGCAGTTGTTCTGAAAAATGTACAGATAGAAAAGAAGCACAAACAGACTTTCATATAAAACTGCATGAGATGAGCGATGTTAAAAGAGTCATTGGCATAGTCAGCGGCAAAGGAGGTGTCGGTAAATCACTTGTTACTTCCATGCTTGCAGTCACAATGAATAAAAAGGGTTATCACACTGCTATTCTTGATGCGGATGTTACAGGACCTTCAATTCCAAAGGCTTTTGGCATCAAGGAAAAAGCCATGGGAAATGAGTTCGGCTTATTGCCTGTTAAAACAAAGACCGGAATAGATATTATGTCCGTTAACTTGCTTTTGGAAAACGACTCTGATCCTGTTATCTGGAGAGGACCGATAATTGCCAATGCAGTGCAACAGTTTTGGAAAGATGTCATCTGGGATAATGTGGATTATATGTTCATAGATATGCCTCCTGGCACCGGAGATGTTCCTATTACAGTATTTCAATCCATTCCGGTTGATGGAATTATCGTTGCAACATCTCCGCAGGAGCTTGTTTCGATGATTGTTTCAAAGGCTGTCAATATGGCTGAAAAGATGAATATTCCAATTATCGGTTTGGTTGAAAACATGTCTTATTTCAAATGCCCTGATAACGGCAAGGACTATCAGATATTTGGTGAAAGCCATATTGAAAAAATTGCCGATGAACATAATTTAAAAGTGCTTGCTAAAATACCAATTGATCCTAAAATTGCGAAAGCATGTGACGAGGGGATTATAGAGCTTTTTGACGGTAATTGGTTTGAGCCGGTTGTAGAAATATTAGAAAAAATAGGGGAAAATTCAAATCTCAAGAATTGCTGCGGCTAGCGAAGAATTGCTATCGTAAAGTTCCTTATACCAAACGACGCGGCAAGTAAAAATTTTATTTGTATTGAAGGCAGAAAATCGGATAGTAAATGAATTCTTTAAAGAGAATTCATTTACGGGTAAGTCAAAGGTTAAGAACAGGGGTTTGCAAGTTCGCTTGTGCAAACAGCAGTCAAAAACCAGCAGTTTTCGGCAGTGAAAAACCAGCAGATTTTTGGATAAAAATTGAATAAAATCTTGGCTATGCGATGAACTAATATTTTACTCAGGTCTCAGATTCAAAGATGTATTCAGCAAACATTGCTCAACAGCAGATTAGTGAGCTATTTGGCCAGTATCTTAAAGCATTTGTTGGTTTCGGTTTTGTAGCAAACGCCGTAAGTGAAAATATTTATATTTTTACTGGGTCGCTGATTAAGAGACAGAGAGAGCAAATTTATTTGGTCGTTCTGTTTCTTAATCAGAGACAGAGTAACATTAGATTCGATGAAAGATAATGTTATGTTCATCTGCGTAATCTGCGGATATATTGTCCTAAAAAGGTATTTCGGCAGTTCTTCCGTGTATTCCGTGTGGTCTGTGGTAGATAAAGGTTTTGGAGTTTTTTCGGTTCTTTTTCGTACCTTTCGTGTTTTTCGTGGTTAGAAATGTCCTCGGTTTTTTCTGCTGGTTTTGCTGTTTTAGCTGCGTGTCTTTACAGTTTTGCTTTAAATGATTATAATTAAAGCGATGATGTTAGGATCGGGCTATGCAAATATTGAAAGACTATTTTGAAGAAAATCCTGTGATTACAAACAAAGCTGCCGAAAAGTTGGGAGTAGGGCGGCATGTGCTTGCTGCTTTGGCGAAAGAAGGCAAAATCGAAAGAATAAGACCTGGGGTTTATCAAAAGGCGGACGAGATTATTGACGATTTCGTTTTGATAGCATCAAACAGCGACAGGATAATTTTTTCACATCAAACAGCACTTTATTTGCATGATTTGTCAGACCGTGTACCCAATATTTTTCATATTTCCGTGCCTCAGGGCTACAATGCGACTCATATCAAAAAAAGATACGAAAACTTGCAAATACGTTATGTGAAAAAAGAACTCCATGCTGTAGGCAAAACTCAAATCAGAACGCCCTTAGGCAATCTTGTCCAAGTCTATGATCCGGAAAGGTGCATTTGCGATATTATCTCGGACAGAGAAAAAATTGATAAGCAAATCTTCACGGAAGCTATTGCCAAGTATTTTAAGCTCAAAGCCAAGGACTTGAGACGGCTCATCAAATACAGCAGACAATTCGGCATAGAAGATGAAGCAAGACGCTACATAGAGGTGCTTTCATGATTTCAATAGAAAGCATAAAAGGAAAAATAAGAAATCTGGCTAAAGAGAGCAATTTGAGCACTCAAGAACTTTTGCAAATGTATTTTTTTGAGAGGCTGCTTGAAAGAATTTCCAAATCAAAATACAAGATGAATTTTGTCGTTAAAGGCGGACTTTTGATATCAAGTATTATTGGGGTTCAAAACAGAACTACCATGGATATGGATGCATCCGTTAAGGGGATAGCTTTAAAAGAAGAAAAAATCAAAGAAGCTGTGGATGAAATTCTAAGTATAGAAATTGCTGACGGTATAACATTTGAAGCAACTGGCCTGGAATATATCAGAGAAGCTGATGAATATGATAATTTCAGAGTTTCTTTGCTTGCTAAGACAGGAAAAACCAAAAATCCTATGAAAATGGATATCACAACTGGTGATCCGATCACGCCAAAAGCTGTTCTCTATAAATATCCCTGCATTTTTCATGAAGAGGATATAGAAGTTTTGGCTTATCCCATTGAAACCATTATTGCTGAGAAATATGAAACTGTAATCAGAAGAAATATTGCAACGACCAGAATGAGAGATTTTTACGATATCTATGTACTTTTCAAGGCAAAGGAAAAAGAAATAAGTTTTGAAATCCTCAAGACAGCAATCATTCAAACTGCAACGAAGCGGGGAAGCTTGGAGATTATAGAAAAGCCTGAAGAAATATTAAAAGATATCAGAGAGTACAGCCATCTCAAGGATTTATGGGAAGTGTATGCCAAAGAAAACAGATACGTCGGAGACTTGCACTTTGAAGAGGTTCTTGAAGTCTTAGTCTCACTTGCTGCGAAAATTAGCATTTAGCAGTTTTGAAAAACGCCTTGTTTTAGTTTTTTATAGTTATTACCTCTTGGTTTGGAAGAACGATTGACTAAAAAGTCGTTTTTCTCTATACTGTTAGTTGACAGTGCCCACCACGCATAAGGTTTAAAAAACACTGCGGACCGCGGTGGGACATTTTCTTTTTAGAGATTGAAAGCATCTCTGTTTTGCCTTGAACTCTGGTTTTTTCTTTTTGACACTCTACATTTCACACTTTACATTATCAAATCTCGCTGTTGCTGCTACCTGATATCTCTTATCTCTTATACGATTTGCTATCGTAAAGTTCGCTAAAACCAAACGAGGCAAGTTAAAAAAGGTGTTTTAAGAAAAAAATCGGATAGCAAATGAATTCTTCGCAGAGAATTCATTTGCGGGTAAGTCACAGGTTAAGAACAGGGGTTGGCAAGTTTACATTCAGCTTATGTTTTTGAGATTTCTGTTCGGCTGTTTTGAGGATAAAAATTGAATAAAATCTTATAGAATGCAATGAAATAAGATTTTACTCAGGTTTCATATTCAAAGAGGTGCTCAGCGAAATATGATTAATTAGGAGTTAGAGGTTTCTTGAAGCAAACGAGCCAAGTTAAAATTATATTTTTACGGGAGGATCTGCTTGAAGCTAGATATTTAGAAAGCTTGCTTAGTAAATATCTAGCTTTAAGAAGAGACTCTGGCAGACATTCACTCGAATGTTGCTCGTTTGCTTAGAAGAATAATGTTTTATTTCGTTTGGTTCTTTATCGGTCCTCCATCTGTGACCATCTGCGTAATCTGCGGATATATTGTCCTAAAAAGGTATTTCGGCAGTTCTTCCGTGTATTCTGTGTGTTCTGTGGTTTAATAAATGTTTTTGGAGTTTTTTCGGTTCTTTTTCGTGTATTTCTTGCTTTCAAAAAGGTTTTGTTTCAGGCTTGCTCAAATTTCCGGTATCAGGTTAAACTAATCATAAGACAGATATAAACAAACTTGAGAGGACAAACAACAACATGACTGGAGAAACGTCACATTTGCGGCGGGATATGCGTGTTGCTTATAAAAGACTGAAAGCTAACCCTGAACTTGATACCGTCACATATGAAAATGCCTTGGCTTTCTTGGTCTACTTAAGCATCTTTAATGCTCAAAAAAAATATGCATCCACATTGCTTTGTCTGCAAGCCTTTTTTGATCTTCAAACTGAAAATTTGAAGAAACAGTTGAAGCAAAAACTTGATGGGGCACTAAAATACGTTGAAGCTATGAAATTTTCCAAGGCAGAGGCAGAAGCTTGGGTTAATAATGTAAAGGAGCAGAATGAGAAAACACTAAGCAATTTCATGGAACAATATAAAATCAATCTTAAGCTTTTTGATTGCAAGATTAATAAAGACAACAAGATAGTTTGTGATTATACATATTTGCGAGAAGTTGTAGAAAAACTTCGAAATATAAAAATTAAAGACCAAACAATCGAAATTTTTCCTGTCGAAGAAATTCGAATAATTTATTCAAAGCTCGGAATAACCAAATATGCTGATAAATATTTGAATGATTTTGATTTTGTGTCCAATGGAACCTATTATCATGCCAATAAACCGTTAGGAACGCTTATCTCAGAAGACTCTACTTATGAAACGGACGTAATCAAGGTTAAAAACAGAGGCGGTCTGGCAGTGCTTGAAAGCGGCATTGTAAATATGGGACTCACTCCCGCTAATGGTGAGAATGAAATCAAAAAATATTTTCAAGAAGTTTTAAATTCAGAGTTGGATATTCCTGAGTTGCAAGCTAATGACAAGGTTTTTGAGTTTATAGGCGGCGGAGCTCTTCTAATTTGCAACGGACAACCTGTTAGCGGGTTAGAGCTATATGAAAAACAAAAATTCGATCAAGGCACAGAAAATGAAAATGGCTTTGAATCCAGCCAGCTACAAAGAGAAGCTCCACGAATAATGTTCGCAAAATATAATGAAATTCTCTTTTTTATTTATACGGAAATTCCTCCAAAAAAGATTCAAAAAATACTTAAAGATGAAGGCTTTTCTGATCTTATATGCTTTGACGGCGGCAATGCATTTTATTTGAAAAGCAAGATTGACAATATTTCTACAAAAGAAGTAGCTAATCCGAGCGGATTTGCTGTAAGGGTGATGAAATATGAAGAATAATTCTATGAAATGGCTGATGTTTTTTTGTTTCTGGATTACCATGTGTCCATTTTGTTTCTCAAAAGAATTAGAAAGAGAATACATAAGCATAGACGAAAGATACGCTATAGAAATGGTAAGAATTCCTGCTGGCACCTTTGAATCTTCAGTTTCTTTCCTTAGGAAGCTTCCTCCGGAAGAAGTAAGGCTAACGAAGGATTTTTATATAGGCGCATATGAAATCACCCAAGGGCAATGGCTTGCCATAATGAAAGAATGGCCGATAGACGAGTATTTATCGGATGATTTCCGTGCTCCGCAGTATGAACTTGACGGAGAGCTTTATGCTGCTCCTGCCACAGAAATAGGCATAGGCGATGATTATCCAGTTTTTTCAGTATTATTCGATGATGTTGCAACATTTTGCAATTTGCTAAGTGTGCGCAATGGTCTTAAGCCTTGTTACAGCTGGGATGAAAACGGCTATGTTGTCTGGGATGAAACTGCAGACGGTTTCAGATTGCCTACATGTGCAGAATGGGAATATGCTGCCGGTTGCGGCACATGTAAAACCCGATATTACTGGGGCGATGAAATGGACCTCAGGTATGCACATTCTTATATGGACATTGAACCTCGAACTAGTCCGCATTTAATCAGAGTGGGGCAAAAGTTGCCCAATAATTGGGGACTTTATGATATGGCTGGAAATGTTTGCGAATGGTGCTGGGATCCTAATAGCGGCAAAAGAGGGGATGTTTTGAGGGACGGCGTTTACATAGATCCGAAGGGCGACAAGAACACGGCTGATATGAAATTTAGGGCACTAATGGATTTATATGGCGGTATTCATAGAGGCCGAGTTGGATGGAATCGTGTTGATATAAACTTTTGGGAACAGGGCTTCAGAATCGCCAGAACCGTGCACTAATCCCTACACCCTGCTTTCGGCATGCCATATTCTCGCTTCATGGCTTTTATGGAAATGACCCACTGCTTTCCAAATTTACAGGCATCTACGCCGTTGATAAGCTTGCCGTAAGCTATCGCCTTGCGAAGCGTGCTTTCGTTCAGACCCCAAAGTTGGGTGGCATCGGTAAATGCCATAAGACCGTCAAAAGGTGTTTCAACCGTCTCGCCGTTTGCAAATAGCTCATCGCAGGAGAGGTCGAGAGCATCATTCCAGATTATGCCGTAACCGCCTGTGTCGACTTCAACACTGGAAAACAGCTCTGGTGCATTCTTCAAGGCCTGAAAAGACGGCCATTTTGCAAACAAGGGCTTTACGTCATAGATTTTTGTTACGCCCTCTGCGAACTGTACACAAAGGCGATAGTCCGGCAGAGCGTTAACAGCTTTTATCTTATGAAACATTGAATTAACTCCTTATTCCAGCGGAGAAATAGACTTGAACTCCTGGGTTTCCCAGATGTGCAGAAGTTCGTTCTTGTGGATCTCTGTCCATTCTCTCACCATGACAAGAGCCTTTGGCGGCAAATGTCCTTCAAGTAGCTCGCCTGTCTGAATAGCAATGGCAGCCATATCCTCGTTATAAAGGGCGTGGATATGTGGCGGGTTATGCTCTGCCTGCTGAAAATACATACGAATAACAATTCCGTAAAATCTGGACAATACTGGCATAAGTAAAACCTCATATTTTTCTTTGTTTAATTATATCACGAAATCGTGAAAACTGACGACTCTCAGAGATTTTTCTTGATATAAAAATTGCGGGAATTCTTCCTCTGTGGTCTACACCCTGATTTTTAAGCAAGGTTAAAAATCCAGTGTGTTCCCTGTATTCTGTGTGTTTTGCGGTAGATAAAGGTTCTGAGTTTTGTTTTGGGTCTTTTTTTCGTGCCTTGTTTCGTGATTTCAAAATTCTTTTGCAGCTTTTGGGTTTGATTTCTTCACGGACAGGCTATAAGATATGGCAAATGAAAACTACAGTTAGACCGAAGATGACGCCCGTGCTCAAGTGGGCGGGCGGAAAAACACAATTGCTGCAGCATATATTGTCAGCTATGCCGGACAGCTATAATCGCTATTATGAGCCTTTTGTCGGCGGAGGCTCAGTGTTTTTGGCAATCGCTCCTGAAAATGCTTTTATCAACGATATAAACCCGCAGCTTATTAATTTATACAAACAGCTCAAGAACGACCACGCAGCAGTTTTAGAAGCTCTCGACAAATTGGACAGCCATGAATGTGACAAAGACTTCTATTACGAGGTTAGAGAGAATTACAATCAAAAAATAGCAGAAAATAAGCAAGATACCGAGTGCACGGCTCTTATGATTTGGCTGAATAAACATTGTTTTAACGGATTGTACCGTGTAAACAAAAAAGGCTTATTCAATGTCCCTTATAACAATCGTATAACCGGAAAGTCTGTCGACAAGAGCAATGTTGAAGCTATTGCCAACTTTCTGCATGACAGCAATACAACCATCACTTGCGGAGACTTTGAAGCCGCTTGTTCAGATGTGCAAGCGGGAGATTTCGTATACTTCGACAGTCCTTATTTGCCTGAGAGCGAGACGGCTGATTTTACAGATTATGCCAAAGGCGGTTTCCCGCTTGAAGAGCACAAACGCCTCGCCAAGCTCTATCGACGGCTGGATGCTGTCGGCGCAAAGTTGATGCTTTCAAATAATGACGTGCCCTTGGTTCATTCTTTGTACGAGGGGTACAGTATCCGCTCGCTGGATGTTAAACGCATGATTAACAGCAACGCCGCCAAACGCTTCGGAAAAGAAGTTCTTATAACAAACTACTGACTTCTGAAAATTCCTGGCAGAAGGACCAAAATACTCTTTAAACCACAGAACACACAGAATACACAGAAAAAAAGAACTGATATTTTTCTGATTTTGATATGCACCCCTAGAGGGTGACACTTTTTCTCTGACCGAACTGAAAAGGTAACATAAAATTCCGACTGC
>JAAYNI010000084.1 GCA_012520995.1 Candidatus Rifleibacteriota bacterium
ACAATCCTGCTTGGGACGGCGGTATCAGACCTGGAGTTCCCGCGCCTAACAAACGAACCTTCAAGACGAGTATTCCCGTGTTCGGTTCCACGATAGACGTAAGAACATTGGATAAACATCTCACGCCTAGAAGAACTTCGCCGAAGTGATGAGTGACTTGTGTTTCGTGCTGACTAAGGAAAAACCTTTTTCAACATGAAAAACACAAGAAACAAATCTTTCTAGATAATTCTCAGATTGATGTGAAATGTAGATGTAAAGTGTAAAAATGAACCTGCTGTTAGTTCTCTGACAGCAGGTTCTATTTTTTTAGTTTGGCTCCTAACTAATTCTACTTTATTGTTTACTAATCACTGCTCACTTTTTTTTACAGTGGTTATAAAAAACAATATATGTTAATTTGCTAGCATAAATTATTGATGAGGAAACATATAAGCATGACTACATCCAAAGTTAAAGCTTTGCCATTCAAAGAGGCTTGTAAAAACATAAAAATGCTGCTTTTCGATTGTGACGGTGTTTTGACGGATGGTCGAATAGTGTTAGGCAGCTCTGGATCCGAAATGAAATTCTTCTATACTTGTGACGGTCTTGGCTTGAAAATTTGGAGAGATTGCGGTTTTACAAGCGGTTGCATAACAGGCAGATCTTCCGAACCTTTGGAAAAGCGTGCCTATGAGTTGAAATTTGACGAGCTGCATATGGATATTCAAAATAAAGCAGCTGTCATGACAGAGATAGCTAAGAGAAGAGGGCTTGAACTTTCTGAAATAGCATTTATTGGTGATGATTTAAACGATCTTGCGGCAGGCAGCATAGCTGGGCTTTTCTTTTTGCCTGCTAATGCAAACAGGCGTATGGTACCTTATGCTGACTATGTTCTTAAGGAACGCGGAGGCCACGGGGCAGTCAGAGAAGCTATAGACTTGATATTGGAACACAAAGGACTCTGGAACGAAATAGAGCTGAAATATTTGAATAACAGATAGGCTAGGGGAGAACAGACTAGTTTTGAAGGATTTCTTTAAAAGTTTCAAGTTTTGGGCTCTGGTTCTTGGTGTATTGATATTTATGGTTCTTTGGGATGATGACTTTGATGAAAAAGCGAAGACCGAATATGTCAAACATCGCATGGTAGTAAACAATATAGCTATGGATCAAATAGATGCGGACTTTAAGAGCGGCACTTTTTATGCTGATGTCTGCTATATGGATGACAGCCAAAATTATTTTGACGCAGAACAGATCAAAATGGTTGTTTATAAGGAGAATGTTGCGACTTTTACAGCTAAAGTGGTAGCTGACACTGGCACTAAGAATCCTTTTGAGGCGACCTTTAAAGGCAATGTCTATTTTTGGGATACTGATGGTCTCAGGGGCTCAACTGATGAAGTTAAATATTACCTTAAGAGACGTGAGTTTTATTCATCCAAACCAATCAAGGCTTTCAAAGATGATGCTGTTTTGACTGGACTTGGATTTTCTTACAATATGGACAACGAAAGTTTCAAGATTTTACGAAGATCCAAAATCAGATATTGGGAGAAAAACAAGGAATCAAAACCTTCTGTTAAGGAAGAAGCCCTTCCTTTAAAACCATTGGAAGAAATTTTGAAAGAGATACCTCTCAAAAATCAGAATCATGTTACAATAGATTCTGGAAGTTGATATATGACCAAATCTTTTATATTTCCGCGAATTCTGCTAGTTTTTTTTCTGACTTTTATTACTGCCAGCCTTTTTGCCCAGACTACTGTCAGGTCTGGCGATATGGTTATAACAGGCAGACTTATGACTTTTTATAAAGGCATATATGTGGCCAGAGGCGGGGTAGAAGCTGTACAGCAGGATCGCAAAATGACTGCTGATAAGGGAATATACGACCAAAATCTGGAGATTATCAAGGCAATGGACAACGTTAAAGTTGAAATGCCAGACACCTCCATGACAGCTGATTATATGGAGGTCTATGTTAAGGAAGAGCGAGTTTCCGCAAGAGGCAACCCAAGGGTAATCAAAATAATGGAAAGAGGTTCAACGTCTACAGAAGATGCTCAGCAGAGTAAGAAAACCAGGGTAATACTCACCTGTGATGAAATAGAAGGCTTTAACCGTGAGGATCGCTTTTTGGCAAAAGGGCGTGTAAAAGTGGTCGAAGTCAATTATCGAGAGGGTGAGACACCTGAAGAAGCTCTTGAAAATGAGAAAAAACCTCTTACTTTGATTACCTCTGAAATTATGGAAGCCTATGCAGAAGAGAATAAAATGGTCGCCAAGAACAATGTTGAGATAATTACTGAAACTCTTAAGGCGACAGGCGATAGAGCTGTCTATCTAAATGATGAAAATCGAATAATTATAACAGGCCATGCTCATGCTATACAGGCAACAAAAGAGCAGGGAAAAACCTCTCAAACTTCTGAGGTATTTGCAAACAAAATAATTTATTATATTGATAGTGACCGAACTATAGCTGTAGGTAATGTTAAAGCTACTGTTTACCCAGGTTCAACTAAAAACTGATATGTCATGGAAGAAACAAACCTTAAACTTGAAAACTTTTCAGCAGTAAATAATGGTGTTTCCGAAAAAATAGAGAAGCAAAACGTGGAACTTACGGAAGTGGATTCCAAAAATGGGGATATTAAAAAGGCGGATACCCTTTCCTCTGAATCTGACTTGGATTGCATTACAGTCGAGGGTGTTTGCAAAACCTACAAGGGCAGACGAGTTGTAGATCATGTTTCTTTGAATATCAAAAAAGGCGAAATAGTAGGTCTTTTGGGTCCTAACGGAGCAGGCAAGACAACGACTTTCTATATGGTAGTAGGTCTTATAAAGCCAGATGAGGGCAGGGTGTTCTTAAATGGAGAAGATATAACCAAAAGGGTTATGTATCAGCGTGCCAGAATGGGGATCGGCTATTTGCCTCAAGAGGCGAGTGTTTTTAGAAAACTTTCTGTAAGAGAAAACATTGAGCTGATACTTGAAGGAGTTGATATTCCTCAAAAAGAACGTGATGAACGCCTTGAAATGCTTATGTCCGATCTTGATATCGGCAGGATAGCTGATAGCAAAGGCTACGCTCTCTCAGGCGGAGAGAGAAGACGTGTTGAGATAGCCAGAGCCTTGGCGGCTGAACCTTCTTTTATATTGCTTGATGAACCTTTCGCAGGTGTTGATCCCATAGCTGTTCAAGATATACAAAGCATAGTTTTGAGGCTTCAGAAAAAGGGATTGGGTCTTCTGATAACAGATCATAATGTCAGAGAAACCCTTGCAATTGTAGACAGAGCTTATATAATGAGTCTTGGAAAAATTTTGGTTTCGGGAACTGCTGAATTTGTCAGCCAAGACGAAACTGCGAGAAAGTTTTATTTGGGAGAGAGATTCAGACTGGATCAAATAGAGAAACTAGAGCAATGATCTATATTTTATTAGCTATTATAATAAGCGCGGCTATAGCCTATTTGGGAGATGTTATAGGCTCCGTAATAGGAAAAAAGCGTCTTACGGTTTTTGGGCTCAGACCTAGAAAAACTGCTATGGTTGTTGCTATAGTTACGGGTATTCTTATTACTTTGCTGACACTCGGAGTTTCTGCTCTTTTGTCAGAAGAAGTAAGGACAGCTCTCTTTTATATGGATGATCTGAAAAAAGGCATGGTAACGCTCAAGACAGAGATTGACACTTTGCAGGCTCAGGTAAAGGGCTTAAGCTCTACTAAAACAAGTCTTGAGAATGAAAAGGCTGTCTTGACAGAGCACATTGAGAGTCTAAGATCAGCTGTTAAAATAAAAGAAACTGAAAACATTGCTTTCAGAAAGGACGAGCCTTTGGCGATGATAGTCATAGAGGCTGGACAAGAATTCAATGATGTAATGAAGAATCTAACCAATTTTATTATAAGCCTTTCAGATAAAGCCACCACAAGAGGTGTTCAGGTAAAGACTCCGATCGAGTTTTTCAAGGATAACAAAAATCAACTGGATCTAATGGCTCAGCATATATCTTCTTCTTCGGAAAATATAGTAGTCAGTGCTATAGCAGTAGAAAATATAGCTTCTGGAGAAGAGCTTGGAAACGTGCGTTTTGTAGTTTTTCCAAATAGGCTTGTTTACACAAAGAATGCAGAAATAGCGGAAGCCGTTATAGACGGAACTCAGGATCGCGTAACTATAGCCAGGGATTTGCAAGAGTTTATGGAGGCCATAGATTCCGAGTCTGTATCTAGAGGTATGCTGGCGAATCCTTTAACAGGCGCTTTTGGCAATATGACTTATGAATCGCTTATATCATTTTATGACATGGTTAACAGCATAAAAGAAAAAAAATCAGATGTGACTGTTGCGGCCTATGCACTGACGGATACCTATACCGCAGGTCCTTTAAATGTAGCTCTCAGAGAAAAGAATTAGGGGTAGGGGATAGCACAAAACGCTTATTGGTTTCAGCCATTTAGTCTGGACAATTTCGCTACTCCCCACACCCTGTTTTTTTATTTGTGGAACCAAGTTTTGTTATTAAGCGATGTTGCCAGCCAATTGAAATCCTTGTCGAAATACACATTGGTTTCGAGTGATTTCAAGTTTAATATGCGGCTAGGTGTACGCCAGATTGCTGTACCTAGACTGCCCCAAGACGTGCCTGCATCTTTGGCAGTTCTTACTGTTGCGGTCAATAAAGAGCTGTTTCCTCCGGCTATAGCTCCTGAGGCGGCATAGGTTATTTTACCGTCTTTTTTGAGCAGAGTGGTGCCGTAGAAGTCATGTTTTCCGTCAGACATGCCGCGAGGGGCTATAGAATCTGAGACAAGAACTATTTTGTCGCTTTCATGGATGCTATATATCATGGCAACCGTTTCCGGAGCCAAGTGGATGGAGTCGCTTATCAACTCTAGGGTTAAGGTTTTATCGGCCAGAATGCAACCCAAAGCTCCTGGATCTCTATGATAAAGCGGATTCATTGCGTTGAAGCAATGAGTTACATGCTTTGCGCCAGCCTTTATAGCCGCTTTGGTTTGTGCCCATGTGGCTTGAGTATGCCCAATAGAGCAGATTATGCCCATTTGTGAAGCTTCTTCAATGAAATCGGTTGCCCCTTCGAGTTCAGGTGCAACAGTTACTATTTTTATTTTCCCTTTTGCTATGTCTTGCCATTTTTTTATAAGTTCTATATCGGGAGAGAGAAGAAATTCTCTTTGATGCTGATGAGATTTTGCGGAAGCCAAAAAGGGACCTTCAAGGTAGATGCCATGAACGAAAGGAGGAACTGTTCTTTTTTCTATGACTTCTGTGATATCTCTGATTGCCTTTTCTGTGTTTTCCTCGGATGAGATCATAAGGGTTGCTATTACTCCCGTAAGACCTTCCGGGAGACATTTGTCAAGCATAGCGTTGATCTTTTCGGGGTCTCCGAATGAGAAGTCCCAGCCGTAGGCACCGTGAAAATGGCAGTCAATTATTCCGGGAAGTTTATAACCGTCTAGATGAGTCACCGAGATTGATATAGAGTGACGTTCTTGGGGATGGTAAAAGGCTTTGTCCTTAATGCTTTGAGGTATAGTCGCAGAAGTTTTGTAGAGTTTATTCATAAATAGAAGTTTCTCCTCTCCGATCTAACAAACAGTAGTCAGTGAACCGTGGACTGTGGAACTGTTTAGAACTGTTTTGCGTCAATTATTACTTTCAGCAATGGGTTCTAAACAATTTTTTTTTGATTTATGCTTTATCGAAGACCGCCACACGCCACTTATACAGGCATCGTTGTCTTATTTGTCCACCGTCCATAGTCCACTAATCACTATTTTTAGTTAATTGTAGTTTCTGCCCAGATTGAAAGCTTTGAGATTCAGCTCATGTAGTTTTGGTTTGAGCAGTTTCTTTATGGAGTTTTCCCATGTCTCGACACTTATTTCAGGGAGTTGCTTAGATAGAACGCCAAGCAGAATTATGTTTAAAACCTTTTGGTTTCCAAGTTCTAAGGCTTTGCCTATAGCGTCTATGGCCGTGAATTTAATAGAGCTTTCTGCGAAGACATCCAGAATGTTGTCAGGATACACTTGGCCTCCTGCAGAGACGGACATCGGAAGAATTTTTTGAGTATTGGTTATTAAGGTTCCGCCTGGTTTCAGGAAACCGATAGATCTCACTGATTCTAAAAGCTCAAAGGAGAGAAGTATGTCACATTCGCCTTTGCGCATAATTGGAGACTCTATGTGTTCGCCGAATCTGACATGGCTTGTGACACTTCCGCCTCTCTGAGCCATTCCATGAATTTCTGATTTTTTTACATCATAGCCTGAATCCATGGCCGCATCAGCTATTATATTGCTTGCCAACAGTGTTCCCTGTCCGCCGACTCCGCATACTAATATGTTGAAGGTTTTTTTCATCTCAATTTTCCTCCTGCTCTTGAGTTATGGCTCCAGGTTTGCACATTTGAGCACAAAGACCGCAGTGGACACAAAGAGCCATGTTGAGTCTGGTTTTCTTGTCAACAGGATCGACTTCCACTGCAGGGCAGCCGACTTTCAAACACATGCCGCATTTTACGCATTTATCTATGTCGATAGTGACTTTGCGAATTTTCGGCTTGTAATCTTTTAGCAGATAGCAAGGTCTTTGTGCGATTATTACAGAAGGCTCGTCATCTTGCAGTCTGGCCTTAACGAGCGTTTCTACTGCTTTAAGATCAAATGGGTCTACTGTGGATACTTTGCTGATTCCTAGAGCGTGGCAGACTTTTACAAAATCAAGGGACTTTGCTGGTTCTCCCTTGAGAGTTTTGCCGCTTGCAGGGTTAGGCTGATGCCCAGTCATAGCTGTTATTGAGTTGTCGAGTATAATTGTTAAATGATTGCCTTTGTTATAGACAGTGTCCAGAAGCGATGTCATGCCAGAGTGCATGAAGGTTGATTCGCCTATCACAGCTACCAATTTGCCTTTGATTTTGTCCTTCATGGCTTTGGATAGACCCATAGCTGTGGTAATTGAAGCACCCATGCAGACTATGCTGTGCATTGCATTGTGGGGTGCGTATGCTCCCAAACTGTAGCAGCCTATGTCGCCAGTGACTATACATTTAAGCTTGCTGAGCACATAGAAAATGCCTCTATGTGGGCATCCAGGACAAAGCACTGGAGGTCTGCCAGGAACAGGGACTTCGCTGGCAAGTTCTGTGTGCTTGATGCCAGTTTTTACAGGCAAATGAGGAGAAACTACTTCTGAGAGAACTTCAGAAAGGATATCAGGATTCAACTCTCCGCAGAGAGGCACCAAGTTTTTGCCTACACAGTTGATTCCGAGCGTTCTGACAGCTTTTTCTATAAATGGATCGCCTTCTTCTATAACTATAACCTTTTGCACTTTAGAGGCAAAGCGTTTGATAAGTTCATTGGGATATGGCCATGACATGCCAAGCTTCAGAAAGGAGGCTTGAGGAAAAGCTTCTTTTGCGTGCCTGTAGGCAACACCGCTTGCTATTATGCCGATTTTGGGGTCACCCATTGTTATATAGTTGAACTTGGATTCTTCAGCGGCATATTTTTCAAGTTCAAGGGCTCTTTTTTCGACTTTGACATGCATTTGTCTGGAAATGTTAGGCAAAGTGCAATATCTGTTCATGTCAGGAACGAATTCCTTTTCAGGTTGTTCACGTCTTTCGCCTAATTGTACAATTGTTTCGGAGTGAGAAACTCTTGTTGTTGTACGAATAAGAACCGGGGTATTGAAGCGTTCTGAAATTTCAAAAGCTTCGATTGTCATGTCCTTTGCTTCTTGTGAGTCTGAAGGCTCAAGCAAAGGCATTTTGGACATCATGGCGTAGTAGCGGTTGTCTTGTTCGTTTTGCGAACTGTGCATGCCAGGGTCATCAGCGGTTACTATAACCAACCCTGCGTTTACGCCTATATAAGAAGCTGTAAAGAAAGGGTCAGCGGCTACGTTTAAACCAACGTGCTTCTGAGAACAAATAGCCCGTGTTCCGCCAAAACATGCTCCGATAACTGTTTCCATTGCGGTTTTTTCATTTACTGCCCATTGAGCGTCTATTTCGTCATAAGTTCCACAAAACTCCATGATCTCAGTGGAGGGTGTTCCAGGATAGGCGGCTGCAAATTTACAGCCTGCTTCCCAAGCACCTCTTGCAATTGCGGCGTTTCCTGAGAGAAAGGCCTTTTTTGCAGAATTGTTCATGTCCATCTCCTTGTTTTATATCTTGAAATAATATAGCACAAGTTCTGCTCTGGCCTCAAAAAAAATAGGCTTTTCTTTATAAGAGTAGCGGGATTTTACGTCAAGAGATTGAAAAAATATTGCAAGTCATTTTTGATCGATGTAAAAGATTCGTCTTTCAGTATTATTGACAGACTGTTTGTGTCATCGGCTGTAAAAGCGATTCTGTGTCTAAGCTCGTTACTTATAACGAAGAATTTTTCGGGTGACGGAAGTGCCGCTTTTTTATCGAATTCAATTTTAAGTCGGTTAAAAATTTTGCTGATTTTTTTGATACCTGCTTCCGAGGCTCTAATTCTTAAGAGAGTAAGATCGAAGCATGCTATGGCTTCCAACGGTATTTCTCCGAAACGGTCAAGACATTCTTCTTTTATATCTTTAACTGTATCAGCATCTTTGCATGCCGCCAATCTTGAATAGATTTCTACTCTTATTTCCTGTTCTGGTATGTAAGTGGCTGGGAAAAAGGCTGTTACAGGTATTTCAAGTTCGGTGTCTGGCTTTTGTTTTTCGCCTTTGTGCTCTGCTACGGCATTCTCCAGAAGTTCCATGTAGAGGGCGAAACCAATTTCGGCTATATGGCCGCTTTGAGTTTCTCCTAAAATATTCCCGGCTCCTCTGATTTGCAGATCGCGCATTGCTATTTTGAGACCTGAGCCGAGGGTTGTGTGTTCTTCAATTGTTTCAAGACGCAGAGTGGCATCTTTTGTAAGTTTTTTGCCTTTTGAGTAGAAAAGATAGGCTGTGGCTTGTCTTGAAGATCTGCCTATACGCCCTCTGAGCTGATAAAGCTGAGCAAGGCCAAGTTTTTCTGCACCGTCAACTATGAGTGTGTTTACATCCGGTATATCAAGACCGGATTCTATTATGGTTGTACATAGTAACAGATCGTATTTTTTCTGATAGAAATCCAGCATGTTTTTTTCTATAGCAGATGCAGTCATTTGCCCATGAGCAGTTACAATTCTGGCTTCAGGCAATAAATTCCTTAAAAAGGCCAACTTTTCGTCTATTTTTTCTACTCTGTTAAAAACATAGTATATTTGTCCGCCTCTTTTAAGTTCCTCTATGACTGCACGTTTAATCCAAGTTTCGTCAAAAGGAGAAACATAAGTGTTTACAGGCTTTCGATCTCTTGGCGGAGTATTGATTACACTGATTTGTCTGATTCCCGATAATGACATTTGCAGTGTTCTGGGTATAGGAGTCGCTGAAAGGGTAAGGACATCTACGTTTGTTTTCATTTGTTTGAGTTTTTCTTTGTGCTTTACACCAAAACGCTGTTCTTCGTCTATTATCAAAAGACCTAAATCTCTAAAGGCTATATCCTTTGATAAAAGCCTATGAGTTCCTATAAGAATGTCTATTTTGCCTTTTGATGTATCTTCGACTGCTTTTTTCTGTTCAGCCGGCTTTTTGAATTTGCTTACAAAATCAACCGTCAGAGGAAAGTCTTTTAGTCTTTCTTTGAAATTGTTATAGTGCTGCATCACCAGAATGGTTGTTGGAGCGAGTATTGCAACTTGTTTGCCTGAATTTACCGCTTTAAAAGCTGCTCTCATAGCTACTTCTGTTTTTCCGTAACCTACATCGCCACAAATAAGACGATCCATCGGTATGTCAGATTCCATGTCTGCTTTTGTTTCTATTATGGCCTGCATTTGATCAGGTGTTTCCACGTAAGGAAACTGATTTTCCATTTCTGCTTGCATGTCGTCATCAGAACCGAAGCTGAAACCTTTTTGTTCTTGTCTCTTTGCATAGAGTTCGAGAAGTTCTTTGGCAATTGCGGCAATATTCTTTTTGGCTTTTTCTTTGCGATTGGCCCATACTTTTGAGTTGAGGCTGGCAATCTTAGGAACGAAGCCTTCGGAGCCAATGTATCTTGTTACCTTGTGAAGGCGGTCAGCAGGCACATAGAGTTTGTCTGCATCCGCGTAGTTCAAAAGTGCGTATTCTTTAGAGGCATTTGCTGCTGTCAGAGTTACGAAGCCTCCAAATTCGGCAACTCCATGCTCTGCGTGAACTACAAGATCGCCTGGGATTATGTCTCCCATGCTCAAAATATCTCTGGAACGTCTGGGTTTCACAGACCTGGTTTCCGCGGCTTTTAGATAAATATCTCTTTCGCTTATAACTAAGAGCTTGGCGTCATTATCTTTAAATCCGTTGTCCGCCTTGCCTTTTACCAGAAGGACTGTACCGTGGACAAAGCTGAAAGGATCAGGCGATAAGCGGGTAGGGATGTTGCGATCGGCCATCAGGCCTTTGAGGTTTGCAAGCCTGTTTTCATCAGATATTACGAGAACTATGGCCCAGCCATTGGTAATAGCGTTTTTAATTCTTTTTATAATACTGTCTGAGGAGGAGTGATCCGGCTGTGCGAGGGGCTCTAGGTTCTGAAGTGCGGCAGAAGGTTTGCCGAATCTTGAAAAAATCAGAGGGTTTTGTTTTTCAATCAGGCTGATTATTGTTGCAGGCTTATGATAGTAAAAGTCGGGAGAGAGGAGTGGTGTTTTTTCCGCCTCTGCTTCATAGGTTGCCCAGATATAATTGTATGACTCATGTATAGCAGCTTCAAGCTGATCGGGATCTTCCGCTATAAGAGTGCAGTTGTCAAAGTAATCGAAAAAAGAGGCTTTGAATGGTTCTATAAATGGTATTAGCTCTTTTAGAGCGGAGTTGTCGGTTGAGCTGTTCAACCTGTGAAGTCTTCTCTCCAAAAGGACTCTTAAAGTAGTGCTTAATGTTGAGGCGTGTTGAGACACTTTGCGGTTGACTTCTTCAAGAAGCTTTTCATCAATAATGGTTTCAGCCGCAGGTCCTATACGTGTTTGTGAGATTTTGTCGAAGGTTCTTTGTGTTTCTGGCACAAAGAGTTTTATACTTTCAGCTTCATCGCCGAAAAAGTCTATTCTTACAGGAAAATCCTCTCCTGAAGGAAATATATCTATTATAGCTCCTCTGACTGAAAAACTGCCCGCTTCTTCTGTCAGGGCTGTTCTCTTGTATCCCAGGTTTGTCAGGCTTTCCAAAAGTTGAGTTCTTTTTACTCTGTCACCTTTTTTCACTTCAATAAAAGAGTTTTGTCTAGCAGCCGGCTTGTCGAAACGTTCAATAAGGGCTTGTGCTGGCACCAATATCATTAAGTTTTCTTGACTTTGGGCAGCAAAAGCAGCAGCTCTGTCATTTCTGATTTTTGCGTCTACGTCTGTTTGGGCGTATATCGATGTTTTTTCTGGAAGAAAGAGCAGAAGATCCTTTTCGCCAGTTTTTTGCCAAGTGGAAAGATTTTCATAAAGATCTGTGGCACGTTCGGGAGTAGATGTTATGAATATTTTTATGCCACCTGAGCTTGCAAAGCGTTTTAGAGCCATAGCTCCAGCTATTCCGCTGAACCCGGAAAAGTCGCTTTTTGTATCAGGGAGGAGTTTCTTTAAGAAAATTTCATCAAAAGAATTTTTTTGTGATTTGATTGTGCCCAAGCTGGAGCCTTCTAGATTGATATTAAAAAATAAGACGTGTATAATTAAATAAGAAACAATATTAACATATATCAGACAAGATCGCCTGTCGGCAATAGTCTTTGTTTGCATGTGTTTTGGGAAGGCGGATATTCTTAATGAAAGAACAAAATAAAAAAGCGGCAAATCCGAATTTTTATTTTTTTGCAAACCTGATTTTAGTAGCTGTATTGCTGGTAAACGTCAACTGGCAGAAGCAGGACTGGAGCGTATCGCTCAATATTCCACTTGTTTTAGCCATTTTGTTGATAGTCAACACGCTAATGCTTTTTGTCAGAGGTATTAATCAGAAACATACCCATCATTATCGAAAAAGATTTCGAAAAAAGTCTTTACGAAAGGCACTTGATGTGGTGAGAGTTGCAAAAGACAGGGATTCTGAGCTTCTGCAAAAGGTTTCAGAGGCTGTTTTGCCTGTGACCGGGCAAGATTACATGTCCTTGATAGTTTTGGATGGCAATAAAATACAAGTTAAATTTGAGACAGGCCAAATGCCGCCGTTGTTGGCTGGTTCGCGCTATATACTCAAAGAAAATAAAATGCATGTGGTTTATACTGGAGAGTTAGGCTCTGAGGCACTTTTTGATATGGCGAAAAATGCTTGCACTAGATATTCTTCGCCTATTACTAAAATTTCATTTGTAGTTATACCTCTTGTTTTGAGAAACCTTGAAAAGGCTTTTATTATATTTTCCTCAAGCGGCAATAAACGCTTCAAAGCTTCTTTTGCTTCTGTGAAAATCCTTTATGAAATGCTTGAAGGCATTCCCGAAAAACAACTTGAAGACTGCAGAGCATACAAGGCTCCTGAAACCTCCTTAATAACTCACAGGAACTTCCAGGAGCAAATTGAGTTGGAACTTGAACGCTCTGAACGCTATAGTCAGGAAATGAGTCTGTTAAGTATCAAGATATCTGGTTACGAAGAACTTTCCTCTGAACAAAAAATCGTTTCCAGAAAACATGCGGCCAAGGCTCTTAAAACCTGTATCCGTCGTTTTGACTTGGGTTTTGAAGGCGAAAAAGATGAACTTTTCTATGCAATCTTGACAGAGAGCGATGCTGCTCAAGCAGAAGGTATTGCCAAACGTTTACAAAAGGTTTTTGAGAAGCTGAATGAAACATCGGCTATAAACATGCCTGAACAAGCAGGTTTGATTATTGGTTCTGCAACCTATCCAGCAGATGCCACTCATTATCCGATTTTGATTGAAAAATCTGAAGATGCCAGAATCGAAGCTGCCAAAAACGGGCATTCTTTTAAAGATAATTCTTTGACAGGCGGTATTTCCGAATCTGCTGAATCCGAACTTTCTGAAAATGAACAGAAAGAAGCTCAGCCTGAAGAATAGCTCTAGAATCATTTCTTTAAGTATCTTTTATCCGCATATTGCACAGATTCAGAACTTAATTTTTTTTAACCACGAAACAAAAAAGGCAGAAAATTTGATGAAAGCTTTGCTTTAATTTAGGTCTCGCTTTAAGCCAGCAATTCTGCAATCAAACTTGCAAATTTCTGTCTTGCTCCGAGACTTGACCAAAATTGCATTCTATTAACATAGACTTGCAATTTGTGTCGCTTTTTAAGACTTTATCTTCGTAAGCTGCTGATTTTAAAGTTTTTGTGTTCTTAGTTCGTGTTTATCGTGGTTGCAAATCTTGGTTAATTATTTTCAGAGCTGTCCCGATAGTTTGAGTCAGCATATGAAAAAACATTTAACAATTTTTCTTTTTCTACTTTTTTTTGCTTTTGCTTCCTTGCCTCTTATGGCTTTAACACCTGAGGAGCTAATAAGCGACGCGAAAGCGGCTTTTCTGTCCTCTGATTACACTCTGGCAGCAAAGAGATTTGAAAGATTTTTTAGCCTTTGGCCTGATTACAAAGGCAGCGATGCTTTTGTTTTGAAATATTTGCTTTCTTCTGTTTATTCTCTGGAAGCGGAAATTGAAGACTTTAAATCAGAGAGACTTAAAGAACTTGGCAGACTGCGAGAGCAATATGCTCTTTCACTTTCGCGACTTGAACAAGAAGAACTTGACCTTGCTATCAAGCTTTGTATGCCTGAAAAATCTACGCAATCTTGGAGCGAATTGACAAAGGTTTCAAAAAGACATTTGAAACATTATTTGCTGAGCGGTTTATATCCTCAAGTTGTTGACGATCCTTTCGCTACTTTGGAATGGGTTGAAGAGCTTTTGAAGGCTTCTGAGGATTTGGAGGGAGAAGTGGTTGCGGAATTGAATCTGATAAAGGTTAAAGTTCTCGCCTGTTTTGCCTCTTCGCCTTTGGTTGTTGAGCATTGTAAGGCAAAGCTTGAGTCTGCGGGGTTTATGCCCTTGGAAGATATTGCTGAATCGGCAGCTTTGACTGCATTTGAGATGGGCAATGACAGCCAAAAGCGAAGAGCCGCTTTTGGGGGTTATCATTTTGCTGAGGTTTTCTCAAAGAATAAGAACAGGGCTGCAAAATGGCTTAGATATTTGAAAAAACGTGGGATTTCAACTTCAGATGCGTGGTTTCATGAATGGCGCTGAAAAGACGTTTTCCAATTTTTAAAATTTTAATAGCCGCTCTGGGACTTTTCCTTGTTTACAAACTGCTTATTTTGCCTCATCAGGTGAGATTGGATATGAGCAGACATATAAGCAGAATACGTAACTTCAGAGTCGAGACTGAGGATGGAAACGCTATGCGCGAGACAGCATCCCAAGAGGGGGCGACAGAGGTTGGAAAGTGCGTTAAGAAAATACGTTCTGAAGCCTATTTCAAAGTTGCAAAAGAAGATTACTATCACGAGAGATTTGATGACGCAATGCTCAGACTTGAGCGGGCGGTAAGTTTGGATCCTTCTAACTATGAAGCTTTTAGACTTATGGGGCAGATCAGATTCGAAGAAAGAAAATTCAGGCAGGCATTTAATTATTATTCAAGGGCCCTGGAAATTCCAAATGATGATCCCTATATTTTGCGAGATTTGAACATGCTCAAGAAACTTCTGCACTTTCATGAAATAGAGCTTGTTGAATTAAGAAGTCGTAACAGAGCATCATATGACCCGGTTGTAGCAGCGGAAATAAAAGCTTTGGAATTTAATTTGGAAGACTGACAATGAGTGAGGGTTCAGGATTTAAAATAAAGTCACTTGAGCAGGGCAAAGGTTTTTCTTGTGAGCTTGAAAACTCTTCTTTCGTTTTACCTCAGTCTCTTCTTGAGCTTAATGAATATAAATACTTAGAGAGGCGTGATTTTTTCAGAGATTTATTAAAAAAAAACGCTTTCACTCAACCTGAATATATTGTTGCGGAAAAATTTTCAGATATCTCAGCTTTTGCAATAAGCCGCTGTGCTCCGCCGCTTTGTATAAAATTTGCAAATAACGGTGTTGACAGTGAAAATATTTATCTTTTGAAGGCCTATCGCGAGTTGCCTCTATTTTGGGAAAAACTGACTGCTGGACAGGATACGAATATTCAAGTTATTGCGGAAAAATATATAGAAGCTGAGTATTATTTGGAAGTTACTCTTATGGGAGGAAAGGTTGTTTGCCTTTCTCAGATAGGTTTTGAGAAAAATTTCTCTTTGGCGGCGGCTTGGCGGTATTTTCCGGTTTCGCTTTCACCTGTTCTTTCTAATAAGATCAAAGGTGTTGCAAAACTTTTTCCTAACCTTCTTAAGAACAAGGAAGTTCCTTTCAGATTAAGCTTTGCTGCAGGAAAAAAACTTTTTGTGCCTCTAAGTTTCAACGTTGGTTTTAACAGACTGGAATATTCAGAGTGTCTTTCAGATTTTTTTGGCGGCTTTTCTTTTTTGAAAGGCGATTTATTGAAAAGCGGGCAAAAATATAAATTGCTGCTTTTCAATAAACCTAAACTATGGAAAAAGAAAAGAGAAATATTGGAGGCTGAGGCTGAAAAGCAGGGGAGTGTTTTTATAACTCAGGGAAACAAAGCGGCATGCTTGTTTTCTGGGAAAACTGCTAGCTTATTGCAGGAAAAAACGGCAATTATTTCTAATCTCTTAAAAATGTGATTTCGATAGGTGGCTACCCAAAAACTCTCCTTTCGCGTTACGCACCACTCGTCACTCATCACTCATCACGGTCATTAGGCATCTGTCTTTAATCAGAGGCTAGGGCAAAAATTGTGATTATGCAGCAGCAAATAAATTAGAAATTATAAATAAATCTTTTAGTCTTTTTTGCAGTTTCTGTCCTGTGTCTTGGGTTTTGCCTTTTCTATTCCTACGTCTTGCTCCCTGATTTTAAGCTATGCTTAAAATCCCATCTGTGTGAATCTGTGTCCATCTATAGATAAAAAAAGTGTGTCTGACAGCGAACAATTAGGCGCAACAGTCTACTAGCGCTGTTTATTATTGCTTTTTGCGGAAGAGTCAAGTTCCTCTGTTAGAACTCCGAAGGGATCGGCTTCCTGTGTGTGAAATTGTTCGTCTGCTTTTTGGATAGAGTCACTCTGAGGAGTGATTCCGTGAAGCTCAGAACATGGTTCGAGATCTTTTTGTGTTATACCTGGAATATTTTTAAAGAGTGAAAGTTCCAGTTCTTTTTTGGACTTTTCACACTCCAATCTATAAGCTTCTTGTTGTGGGCTGTTTTCTTTAATGGCTTTTTCGTAATTTCTCAAAGCCTTTTCATAATTTATATACGCATCTTGATGTTCTGGAGAGGCAGTTGGGTGTTTGAGAGTTTTGTTTTCTTTGGAACTTTTGATCATCTCTTTGGATACAACCATAACCGCTGTGCCCAAGGCAACGCCTAAAGCCAAGGTTGCAGCTACGCCTACGAAGCCTTTTTTCCAGTTTTTATAGAGCATCGTTTCTTGCTCCTCGTTTTGTTGTCTTTCTGAAATTGTAACATTTTAAATTACAACTGCGCAGGAGGCAGAAAATTTTATTATTTTTGAGACAAATAGCAATTCTCTGTGTTAGGATTTATGCTCTAGAAAAGAAAATAAAAAAACATGTATATATTATCCCTGCGGCTGAAGCAAAAGTTATAGCGAATTAAGACAAAAAATCTTCTGTCAGCCCTTGAGGAGGAGGAATTGATTTGAATATGGCATATCTTGTCGCACCTGTCGGTGCTCTCTTAGCCTTGATAGCTGCGTGGATTTTCTATAGTCTCATGATGAAAGAAGATCCTGGTACGGAAAAGTCCCAGACAATTGCTGGATATGTGAAGGAAGGTGCAAAATCTTACCTGAAGTCACAGTACAAAGTTGTTGGAATATTTTTCTTTGTGGCTTTTCTTTTTTTAGCCTTTTTGGCTGTTCTGAAACTTCAGAGCTACTGGACACCATTAGCCTTTTTGTCAGGAGGATTTTTCTCCGCATTCTCGGGCTATTTAGGTATGATTATAGCTACAAGCGCCAGCAACAGAACTGCTGCTGCGGCTAGCGAATCCCTTAACAGAGGTCTTCAAGTAGCTTTCAAAAGCGGTGCGGCAATAGGCTTTGTAATTGTGGGCTTCGGCTTGCTGGATATTTCTATTTGGTGGGCTTTGCTTAACTGGGTAATGGAACAAACTATACAGTTCCCTGACGGAGCTATAGCGACAAGCAATTTTGCTATACATCATTATACTGAACTGACTGCTATCATGCTGACTTTTGGCATGGGTGCGAGTTCTATGGCATTGTTTGCCCGTGTTGGCGGCGGTATTTTTACTAAGGCTGCTGACGTTGCCGCTGACTTGGTAGGCAAAACAGAAGCAGGTATTCCTGAGGATGATCCAAGAAACCCAGCTACAATAGCTGACAATGTTGGAGACAATGTTGGTGACGTTGCGGGGATGGGTGCGGATCTTTATGAATCTTATTATGGTTCTATGATAGCCACTGCAGCTTTGGGAGCGGCAGCATTCAAACATCTGGGCTCTGATGTTCAATGCGGTGCAGCTCTTATGCCTTTGGTTTTGTCTGGTATAGGCATATTCTGTTCTTTGGTAGGCGTTCAAACTGTAAAAGCCAAAGAAAAATCAACTCAGAAAGAGCTTATGAGTTCTCTTACAAGGGGTCTTATAATTTCCTCAATACTTACATGTTTTGTTTCTTTTATTTTTTGCTTGCACCTTTTGCCTAATGAATTTTACTGGAGAATATGGTCTTGCATTATTTTGGGTCTTGCTGCAGGCGTTTTTATAGGCTATGCGACTAACTATTACACTTCAGAAGACTATCCGCCTACCAAAGAAGTCGCCTCGCAAGCAGAAACAGGTTATGCCACTGTTATTATTGGTGGTATGGCTACTGGCATGATGTCTACTGCTATGCCTATTTTCATAATATGTGTGACTATTTTAGGAGCCTATGCTTTATCAAACGGTTTTTCTTTGCCATCAATGGGGCTTTATGGGATAGGCATGGCAGCTGTAGGTATGCTCTCAACTTTGGGTTACACATTGGCAACAGATGCCTATGGTCCCATAGCTGATAATGCAGGCGGAAATGCCGCCATGGCAGGTCTAGGTGATGAAGTCAGGCGCAGAACAGATATGCTAGACTCTCTTGGCAATACTACTGCTGCTACAGGCAAGGGATTTGCTATAGGTTCCGCCGCTCTTACTGGCTTGGCTCTTTTGGGCGGATATATAGAAGAAATACGAATGGTTCTTCTGAAGCATGCCAGGTCTACAGCTGATATAATGGATCAGTACATATATCCCACTGTGTATAAAGCCGTTCATCTCAAAGAAGCAGAAATGGGCGATTTTATGCATTATTATGGTGTCGACATGATGAACCCCTTGGTTCTGGCGGGTATGTTTATAGGCTCAATGCTGGTCTTCGTTTTCTGTTCTATGACTATGAACGCAGTTGGCAGAGCTGCTCATAAAATGGTTGAAGAAGTGCGTCGGCAGTTCAAAGAGATCCCTGCTTTGTTAAAGGGTGATCCTTCCGCTAAGGCGGATTACGTATCTTGTGTCAAGATAGCTACTGAAGGAGCGCAGAAAGAAATGATAGCTCCTAGCTTACTTGCTGTGATTTCTCCAATAGTTATGGGTGTGCTGCTCGGTGTTCCAGGTGTCATTGGCATGTTGGTAGGAGCTTTGTCTACGGGCTTTGCTATGGCTATAATGATGTCAAACGCCGGCGGTGCTTGGGACAACGCAAAAAAATATGTGGAATCAGGACATTTTGGCGGCAAAGGCTCTGACAGTCATAAGGCTGCTGTAGTTGGAGATACGGTCGGGGATCCTTTTAAAGACACTTCTGGTCCATCATTGAATATACTTATCAAATTGATGAGTATAGTTTCTGTCGTTTTTGTAGGCTTGACTATAAGTTTCTCTCCTCATATGCAAAAAATTATCAGTTTCAAGTCTACTGATTCCTTGAATAAGAGCGGCTTCAATGCAAACATGGAAGCAGGCAAGGTTGAGCGTCCTGCTCAGCCTGAAACTGCTAAATATACAGAGCATCCTCTTGAGTCTAGTATATTTATAAAAAAATCAACTGATATTTTGATCACTGATACGGAAGACATTATGACACCTGAGGAATGGGGACGCCTTATTGAACAGGCTGAAGCTAATTCAAAGAAAAAAACCGGAATCTCTGTTCAGTCGGCCTCTTCAGGAACAACTTCTCAACAATCCAGTTCGCAAAGTGACTCTTCTGTGCCCGTTCTGACAAAATCAATGTTTACGGGGTTTTCTGCTGATACAGGTTCGCTAGGAAATCAACCTGTGGAAAGCCTTCCCAATCCTTTGGGCGATATAGCTGATCCGTTTGGCGGTATGGCTGACCCATTCGGAGCTGCGCCTGCAGACCCATTTGGAACAGCTGGTTCCTCTGCGGATGAATCTGATGCTGAATCGGCAACTCCTGCACTTGCGGATCCGTTTGGCGGCTTAGCTGATCCATTCGGCGGTATGGCAGATCCTTTTTCTACTCCAGCCGAATCTTCTGATTCACAGAGCAAATCACCTTTTGATGGGTTAGGAGATATTTAGGGTGACTCTAATGTCTGAGGATGCAAATAAATTTTCTAAAAAATATTCGGATCTCTCTGTTTCTGAACTATTAGAAGCTGCTTTATTCGCGGACGTTAAGGAAGCGATGGGCTGTACTGAACCTGTCGCTATAGCTATAGCCGCTGCTAAGGCTAGAGCTTTGACTTCAGGCTCTATAGAAACCATTGAAGTAAAGCTTTCCACTAATTTGCTAAAAAATGCCATGGAAGTGGGGATTCCTGGAACAGGCGGCAGCAGAGGCATCTCATTGGCAACTGCTTTAGGAGCTTTGTCAGGAATAGAAAATCCCGATATGTCCATACTCGAATCTATCAGCGAAAAACAGCTTGAAGAAGCCAGGGCTCTTGTTGAAAATGGAAAAATTGCTTTGATGTTAGCTGGTAAGCTTCACGGACTTTATGTTGCAATAACAGTAACATGCGAAAATGGCTCTGTGGGTAAATGTGTGATTTCCGGAAGCCACGAAAACGTTGTTCGCCTTGAGCAAAATGGCAATATCATTTTTGAGGCTGAGAAAAAAGGCAAAAGTGCTGACAAAGTTTTAGCGTTGCGAGAAGAACTTTCTAAACGGCCATTCGAGGAAATCTGGGATGCTTTGCCTCATATTTCTGTAGGGCTTAGAGAATATTTGCTGAAGGGTGTGGAAACCAATATTGCAGTTGCGCAAGCTGGACTTGAAAGCGGCGGTCTTAAAATAGGCAGTACTTATAACTTGCTTATGGATATGGGTTGGATGGGAAAAGATGTTATTAACAGAGCAAAGGCTCTTACCACTGCCGCAGTAGATGCGAGAATGTCAGGTATGAACTTGCCTGTAGTCACCTCTGCTGGTTCAGGCAATCAAGGGCTTTCCATAACTTTGCCTCTTTATACCTTGGCTCAAGAAATGGGCGAGGGAATAGACAAATTAGCCGAAGCGTTGGCGATAAGTCATTGTATAACTACTATACTTAAGCATCACACTGGAACCCTTTCTGCTATGTGCGGTTGTGTCGTTTGTTCTGGTACGGGTTTAGCTGCGGGTATTACATACATGATGGGCGGAAATCTTGAAGATGCCACTGCGGCTGTTAACAATATGATAGGCAGTATTACAGGGATTATTTGTGATGGTGCCAAAGTAGGCTGCGCTATGAAGCTTGTGTGTGCGGTTGATTCAGCTTTTCAGTCAGCAATGATGGCTATAAACGGTGTAAAACTGCCTTTCACAAACGGAATAGTTGGACATGACATCCCTTCAGGTCTTGCAAATATAGGAAAAATAGCTGCTCCTGGTATGCTTGCTACTGATGAGCAGATTTTGGATATAATGCTTGGCCGTGAGATGAATTTCTAAAATGGATTTTTTGATTTCTCCTCTCAGAAAGCCTCTGACAGGAGAAATTGTTTTTTTAGGAGACAAGTCTGTATCTGTAAGGCTAGTCTTGCTTTCTTTGATATTGAAAGGCAAGATAACTCTTGGAAATTTACCTTTTTCAGAAGACGTTAAGTCTTCTTTGAAAGCGGTTAATGACATGGGAGTTAAGCTTTTAAAGGAAAATGATTGCTTCGTTCTGGAAAACACAGAGCCTTTACGAGAGCGTGGCGAACTTCCGTTAACAATTTATTGCGGCAACTCTGCTACTCTTGCGAGGCTTTTTTTGGGTCTTTCTGCTAATTTGCCTGGCATATACGAGCTCTCTGGAGATGATTCGCTTTCTAACAGACCTATGATGAGGGTTGTAGAACCATTGAGGAAGGCAGGACTTAATATAAGCTTTCTTAAAAAAGAAGGTTGCTTGCCTCTTAGAATAGAGTCTAAGGGTCAGACTGAATTCATCGAATGGGAAAATAAAGCCTCTTCAGCTCAAGTGGACTCATCTTTGCTTTTTGCTTCTCTATCCTCAGAAAAGCCGTTTAAGGTTTCATCGCCTCATACTTTCAGAGATCATACTGAACGCCTTTTTGCTTTTCTCTTTGCTAGAGAAAACCTTCGGCATAGTGAAAAGCTTTCATTTTTGACAAAAACAAACCATGAACTTTATTTTTATATCCCGGGCGATATAAGCTCTGCTGCTTATTTTATCTTACTTGCTTTGCTGAAGCCAGGCTCCGATATTTTGATAAAAGATGTTTTGCTCAACGATTCCAGAACGGCTTTTATAAGAAAGCTGCAAGAAGCGGGTGGGGCTATAACTCTCCATATCAAAGGGGAGTCTTTTGAAAAGTATGGAGATGTCAGGGTTACAGCTTCCTCTCTTAAAGCTTTTACTGTAGAACCTGAGGAGGCGGCTTCAATGATTGATGAGCTTCCTTTGTTGGCAGCAGCCATGGCTTTTGCGAATGGGACTTCTGAAGTTTCCGGAGCGTGGGAGTTACGGGTGAAGGAAAGCGATAGGATTGCTTGTTTAATCAGCCAGCTGAAGAAACTTGGAGTCTCGTGCGAAGAAAAGCCTGATGGATTTAAAATTTTTGGAGGGTTTTCGCAAGCTTCTAATATTGTTTTGGATTCGTTTGGCGATCACAGGCTTGCCATGACATTTTCGGTTTTGGCTTCTCTTTTGCCTAATCCCTTAATGATAATGAACGCAGATTGTGTTAACATCTCCTGTCCGGATTTTTTTGAAAAATTGAAATTCTATGGTGGAAAAAATGTCGAATAAAATACGCGAAGGTTCTGTCATAGGCATATCTGTATATAGAGAGATTGCTCAGGCTATTTCTCATCTGACTCCCGACAGAGCTTTGCTTTTGTTGACAGAAAGTGCGGTTGCTGTAGCGGATGCTCTTGGCGCCATGCTTTTGGTGCCTCACGAAAAGAACAATCAAATGGTGCCCTTTGTAAAGAGTTTCTCTGAAGATATTCCTGAGCCAGTTTTCTCTCAAAGATTTTATGAGCTTTGCTTTGAAGATTTTTTACATGTGACAGAAAATCTTGAAAGACGTGATAATAGAGTGCCAGCTGACTGGCATGCCAATGAAACATTGAAGATGACTTGTTGGCCTGTTATCCTTGCAGGCAAGCCTTCGGCTCTCTTGCTTGTTTGTCATGCTGTTAATGATCCCGATCTTACGGCTGTTCAGCAAAACCTCTTGGAATGTCTCACTCCCTTGATGGGTTCTCTTTTTGAAAATTTCAGACTGACAAACGAAATTATACATAAAAACTCCAGGCTCTCAGCTCTTTATGACATTTCACAGCAAACGGAATCCTTGATTGATTTAAGAAATATCTATGATGCTATAGGCAAAGTCGCAAGGAGCTTCATTTCATTCGATTCTTACGTCATCTATTTTCCCAGTGATGACGGTGAATGGCTTGAAGCGAAAACCGACAAAGACTCGATTTCTTTTCCAACCAGGGTAAAAATGGGGGAGGGGGCCGTAGGGCTTTCAGGCCAAGAACTCAAGCCTTATCTTACTTATACGGATGAATTTAATTCGGTTCTTATATTACCGATTGAAGTTTCCGGTGTTTTAAAGGGCGTGCTGGCTATAGGCAGTAAAAAGTCTTACGCTTACAGAAATGAAGATATTATAGGCTTGAGGATTATTGCCACTCAAATTGCTTCTATCGATGTTATGTTCAACAATATTCTTAACTTGAAGGGTGTTACAGAGAGAATATTGGAAAATATGAACTATAGCGTTATGACCTTTGACAACGATGGAACTCTGACTTATGCGAATTTAGCAGCCAAAATATTTTGGACAAGAAAATTTCCTGAAGGCTGGAACCTATTTAAGGCGGAAGATCCGCTTCCTGAAGAAATTCATTCCTTAATAGCAGATGTTTTAAATACAGGTATTACCATAGAGCATCAAAAACTTTCTTTGAGAATAAAGGGGCAAAAAACAGTTTTAATAGCTAACGTTTTTCCCATTCTTGATGAGCAAAGAACCAAAATGGGGGTTTCATGTTTTATAAGGGATGTGACTAAGGCTACCGCAATGGAAGAACAGCTTTTGAGAGCGGATAAGCTGGCTGCTCTTGGTGTTTTGGCGGCAGGCATTGCTCATGAAATCAGAAATCCCCTTACTGGTATGAAAATAATAGTGCAACTTTTAGAAGGCGAGTTCGGGGAAGATGATCCCAAGTATGAATCTTTTTCTATAATCGAGAAAGAAATAGACCGCTTGGAAGGAATAATAGGCAACCTCTTGGATTTTGCAAAGCCTGGCAAGTTCAGAAGTGTTACTGTTTCTCCGATCAGTTTGATAGAAGATTGTCATAAATTAATCAATAACCAGATTTTAAA
>JAAYNI010000085.1 GCA_012520995.1 Candidatus Rifleibacteriota bacterium
CTCCCCCTAGCATCGAACATCAGCATCTGTCCTTAATCAGAGGCTAGGGCAAAAATTGTGATTATGCGGTAGCAGAATGCAATTTTTGCCCAATTTTGCCCTCATCTGTGTGAATCTGTGTCCATCTATGGATATAAATAAATGTACCCGATAACGAACAATTAGGCGCAACAAGCTAATAGTATGGTATAATAATATGCGTAACTTGCAAACAGCGGGCAGTGAAAATTAAAAATGTCTTTTTATGTTTTTCACAGCTATTAATGAAAGCGGTACGGAATTTGCTTTAATAATATCATTAGGAGATGAAAACTATGTTAAAGCGATTTAGACATTCGAAAAAAAGCGGACAAGCTTTAGTTGAGCTGGCCATTGTTTTTCCTTTCTTTTTGATTATTATTTTTGGCGGCATAATAGACTTCGGTTTTGCTTTTTACAACTTTTTGACCCTTCAGCAGCTTGTGGGTGATACGGCCAAGTATTGGGCTGTTTCAGGAGCTGATGACATGGCGGTGGCGCAAAACTATGCTTTGACTCAAAAGCCTTCGTGGTGGAGTGAAAGCTTTCTTGTCAGCGCAGACCCTCCTGAAAAACTTCAAAACCAAGGACCGAAACTTAAAGTCGGCACCGACTCGGATGCCTATGTGTACAAGGTTATGGCATCTTATGAGTCCCCTCTCTATACGCCTTTCTATCAGACTTTGGCGGAAAAACTAGGAGGTAAAGCCTCTTTGACTCTTAGAGCTCAAGCTTCCTTTAAAAAGCCTGTGTACATGCGACAATTTTAAATTAGTTATGCTTAAGATACTGAATGTTGCAACGGAGAGTGAGAAATATGCGTGTTAATAAAAAATACGGACAGGGAATTGTTGAAATAGCTTTGGCTTTGCCCATTTTTCTTTTGATGATAATGGGTGTCTTTGATTTTGGAAGAGCCTTGCATTGCTGGACCAACCTCAACTTCCAATGTATTCAGGCTGCCCGCGCAGGCAGTGTGCGCAAAAATCAGCTCATAGCTCCTAATCTGTTCCTTTCTACTACTCATGCGCCTAAGTCAGAGATAGTTGACGTTTTCTGGCAGTTTAAATCTCCTATAATGGACAAGAAAGATTTTAATATAGCTATAGATCCTGTCAATAATGCCCCTGAGATAAACGGTGTAGGTCTAAATAGACGCGAAGTAGAAGTTAAGGCCACTTATGACTTGACGCTAATCACTCCCTTTATGTATGCTCTGGTTGGCGGTGAAAATAAAGAGGGCGCAGTTACCTTGTCTGCTTTTGCAGTAGAACGTAAGGAATAAAAAAATAACTCAAGGAGACCTGTAGCTATGAAACTTTTTAGAGCTGATTGTAGAAGAGGCGCTGTCATGGTTATGACAGGTCTCGCTGCGTTATTTTTACTTGGCATGGTAGCCATTGTTACTGACATCGGTTATGTTTATTATCAACAAAACCGTTTACAGACTGCTGTTAATGCAGGCTGGCTTGCCGGCTTTGATACTTTAGTCGGATATAAAAGTTCCGGAAACTTAAATGCTGCGGCAGAAGCCAATATAAAAGCTCAAATTAAAGAAGTTATAATGACTAACGGCTTTTCTGAAAAAGAGCTTGAGGATTTAGAAATAAATGTTCGTCCCAACAAGCTCGAGGTACATGCCAAGCTTGATGTGGGACTTTTTTTTGCCAGAGTTTTGAACGTGAATTCTCAAGAAGTTTTTGCTGCCAGAGGTGACGGCAGAGGAGAAGACAACGTAGCTATGGCTCCTTTGG
Organism: Candidatus Rifleibacteriota bacterium; assembly: GCA_012520995.1. Taxonomy (GTDB): domain Bacteria; phylum Muiribacteriota; class Ozemobacteria; order Ozemobacterales; family Ozemobacteraceae; genus JAAYNI01. The sequence goes on from JAAYNI010000085.1 coordinate 1,773, forward strand.
TCATACCTCACGGAGTTGTCAAAGACTTGGCGAAAAAGTCTTATGCTTGCAGCTTCTTTGAGGACGATGACGGCTTCAGAGAAGGCATGGAATATATTCTTAAGCTGGGTGAAGGCAATAAACAAGACCCAGCCGCTGATGAAGTGGAAAACTTTGATCCCAAGGTTTATATTCCTTTGGGTCCTGGAAAGCAATATGAGAGCACTTGGGCTGCGAGCGGTAGCGCTAACGGAGTTCTAGGCTGGGATGGCGGATTTACTGCAAGAAGGGATTTTGGCTATGAAAAAGCTTATGGTTTGGCTTTTTGGTGTTTGCGAATTGAAGACGGAGAAGACTTGGGCTATATTCCTGTAGAATGGCTTTTGGATGAAGAGGGCGGCGGTTTTTTGTTGCCTGCAGGTCCAAAAGGTTCAGATGGCAAATATGCGGTTGCGAAAAAAGCTGAAGACTACGGTTTCAGAATGACAGTGTCATCTCCTGGTAAAGGTGAATTTCAGCTTATAGCACAAGAATATAATAATATTGATGACTTGAATGCTCTCTATAGAAAATATTCAGGAAACATAATAAGACTCTATAAACGCCCTAGAATAGCTATATATTCTACTGCTCAGACAGACCCTGTTATCAGATGTCTGAAAGATGCCAAGATTCCTTTCGGAGATTATTCGCTTCCTACTCCTACGGGATGGAAACGCAATCAAGAATATGAGGAAAATAAATGCACAGTGATGCATGACGATAAAATTCTTGCTGAGGGAGAATTAGACAAATATCACTGGGTGCATTTGCATCATGAAGATTTTACCGGAGGCGGTCAGGGTTGTTCTATTATGGGCAGAAAAGCGAGAATCCGCTCTAGTTACCAAGTGCCCACATGTTATAAAATGATCTTTCATAAAGAGATACCTGCTACAGAAGAGGGTTTAGAACGTCTTTGCTCTTATTGTAGAAGTAAGCTTTCTCTTAAAAATGGCAAATTCTACTGCGAAGATCTTCCCTTTATTTATAAAAGTAAAGGAGAGCTACATGTAGATGAATCTAAATTTAAGAGTTATGCTGAAAACGATTGTCAAAATCAGCACAAGAGATGTATCGACATCCCGTTTACCTGCACTGACAGAACCAAGGTTTTGTCGTCTATCAGCAAAAAATATAAAGAATATTTTAACGACACCTCAACTCCTCCATGGTACTGCGGCAGCAGTGTAAATGGCGCGGAAACCGGCTGCAAGGCTATTTGGAAAGAAAATCAGTTGGCGCGTGCAAGGGGTTACAAGGATGACTTGGGAGCATTCTTCAAGGTTCCCTATAAAGGTTATAGAGCCTTTGGCGGATGGCAAAACGATCACAAAACGGTCTCGGATCCTGTTCCTCTCTATGATAAAAGTTGGTTTGGTAAGGCTACGGCAGGGCAAAAGAGCAAGTTTATGATAGTGAACATGATCAGAGAGCATGTGCTTAAAGGCGGTTTTCTTTATGCGCAGTGCTTTGCTTGCGAAACTTTGGACATGGCATTAACGATGTCTGATGTCTATGAGCAATTTGTCGGAGACAGCATAGCAAATCTTACAGACAAGGAGGTCGGTGTAGATCTTCAGCATCAGAGAACAGAAGCTCAAGTAGAATCTATAATGGAAGTTAAAAATAATAAAACCAAGATTAAGCGTGCTTACGACAAATGCTTGATGTTCCATGATTTTACTTATACCGCTTTCCCCTCCGGTGAGCAGAATAGAGCTGCTCACTATTCTTCTGTGCCGATACAAAGAACCTATGGCAGCTCTTATGGCGGTAACTATGAACCTGGCCCAAAGATAACCCCTATTTTAAACTCTGTAGTCAAAGAGAAACTTACCTATTGTCAAACTCATGGTCCAAGTGAGATCAGCACTTGTGTGGGAGCTAACTGCGGTTTCAGAAAAGAACTTCTCAAGGGAGATGTTAAGATTCTTGGAAGCCGTTATGAGAAAAACTTAAAAGCCGACAAAGAAGAGGTTCGCTATATTACACATAATATAGCTTCGGGAACCGTCACCTTTCTTGGCGGACACCCTCATGCTAATATTGCGACCAGAAGACTTTTCTTGAATAACATACTTTTGGGTTCACTTGTGGACAAGGAAGTTGATGTTATAGCTCTTCCTGATGATATGATAGCTAAGAATAAATGCAGCTATGGTCCGGTCGACCCCTCTAACGACAAAGGAGGAGCAAATAATTATAGAGACAGGCTTATAAACGGTTTCTTCCAAGCTTTGACTCTTAGCGACTACATAGTGCCTGAGTATGGAAATATGGTAGGGCCTACGGATCAAGCTGTGGAAGCCAGAATAGCCAGCAACACCAGAAGAATCATTGTTCCTATAACTACTGTTCCTGACGATGTCAGAGCAAACAATAAACAAAATGAAGATGCTCAGACTATTTATGACCTGCAAGGCAATGACAATCCTAAGGGCGTGTATGACCCCACACAATACAACTTTGGTTCGGCGGTTAAAATTATAGGTTTCGCGGAGTTTGAATTGCTTGATCCCAGCGAATATACCAGGGTCGGTGAAAGCTATCACTCTGGTGACTTCGGAGACTTGGGCTACTACTATGGCGGTCAGATGCGAGGCAAGTTTATCAGGTATATAGTGAAACCAGGGGAGCTGGATGCGGCTATACCTGGCGGCGGTTGATATAACAAATATCTAAGTAATAAAAAGCTCACTGCTTAGCAGTGGGCTTTTTTGTTTTCCCTAATTAGCTTTTTATATGTATTCTCAGCTTTTTTTAGTTTGCTATGTTTTTCACAAGCTTCTTGCTTCTTTCTCCTTCGGGACTTATAATTTTACAGCTTTATTTTTTATCTTTTATATCTTCAGCAGCAGTTTTTAATAGGTCTTAGGATTAACTTCTGGTCTTCATCTTGACTTTGAAGATTTGTCAGAGAATTTTGGAACTTTAAGGCTCTAAGGACTTAGGAGAGTGAACAAATGAAGTCAGATATCTTTCAAATGAAATATATGGCGACACTGCTACTGGCACTGTCACATTCTTTGGCGGGCATCCTCATGTCACAACTGCAACCAGAAGGCTCTTCTTGAATAACATTCTCCTTGGTTCGCTTGTTGACAAAGAGGTTGTAACAGTTCCTTTGCCTCCTAATGCCAAATCATATCTTTACAGGGTAGAAGGAACTTATGAGTCTGCTCTTTATACGCCATTTTACCAAACCTTGGCTGATAAATTGGCCGGCAAGCACTCTATGACTTTAAATGCAGAAGCTGCTTTCAAAAACGCTCTGCATACGAGAAGACAGCCTTTGAGAAAGATTACTATTCCGCAAACAGGCGGCGGCTGGATGGGGCCTGGTGCTCCTCCTTGGGCAGGCGGTCCTGGCGGTCATCCATGATAATATAGTTTGTCAAAATATTCGCAGCTTATTCTGAATGTTCTTTTGTGAAGAGCTGAAAAATCGCGGTCATTATAAACCGCGATTTTTTTATGTTTTTTGTTGTTAGCTACACTCATCTGCGGATTGTAAACTTTTTCTTCTCTGTGTTCTGTGCTTTTAAAAGATTCTGCAGTTTGGTTGTTCTGCAGTGAAATTTGTCATACAATGTGGAAGACACTGTTCTGGAAAATAGAAAAATCAATGAGCGGAGATAACATTTTGAATAAAATGAAAACAAGACTTTTGCACTGCCTGTTTATCATCTTCTTTTTTCTCTTTTCTTTCTCTGCTTCTTATGCGGCTGAAACTCGCTATATAGTCAGGTTTAAAGCAGCTCCTATCAATATGGAAAGAACTTCGCGTTCTGATGTGGTGAGTTTTTTGCAGGAAAACCTCCAGAGCAATATGGATACTATTAAACTCAGGACTCCGCTTAAAGATGTGCAGCCGCTTTGGGTAGCCAACTCCTTTGCCTTCACAGGCACAGCTGAACAGGCAGCCGAATTTGAGAAAAATCCCATGGTTGCCGAAGTTGTCGAGTCAAAATATGAAATTTATATTGAGCCTTCTCAAACAACTCCTGTACGTGGCAATTCCAGAGCAATTCAGTGGGGCGTTGAAAGAGTCAAAGCTCCTAAGCTTTGGCAAAAATATAAAATAGACGGAACAGGCGTTATAGTCGGTGTATTAGACACAGGTATTAATCCTGACCATCCTGCTTTGAGAGGCAAAATTCTTGCGTTTAAAGATTTCACTAATGAAAAATCTGCCAAACCTATAGATACAAGAGGACACGGTTCTCATGTGAGCGGCACCATCGCAGGCGGTAATGGTCTTGGCGTAGCTCCGGGAGCAAAACTGCTCGTAGCCAGAGTTTTTGACAGCAATGGCGGAACCTCTCCTGATACTCTCATAGCCGCTATGCAATGGATGATGGATCCTGATGGCAACCCCAAAACAAATGATGCGCCCAGAGTCATAAACAACTCTTGGGGCTCTCCTAACTCCAACAAGACGACTTATTGGACTGCCGTTGAAAACTGGACAAAAGCCAAAATTCTTCCCGTTTTCTCAGCAGGCAATAATGGCAAGAAGGGCGGCAAAGTAAGCAGTCCTGGGGCTTTCCCTCATTCATGGGCTGTAGCAGCTGTAACTTCTGAGAATACCTTGGCAGCTTTCAGCAGCACAGGCCCCATTTATTGGCAAGACAAGAAATTCATCAAACCTGATATAGCTGCTCCAGGGGCTAAAATTATCTCTTGTTCGCATAAGGGGTCTGAGCTTGTTTCCAAAAATGGCACTTCTATGGCAGCTCCCCATGCGGCAGGCGTTGCTGCTTTGCTGTTGCAAGCTGATCCTTCTCTCACTGCGAAGGAGATTATAAGAATTATCTCAAGCACTGCATTGGATCTCGGTGAAAAGGGTAAGGACAGCAAATTCGGATTTGGTCTGATAGATGCGGAAAAAGCCTTAAAAGTAGTTTTGGCAAAAGCCAGGTTAATCGCTTCATACCAGCATTATGAAGAAATGCTCGCAACAGAGGAAGCTTTAAGTGGAATTCAAACTACTTCTACGCTGACAGCTCCGTTAGCAAAATATATAGTTGAAAAATCAGCTGAACTTTCAGACAAAGAATTTGATGCTTTGTCTGACGAAGTCAATGAATCTTGCAGTTCTTCAGCTCAAAACCTTCTTAAAGCCGCAAGAGCTCTCAGAACTGCCAGAAAAGTTCACCAAGCTGATTGAGCTGTCACAGCCAGCAATAAACTGCTAGTGCTGTGTTGCAGCTAAAACTTCTCTATTCAATGACAAGCAGTCAACATGGACTATTCATGGTTATCTGATACTGCTATCGCACAGTGACGAGTGATGAGTGGCGAGTGGCGAGTTGAATTGTTTAGCTCCACCTAGCATCGAACATCAGCATCTGTCCTTAATCAGAGGCTAGGGCAAAAATTGTGATTATGCGGTAGCAGAATGCAATTTTTGCCCAATTTTGCCCTCATCTGTGTGAATCTGTGTCCATCTGTGGA
>JAAYNI010000086.1 GCA_012520995.1 Candidatus Rifleibacteriota bacterium
ATGCTAGGGGGAGCTAAACAATTCAACTCGCCACTCATCACTCGTCACTGTGCGATAGCAGTATCAGATAACCATGAAGACATTATTAACTAGAATAATATCAAAATAGGGAAGTTTTAGTTGCAACACAGCGTTAGCTTTTTGCATCTTTACAACTTGCCTTTTATTAATTACAATTAGTGTACTGTGGAGGGTATTATGAAAAAAACAATTTCTCTGTTTATATTAGTCTTGCTGTTGTTACCGCAAGTTTCTAACGCCGAAACCTTTGATGCTGAGCTTTTCAGCAGTAAGCTTATTGAATACGAAGCCTCTGTGTCCGCTATAAGATCCCATATAAGGGCATCAAGAGCTCCCAAAGGCAAATACGGAAAGCAATCCGGTCAAGCTGGTCAAGCTGGTCAGGCATCACAACAAAAGCCTCCTCAAAATGACGAATTCGTCTGGCTGACTGCAGAGAAAGTCAACAAACAAATAGATGTCATTATTAAAGGCATAGAAAATCTGAAAGGCATAATAATTGCTGCAGAGACCATTCTAAACCTCTACGAAAGCAAAGAGATATCTGTCGACGTAGCCATAACCATGACTGATATGCTCAAGTTTAAAGCTCTTACAATGAAGTTTACAGTCAAGGGCGATGATGCAACTAAGATTGACGGCGTAATAAATATTCTTACTTTCCAGTCAGACGAGCTTTCAAAACACAAAAAACAGGGCTGTCCGCCGAATCAAAAAATAATTATAGATTACGGAATAATAGCAGAAACCAACTAATCTCCAAATAACCTCCAAAAATAAAAAATGCCCGGGAAAACCACCCGGGTATTTTTTATTTAGCAACTTTGCTAAGTTGCTTGTCAGATCTTATATCAAGAGTGCAATGATTTATTTATACATTCACACTGCAAATTTTACATTATTTAAACTCAATACTTTGTTCACTTTTACTCTTGCCAGTTGGTTATTTTATGGGTAAAATTATTGTACCGCTATAACAGTAGTTAGTATATAGAGCTAAAAGCGGCAAGCTCAAAAAGTATATAAGTATGACGAATTATAAGGAGCAGTTCTATGAAGAGAATTTTTAAACTAGGCCTATTGGCCGCCGTAATGGCATTCGTGCTACTCTCATCAGCCCTCTACGCTTCCGAAGACAAGGCTTTTTTACTTTCGAGAGTATCAGAAGTGCAAGATGCCAGATTGAGATCCACCCTCGAAAACAGCATCAAAGTCGGACTCATCAATAACAGCAAAGAGCTGGATGCGGCACTCAAAAAAGATGCTATCAGCAGAAAGAAAAACAACAATTCAAACCTTGCTGCAATAAGAGCCAAAATATCAGAGCAAGCGGCTCCGCTTAAAGGTCTTGATAAAGACAAAATATCGGTCACAAAAAACGATAAAGGCAATAAACTTTTCGGAAAAATCACAGGCGAAGTTCCCGCAAGCTATAAAAAATTCATAGCTTTGTCTGCAAAATTTGATCCTAAAACTAATACAAGCGAACTTCCCCATAACGAAAAAGCAATTACAGACTTCTTCAATTCCATAAAAGACGACCCGACAATCAAACATGCCCTCAAGGTTACAAATACCACTATTCAAGACATGCAGAGAAACTGGTTCAGCAAAGGTGCTGGTTTTGAACACGTTTTCTCAGGAGAAGTAAAAGGTTCAAAAGTCAGCGGATACCACTTCTGGTATAAATTCTACGATGATGAAGCAAAGGGCTACGCTAAAAAAGGCGACTCTATGGCAGGCATAGGCAACCCTCGCATTTTCACAGGTTCTTTCACTTGGCAACCCAACGGAAAAGGGGGAGATGCCTTCAAGAGAAAAGGCGGCTTCACAATAGGTCACTCACCTCAAATTCTTTTGGCTCTCGGTCACATAGCCATTGAAGCAGCCAAGTCAGAAGGCGCAGTTCCCTCCGCTTACACATTCTATGCTGACATCAACGGAGAAAGCTTCCTGTGGCAAATGTACACATTGGGCGGCAGCATCAGATCCTTGTATCCGATGGCTCCTCAGAATAAGAAATAGTCTGAAAATAAAAAATCCCCTGTTTTAAAAACAGGGGATTTTTTATTTTATTTTAGAAAAATTAAGCTGCAAGTTTTTCTGCTTCAGCATTATTCTGTCTCAGATCAATTTTACCTGAACTGAGTTGATAAAGTCTTTCTTGAACAAGCGACTGAACTATTTCCAGCCCATTTGGCAGATCTAGAAGATTTGCATCCTTGCCAAGAATTTCTGCATAGGTTTCTTTTATGTGAGCTATCATCCTGATTCGGAATTCAGCATCGCTCTTAGACTCGAACAAAGGTGTTTTCGGAGTAATCATTTGTTTGCTATAGGCCTCCTATTAAGTTTTGAGGATCAGAACAACTCATAACTCAATATCGGCAAAAATATCCGCAAACTTGAATTTAAAATAAACTGTCCTGAACAGCAAAACATTTGGAACCACAGAACACACGGAATACACGGAAAAACTCCAAAGACTTTTTAAGTTTTGCTCTCTGTTTTTCAAATTTTAAAATCTCGACTATTTATTAGTATCTTAAAGCAGTTGTCCGTTCAACAATTGAGTTGAAAAGAATTCTGCCCCTTTACCACCCATGCCTACTCCCTCTAGTGCGATTGTTACATCAAATAACCATGAATAGTCCATGTTGACTGCTTGTCATTGTGATCCGGACCCCAAAAAGGTAACACTTTCCAAGCACTGCATCCTTTCCGGGTAACCAGAAAGGAAAATTTATAATGGCATACAGTGTTAATTTCAGAAAAAAGGTCCTTGATGAAGTGTTCAATGG
>JAAYNI010000087.1 GCA_012520995.1 Candidatus Rifleibacteriota bacterium
TACTTTGCCTATAGCCAGAAAAGGCGCCGAAATTCATGCTATGGACTGGGATCCTGCTGCGACTAAACTCGCATTGAGAAATCTTTATCAGGATGGTCAGCGAGAGAGAGCCAGAATAATTACAGGCGATGTCAGCAAAGATCTGACTCTTTTTAGACCTAATCCTGACGTTCTTTTGCTTAATCCTCCCTGCAAAGGCACTAAAAATATAGCGGATATATTGAAAACTTTGAGGCCTAAGAAAGTTGTTTCTGTTTTCAGTGAGCTTTCTACCATGGTCTCTGATTGTTCTGCAATTATTTCAGAGGGATATGAAATTGTTGAAGCTTCCGGCTTGGATATGTGTCCTCGTACAAGCAAGGTGGGGGCTGTTATCATGATGACAAAAGCCAAAGCTTGAATTTTTGTTTTTTGATTTTTGGTCTTCTTTTCTTATGTACTCACTCTGCTTTGCTGATTGCTAGCGAGATTTAGTCTTGGAAGAAGTTTTTTTTGGCTTGTATTCGTACCCGTTTTTATCTTTTTCCTGTACCTAAAATTATTTTTAGGCTTCTCATTAAGAAGTGACACAGAAAGTACAGGGTACGGCTCAAACATGCTATTTTAGGGCTTGACCGTAGATTTTTTCTTTGTTACTATCGCGATGTTGTTACAGAAGAAAACGTCCAGAGGGGAATGATCTTGTTGAGTTTATTTAAATCCATGCAAGTGAGTGTTAATGAAAAGGACTATGCCGTTTTTACGACATCAATATTTCAAAATCTGGCAGGTTTTGTTCTTTTTACAGTAGGTTTCTGTATTTTACTGATTATGATGTCAGACAATCCTTTTGATTCTATATTTTCATTTGGCGGTTTACCCTTGTTTGCCAGCATATTTTTAATTGTTTTTGGCATGGCATTAGCTTTATATAGAAGAAAGGTTGTGCTCGACAGTTTCTACAAGAAAATCCAAATTTCCGAGTTTTCTGTTTTGGGCTATACAACAGAAGCTTATCATTATGAAGAAGTCCACAGTTTTGAATTGACAAAGGCATCGGTTTGTTTCGGCGGTTGTCCAATGTGGGTAATCAGAGCCTTTATTAAGTGTCCTTGTGACGGTTCTTTGCAAGTTAAGCCTCTATATTATACAAGTGACCCTTCAGAACTTGAACGAATTTCCAGAAACCTTGTGCAGACTTCAGGAAAAGACTTGGTTAGAAGTCTTGATGAAGAAGCCTTTTTATTGGCGCGTGCCTAAGTAGCGCTTAGTAACTCTAAAACGCTTTGTCAGAAGGTAAACCATTTGTAAATTCCGGCCGGCTTTTTGAAATTGAAAAGGCCTTTGATAATTCAGAAGAAAATCGGAGTTTGTTTCTTCGCTCTCTGGATGAAACTTTGCAGTGGCACTGCAAAAAAAACAACCTCTATAAGCAGTATCTTGAATTGAATGGTTGTGAGATTGTCGGAACTCCATTAACTCTTGAGTCTATTTCCCCGCTTTATAGCGGCTTGCAAAATATTCATTTGTTTTGCGGAGAACATGAGAAAAATATAAAGCATAGTCTGTTGCCGAAGACTGCTGTTGCCACACCTGTCTTATTGGATTATCGCTCAATAAGACGTTTGAAACATTCTTTTAAGGCTGTATTTCAATCTCTTGGACTCTTTTTTCCAAGAATTCGTCATAACTATCTTTGTTTAACAGCAGATTTTAAAGCAGCTTCAAACTCTGTTTATGCCTTTTACGCTTCACTTGTAGCTGACATGACTCTTAAGCGCAGTGTTTATTACGCTGTTAAGCAATCTTCCACAGATTCTTTCGGATATCTTGACTTGGAAGAAGCCTTGATAAGACTATTAGAATTTTCAGACCGTTCTGAGCCTTTGAGAATTATAGCTTCATCTAATGATTTGATGATTTTGCTTGATGAAATGAAGAGAGGAAGCATTTTATTAGAGCTTCCGCCTAATTCCTATATTTTTGTGTTGGAAACTTTTCGAGAAAGTAAATACAATTTTTTTTCAGAAAAGATAAAAGAAAAAATAGCCAAACAATTTGATATTGAAAAAAGCAATATAAGAAGAATCTTTGTAGCTGCTGACCAGGGAATTCCTTATGTAGAGTGCTCTTCTGGGAATTTTCATCTTCCTGTTTTCTCTGAGGCTCGAATTGTGGAACCGGAAAGTCTTGTTGAACTTCCTGATGGCGAAATAGGCATGTTAAATCTTTTAAGCCCTGCTATAACGTCGTCCTTAGCTGTTTCTTTGCTTTTTCCCTTAAAGGCTAGCATTGTAACTGACTGTTCTTGCGGCTTGCAAAAAAAAGCTTTTAAATTTCACTCTGAATCTAAACTCAAAGCTATGCCTGCTATACAGCCAGATAATCTGAGATTGGAATTGTCAGAGAAGCTTTGTTTTAATCCTTTGCCTGTGATAAAAGGCTTCAAAAGTTTTTCGGAAAGCTTTCAAAAATCTTTCAAAGAGAAGGGTGGGGGAGATGAAATATTAAGGCCTATCTCTGCTCTTAAACCACTTGAAGTGCTTCTAAATAAATTATATGAAGCAGCTTCTATCAAAAATATTCAGAAGATATTTCAAAAAGAATTTTCTGCCATATCCTTGGAGAAAATACGTCTGAGACCTGCTGAGCTTCTTATTCATATATTTGAAAATCCGTCTTTTTCGGATATTGCTGTATCCTTGGTTAATTCTTTATTGTCAGGCAGTAAAACTATTTTTTTGTTACCTGATAACTATCTTAAACTCACCATTCAAACCCTGGATAAATTAAAAGTTTATTTGCCTGAGCTCCCCGCTAAGTTGTCCCTTTACCCTTTGCCTGAAAACTACAATATATTTTTGACGCTTCCAGAAGATAAATATAATGTTAAATGTTTTTTTAAAGGCTCTTCCAATGGACTTTCAGCTCTTAGAGAAGCGATAGCTTCCAAGGCGACTATAAAAGCTGATCTCTCTCAGCATTCTTTTGCTCTGATTGAAGGGAATTATTTGAAACAAAAATCGCCTGCTTATTTGGCAGATCTCCTTTTAGCAAAGGTTTTTGCAAAAAACTTAGATAGTAAATTTCCGATATCCAATATTTATGTGTTAGATAAGGATTTTAAGCAAGTTCATAGCTTGGCTGAGGCACTTTTCGATCTTTTTTTCGAATCGGTGAAAGATGAAAACGAAGAAAACTTGTCATTAGAAGAAAAAATGAGTTTCAGAATATTCAGAGATAGAGAGAAAATTCGTGAATCCTTGGGAGGAAGCAGATTAGTGGCTCCTGCCAGTTTTTCTTTTAATCTGGTTGTAGATTATGAACGTAAGTTTATGGTTCCTGATTGTCCAAAAACTCTATATATAAAAAGGATTTCAGAGGTTCAAGAAATAGCTGATTATACAAAAGAGTATAAACAATGCTTGAAAACAGCATATCTTCTCGGAACTTCAGGCTTTTCTGAGAAAATATCCGATTTTCTTTATAATTGCGGAGTAAGAAAAATTTCCGATTTGAGCGGCATAGACTCTGACTTTGATGCAGACGCAGAGATTAACTGCTTTTCACTCAGGGATTACGCAGAGCTGCTTGCCTAGTAGACTGTAGCATCTAAAGCTTTTTTCTATCCACAGATTACACAGACGAGATTTTAAGCTACGCTTAAAATCAGGGGTTAGTGGTTAGTGGATGGTGGGTAGAAAAGCAATTTGCAATGCTTTCTCTTGATTTATTCCATATAAGTATTATCAGGATTTTTTTTGAA
>JAAYNI010000009.1 GCA_012520995.1 Candidatus Rifleibacteriota bacterium
ATCAGAGGCTAGGGCAAAAATTGTGATTATGCGGTAGCAGAATGCAATTTTTGCCCAATTTTGCCCTCATCTGTGTGAATCTGTGTCCATCTGTGGATATAAATAAATGTACCCGATAACGAACTTTTAGCTGCAACAGTCTGCTAGTAAGTTTTAACTTTAACTTAAGAGAATCGCTAAGTTTGGAAAAGTATATTGCTTTTCAAGCTTAGCGATTTTTTTCTAAGCTTAACAGAAATTTTTTTCTATTCAATCCGCCTGCATATCCAGACAAGCTGCCGTTCTTGGCGATAACTCTGTGACAAGGAATTATCAATGCTATAGGGTTTCTGGCTAAGGCATTTCCTACAGCTTGAGATGACATGGCGGTTAATCCTCTTTGTTTTGCTATGATGGCGGCTATTTCGCTATAGGTTGCTGTTTGTCCGAAAGGAATTGTGGCTGTTGCTTTCCATACAGCTTTTTGGAAGGAAGTGCCTCTTATTGTTAAAGGCGGCGAAAAGTTTGGTTCTTTTCCGCTAAAATAGATATCAAGCCATCTAATTGTTTCACGGAAAACATTCAAGGTTTTCTCTTGGATTTTTTTTGTTGATGAGGTTGAGGAGAGCAGTCCAGTTGTTGAAACTTTGTCATCGTAGAATCTCAAACCGCTCAGATTTTCTCCATCAGAGCTCATAAGAATCAAACCTAACGGAGAGTCATTGGCTTTTGAAATATCAGGGTAAGATGCTTCTGTCATAATATCGAAATAAAGAGGCTATCATTGGCTCATTGAATAAATTTTAATTTGGCTTATTTTGTCTTTGACTTGTTCTTCTGTAGCCATACAGGGGCCTGCAACTTCAGAGTCGGCAGCTCCTGTAGCCATAGCGAGTATAGCTGATTCGGTAATGCTCATGCCTTTTTTTCTTCCGTAAATGAAACCCGCCATAGTGGCATCGCCACATCCAACGGCAGATTTAAGGTCTGTTTTGGGAGGCACGAGTTCGTAAAGTGCAGAACCATCCCAGAGAATGGCTGATTTGGCTCCGTCAGTAATTAAAAATCCCCAGACATTATGGACTTTCAAATTTTCGATAAGGAGTTTTCTTTCATTTTTCAAAAATGGATCAAGGTTAAAGCTTTCCAAGGCTTCTTCACGGTTAATTTTTATAAAAAAACCGCCTATTTCCATGGCTTTTCTAAGGCTTTCTCCTCTGATATCTAGAAATATTTCAGGTATTTGTCCGGAAAACTTTTCTAGAACACGACTGCAAAAGTCTTCGTTCTTTATCCCTGGAGTAGTGCCTGATATAACCATAATCGAAGTTTTAGAAGCGTATTTGCCGATGAGTTCAAGCATATTGCAGACTTCTTTTTCACGCAATTCAGAGCCGTTTTCTGTCCACCATCGATTTTTATGCGGATTGTTTTCGTAAATGGAAACTCCTATGCGGGTTTCAGATTCAGTTTCTATATGATCAGCAAATATGCCGTCTTCTCGCAGTTTGGCTTTTATTATATTTCCAGCAAAGCCGCCTAAAAAAGTTAGGCTTGTAGCCGGTGTGCCAAGAGTTTTCAGCATTCTTGCAACATTTATAGATTTTCCGCCCACGTGCATAGGAATTTTATCAAGTCTTGTTTCGCCTTCAAAGTGTTCTGAGGCATCCAGCGCCAATTCTAGAAGCGGATTGGGGGTTAGTGTCATTATCACAGAAAAATCTCCTTAACTATTTTAAGGACTTCAAGCGGATCTTTCTCTAGGGAAAGGGCTCTGCGGTAAGTTGTCGCATTTCTATAGCCCTTTATATAGTTGAAAAGATGACTTCGGAAAAGAGCTACGCCTACAGCTCCATGTTCCATCAGAGCATCAGTGAAGTGAGTTTTAAAAATCTGGTATCTTGTATCAGGAGAAATCTCAAGATTTTTATGAAGAATCTGAGCGAAGATCCATGGGTTGCCAATTGAAGCTCTTCCTATCATGAATGCGTCGCAGTTAGTCATTTTATGGAGTTTTGCTATATCTTCAACAGAAGTTATATCTCCGTTTGCTATAAAAGGCACTTCAGAGCCACATATTTCTTTTATTTCTACAAGCTGTTCCCACTGGGCTTCACCAGAATAAGCTGCTTCTCTGGTGCGAGCATGTATGCAAATGGCATCGGCTCCTTCAGATATCATTATTTTTGTGAATTCTTTATGGTTGATTGTATTTTGGGTCCAGCCTAGTCTGAATTTGACTGTTACTGGCAAGTTGACGGCATTTTTTACTGCCCTGAATATCTCCGCGGCTAGTTTCGGAGTTTTCATCAAAGCAGAGCCTGCGCCTGTTTTTACTACCTTGCTTACAGGGCAGCCCATGTTTATGTCTATTATGTCGCAAATGCCGTGTCCTTCTACTATTTTTGCGGCTTCAGCCATAATTTTTGGATCATATCCGAAGAGCTGGACGCTGTAAGGTCGTTGAATGGGATCATAGACCGCGGCTTCTATGGTTCGTTTATTTCCGAAGATAAGAGCTCTGGAGCTTATAAGTTCTGAAACTGACATGCCGGCTCCAAATCTGGAGCAGAGATATCTGAACGAGCCATCAGTAACTCCAGCCATTGGAGCAAGTATAAGGTTGTTAGGCAAAATAACATCGCCAATCTTTAGCGGATGTATGGCTTCTTTTAAGATGTCATCCGGCTCAGGAGTTCGAAAAAAATCATTGAAAGGCTCAGTAGGGGATGCGAACTGAGCAAATGGATCATGCGGACTTGTCAGGCTTTTCTTCGCAGGTTTCATCGTATATATAAGAGCAGTTTCTGCCAAGGTTTTTGCACTTGTAGAGAGCCATGTCAGCTTTCTTGATAAGAGAAGCTTTAAAGGAAGCGTGTTCTGGGTAGGTAGCTACACCGAGAGATATTGTAACCTTCAAGGCTTTTTCTTGGCCTGGGAATTCGTAGGCTTCAATAGTTTTTCTTATTCTTTCTGCAACAAGCAGTGCGCCTTTTGAGTCGGTTTCAGGAAGAATTACTGTAAATTCCTCGCCGCCGTATCTGGCGGGTATGTCTATAGTATCTCTTATGGCGAGCTTGAGCAGTTTGGCTACTTCTATAAGGACTATGTCTCCTTGCTGGTGGCCGTAAGTGTCATTAAACTTCTTGAAGTGGTCTATATCAAAGAGTATAAGCGAGCAATCTGTATGATATCGCTTGGCTCTTACGAGTTCTTCTTCAAGACGGGCTTGGAAGTATCTGTGAATGAAGAGTTTAGTAAGACCGTCAGTAATAGCCAGTTCATAGAGTCTTGCGTGCTCAACAGCCATAGCGGCTTGCTGAGCTAAAGCTTCCAAGAGGCGCTTGTCGTCTTCGTTAAAGCCGTCTTCGTTGCCTTCTTTGTTAACGCCGTTTATAACACCTGTGACTCTGTCTTTGATCTTTAGGGGCACAGCTATTAGTTGCTTAATCGAAGATTCGTAATATTCACTGGTTTTAAAGCTCTTAAACATCGGGTTTTTGTAACCGTCATTCACTATAATGCTGCTGGCTGTTTTGAGAACTGTGCCCGCAACACCTTCTCCGCTGCGAATTTTGATTGTGCTGGTAGGATCCGGAGTTCTGAATGTATCTTCGGCCTTTTGGAAAATAACCTTTGTTTCAAGTTCATCCAAAGAACTTTCAGATTGCAACATAATAGAACATCTTTCAGCTTGTATTGCTGTGGCTGCCATTTCCAAGATCTGTTTTACAAGCTTGTCTGTATCGCTTTGGAAGTTCATGGCTTGACTTGCTTTGAAGAGAGTTTCTATTTCATAGATCTTTCTGTCAAGTTTGTTACGGCTATGTTGCAGGGAATCAAGCATTTTGTTGAAGCTTAAAGCCAGCAACTCGAATTCAGTGCTCGATTTTAAATTCATTCTGTAGGCCATATTGCCGCTTTCGATGATACCTGTGCCTTTTATTAGGGCATCAAGACCGGTTGTTACCATCTTGGTCAATGTTATAACAACCAAGAGGGCAAGCAGCATCATCATAAGAGCGTAGGCAGTGGTGCTTTGCAGTGTTTTTTTGCGGTTGTCAATCAGCTTGTCATGGCCGTATTTAAGTATAACCCAGCCAAATTTGCTGTTGTCTATTGCTATAGGGGTTATAAACAGAGTGTGGTTTTCTTCGTCAACTTCCATTTGCATAGGAAATTGTTCAACAGGTTGATCTCTGAAGATGTTGAAGTCTTCCTCTGGATATTGCTCTCCAATTTTGCTTTCTGTAGAACCGCGCTGAGTATGGGCTATGTATTGGCCGTCAATACTCAGTATTGCAACTTCGTGAATATCTGTGGAGTTGCGAACCACAGCGTCTGCATATGTAGTTAAAACGTCATAAGATTTATCGGCTGCTAGAACCGGGTTTAGGCTGGCAAGAGAAAGTGTAGATATCAGCGACTTTGCTGCCTGTTCAATGTTCTCACGAAGGAGCCGGTATTCTTTCCTGTAAGAGATATAGGCATTGCAAGAGACTATAACAAAAACCAGGATGAATACCCAGAGTGCGAACTTAAACTTTACAGAGCCGAATAATTTCATGAGAGTATCTGAGAACTTATTTATTAGATAAGTCCATTTTGCTTTCCAATAGTGATTTAACCTTTGCTATATAATCATAGTCTTGGGCATTAACAGGCGCAAATCCTTCAACGTCTGTCAGATCTTTCAGTATACGTTGTCCTGATGGAGTGTTCATATTAAGGGAAAGAAGAGCTTGTTTTATCTGTTCTATAAGCTCAGCGGGAAGATGCTTTCCAGCTACTAAAGGTTCATTGGGGAGATCTACCGTTGATGCAAGCAGAGTGAGTTCGTTTACTTTTGTTTTGTCTTTGAGGGTGCTTCTAGCATCATCATAACATGCTCCGGCATCATAGTTTCCAAGCAATACGCCTAGAACAACATTGTCATGTTTTTTCAAAAATGCTTGGTCAGCAAAATCTTTTTCAGGATCTATTCCAGATTCAAGAAGAAGAGCGTAGGGGAAGATATAACCAGTGGCCGAGTCTTTTTCTACCCAAGCGAATTTTTTGCCTTTAAGATCTTTGAGACTCCTGATTCCGCTGTCCTGACGAGCAAGGATTATACCTCTGTAAGTAGTTAAACCGTATCGGACAGGCTTTACAAGCAGTTCAATCTCAGGGTTTTCTCTTGCTTCTATGGCAGTCATAGCCGCAAGCCAAGCTATATCGATTTTTTGTTCTGTCAGTTTGTCTAGTATAGAGGCATAGTCAGAGGCTAACTCAAGAGTAACAGATTTAACTTGCAGTCTTTCTTCAAGATATTTCAAAAAAGCTGTGTGTTTTTTTACCATCTCGACAGAGTTTGTGAAGGGTATACGTCCTAATTTAAGACGCATTTCTTTATAAGGGCCTTCCAAGGAAGTTTCATGTTCTGTCTTTTTTATCGGCTCTTGAGCGGTTGTAGGCTTTTTTGGCGTTGGCTCTGTTTTTTTGCAACAACCAGTTGCTATCAGGGTCAGTGAAAGAGCTATACAAATAATAGTGAGATAAAAAGTTTTTTTCATTATCCGCTCCAAAGATTCCTTTTTTTCATTCAGTCCAGTATAGCAAATTAAAATGAAATAGCCTCATTTTTTCTCAATTTTTTTGAAAGGCGAATTTATAGATATCTCCAGTTGATTGTCTTTTTTGAACAGATAGCCTTCTAAGGGTTCCATATCGTTAAAGATTGTTAAGTCGGGGATAGGCGGGATTCTGGACGAAGAGAGAAGAGGTGACTGCAAGAGGCGTTGCAGCTGAGGATTCATCATGCCAAAATTAATCTGTGAAAAGAGGACTGCATTTTTAATATTAGGATTATTGTTTCCTTTTTTGCCAGCTATAACTTCGTTGATATAAGCGGCTTCTTTTGCAACTGAGTCTTTAGAAAGTCCGAATATCATGAAGTTTCCTTTTATTGCAGCATAAATAGGGAACTTTCTGAGAGGGGAGTAGGTAAGCCTCACAACGCCGTCGCCCATTTGTCTTACAAAAACACCTAATTCAACGGCCAAGTTGGCGTAGTTCTCAAGCTTTGAAGTATATTTAGTGATGTCTTGGATGTGGACAAGCAATCGCAAGTCCGGATAGTAGGTTTTGGGAAGCGGTGTGAAGTCTACATACATTATTTTTCCGCAGGTATTAAGTGCTAAGAGATCTCTATAGTCTATTCCTACTTTTTCACAAGGCTTTTTGATGATATCAGCAGCTGGCGAGGTTTCTACGAGCTTGAATAAATTGTCGCTGTCGCTTGGTTGTGCAGCATCAGCAAATATCATGCAGGAATCTGTTTTGATATATTCAGGCATTTCCATGGCTTTAAAGGGGACTTGCTCATTAAAGGTCGTTGTAGATCTGAAAAAGAATCCAGATTCAGAAAGAGACAGGGTGCCAAGCATATTTTTACCCTTGTCTATGAAGTTGCTTTTGGTTATTTGGTGAATTAGATTTTTTGACTCATTAAATTTTGCTAAGTTCTGATTCAGAGACTTGTCCTGAATACCCATTTCCATTATTTCGTCATAGAGTCCCTTCAGCGGTACCAGATCAACATAAAAATAGGCTTTAAGCTCATCTTTGCTTGGTTTAATGTCTGATAGCATTGAGGCTAGCGTTTGTTTGTAGAGGTCATAAGCACTGAATATTGCTTTTTGAGGTTCTGTTAATGGTTTATCAAAAGATTCTGGAGTAATCTTCTGTTTTTTCATCAGCTGCTCAACTGTGGGAAGAGGCACAGCTGAAAATTTTCCAGAACTCATTTTTATAGCTTGTTCTAAAGGTTTTGAAATGCGTCTTAATATTTCTATAGGACTATTTTTAAAAGCCTCAATGGCTTCAGTGGAGATAAAGTTCTCACTAATTCCAAAATAAGCTTTATTGTCAGATACAGAACCTGAATTAGCAGTTTGAGCCTGTACGGGAATTATTGCAAAAGTAAGGGTTATTGCAAGCAAAAGGGAAAAAAGTTTTTTCACTGAAACCACCTCACTGAGATTCTCTGTACAGATAATATCATTGCTGCTCATTAATAACAAGAATTGATGAGAATAATGCTAAAAAAAAGACAGCTTTTTAACGATAAAACCCGAGAGAGTTTCGTGACTTGGCTTTAAATTCAGAAAGGAACTTTTATGAAAAGACTTACAGCAGTGCTTTCCGCTCTTTTTGTATTGGCTTGTTTTTTGCCTGTACTGGAAGGCAGCGAAGTTTTCAGAGTTATGATGCCAAGCAAAAATAAAGAGCGCTATTACCAACGGTTGCGAAACATGCGGCTTAATAGTCCGGAAAATCCAGAGTTAAGTTATCAATTGGCAAATTTTTTTTATGCAGAGAAGATGTACGATGTGGCTGTTGAAGAATATAGAAGAGTATTGAAACTTTCTCCGGAACACGCAGGAGCCAAGTATTTCTTGAGCGAGTCTTTGCTAAAAATGAAATATTACGAAGAAGCCTTCTGGTTAGTGAGAGACTTGATTTCCAATGATAAAGAAAACGCTGAGCTTTATTACAAAGCAGGAGAAATATTGGAAAAAATGGGAGAACATATGGCTGCCAAGCAATACTTCAAGAAAAGCGATGAATTAGTCTTTGGAGATATTCCCGGATTCAGAAAGTGAGATGGCCTTTTTAAGGGATTCAGCCCAAGATTTTCCAAAGATTTCCTCCAGAATTGGAAGATTTGCTATTAGCAGCCTTCTGGAATTTGCTTTGGGAACGCATATGTCAGGTATGTCACCCAGTGTAATGAAAGTAAATCCGTTAAACAACTTTCTTATTATCAGAGGGTAGGCGGCACACCATTTAGGCTTTATAGATGTTATAGGCAGGCCATTGTCCAGGCAATATGCGTGTGCGGAACAAGCAAGTTTATTATTGTCAACGTAAAAAGAAAAAGGGCAGGGGACATTGCGTCCCAGCTCTTTGATGTGCAGTCCGTCTAACGACCAGCTGGATATGCCGTCTTCAAGAGAGTTGAAGTTACGTTTTGTAAGATAGGGTTCCAAATTTTGTAAATTTTCTTGTAAATTGACTTCTTCCGCTTTAGTGATAGGAGCGCCCATGTCGCCATATTTGCAGCAAAGTCCTTTGCATGCGTCATAATCACATTCAAAGTGGAAATTCCAAGCTTCATTAGATATTATTACATTATTGATAAATTTCATAAACTTATTCTATATTATTAGGATATTAAAGATCTTACTCTTTTTAAGGCGAGAGCCGATAACAGATTAAAATACTACAGAGAAAACAGTTGGATTTATGACATTGACTATTGCAGATTATATCTTGATTGGTCTTATAAGCCTAGCTTTAGCAGGACTTATTTTCAAGATATTCTTCTATGCGGCTTATCCTTTTTTGCCTGGGAAACGCCGTGTCAGGAAGATAGAAGGGGAAGAAAAAGATTCTTCTGGCGATGATTCGGATAAGAACTCTGACACAACTTCCGAAGAAAAAGAATCCGCAGAAGCTCTTTTTGAAGAACATGAAGTTTCTGATTCTTCCGAAGCTGAACACTTTGATTTTTCTTCAAAAGAGGAGCAGTCGCTGACAGAAAGCTTCTCTTTTGAGACTGTTTATGACAAAAGCCTTCCTCAAAAACCTATTGAATTTGCCTTCGCATCATCTGAAATAACTGCGGATGAAGAAAAAGCGGATGAGAACAATGCTTTGCCGAAGTCCGAGGACAAACTTTCTGAAAAACCTAAAGAAAAGAAAGAACCTTTTTCTCAGAAAAAGACTGAGGAAGAACCAGCACATGAAATTAAAGCCGAACCCAAAGCAGAAATAAAAAAGGAAATCAAAGGGGAGCCGGTAGCTGAAACTGCAGCAAAAACAGAAACCAAAACTGAGTCTGAAGTAAAATCGGACGAACCAGTAACGCCTGTTGTGCCTGAAGAAAAAGCAGCACGGAGCAAAGTTTCTTCAGCAGCTCTGGAAGAATTGGTGAAAGTAGCGGTTCTAGAAGCTGCCGCAGATGAGATCACAAAAGACAGAGTTTCAAAAAATCCTTCCCCAAAAATGTCTCTAAAGGATAAGAATGCTTCTGAACAACAGTCTTTCGAAAAGCCGGAATTAGATGCGGATCCACCCTTCAAAGAGCTTGAAATCAATCTTACAACTCGCGAATTGATCGATCGTTATCCAGCTCTTATGATTGAATACATAAAGGATGCATCAAAAGATAAAACGGATAGGCTTTATGCAGTAAGAAAGGCAAGCGAGCTTCAGTCATCGGATGCCGTAATGCCTTTGATCGCAATGCTTTATGAATCTGATTCGGATCTTTCCTCAGCAGCGGCCGAAAGCCTTGCCGAAATAGGAGACGAACGGGCTATACAGCCGTTGGAAGAGATTAGCAAAATAACTGATCGTGAGCTTTTGGCGCCTTTTGATTTGCCGGATACAAAAGCTATAGCAACTTATGAGCCTTTGGATTATCGTTCAATGGTAGTCTTCAGGATAGACAGTCTTTCGCCTGATTATTTTGACAAGACAGGAAGTTTAATTCCAGCTAAAGACTTCGTTTTGAAAGGCTTGGGCGATGAAAATGAGAATCTCAGAGCTATGGCGGCAAAGGTTGCTATCAATGTTCGCTCGGAAGAAATCGCAGGTCCTCTGGAAGATATTTTGGCAAACTCCGAAGAAAGCGACGCTGTCAGATCTCTTGCGGCTGAAGCGCTAGGAGAGGGTGCTTATACAAGAAGTATTCCAGCTCTTGCCAAGGCTTTGGAAGATTCTAATATTTCTGTGCGCTATTCGGCTGTTAACGCTCTTGGACGTTATAAGGGCAAAGATGTAACGGAAACCTTGTTGTCGGCATTAACAGACACTGACAAATATGTAAGATCGGCAGCTCTTCACAGCTTGGGTGCTTATGAAGACAGCACGCTTATAGAGCGCTTTATAAAAATGCTGGCTGATGAGGAAGAAGTGGTGAGATTCTCTGCAGGAAATGCTCTTTCTGTTTTCCCGAAAGAAGAAGTAAGCGATACCTTTTGGCTTATGGAGTTTGAATCTTCAACCCAGGAATCTATGGTTCGCATAGAACTGCTAACTCTCTTTGAACTTGAAGGCGGAACAGAAGAGCTTAAATATTATTTGAACTCCTCTGATTCAGATGTAATGCACAGAGCTTCCTTGGCTTTAGCTCGTGAAAAAGGACTTGATGCGGCTCAAGATCTGCTTGAAGCTTCCAAGAGACTTGATGCGGAGCTTAAAGAACTTGCGAAAGAGAATGAATTGGCACAATTTTTACAAGAACAGCATGAAAATCAGGGAGTAGAGGGCTTCAATAAAGTATAATTATAATGTGTAAATTAGAAATAATTGTTTAGAACTCAATACTGAAACTGGCATAAGATTCAGAATAATGTTTGCAAATGTCTTTTTCTCAGGTTCCCGCATAATTACAATTTTTGCCTGAGTCTCAAATTAAGGACCGGATACCCAAAAAACAGTGGGTAGTGGATTGTGGGTAGAAATGGCAACGAATAGTCTGTGATGATAAATGTATAGTGTAAAAGTCGAATAAACTGTGTTAAGTGTTAAAATAATATAGTTCTGTAAACTAACTTTAGGACTATTAACGTTAAAATAACGAATTTATTTTTTTTAGTTAGTCCTTCTTTTCAGATAAAAACAAAACAGCTGCTGTAGTAATACAGCAGCTGTTTTCGTATAAGTGCATTTTGTAAGTTATATTTAGTTCGTGATTTTCGTGTGTTTCTTGCTCAATAAAGGTTTTCGGATGTTAGTCCAAGACCCAATATTCGTTGCTTCCCCGCCCAACATACCCTTAGGCTCTCTATTTCCTTTATATGTCGTTCTATTGTCTTTTTGCTCACGCCCGCTTCATCTGCTATGGGCTTCCTAGTTACTTTATTGTTTGATCTCACTTTTACTTTTATAAACTCCTTAAGATTTGGAACATCCTGAGCGACATTCTCTTTGCCCACTTTTTGTGTGGCAACTTTTTTAAAGTGAAATAGTAGTTCTAAAAATATTGCCTTCTTCAAATATTGGAATTTATCTTGAGTAAAGTTGCGTATATTTGAACGTGTTTCTCACACCAGGAAAACACAGTAGCGAACTCGGATTTTTAGGATAATTATAAGTAGTAGATTAGTCCTCTCCTTTATTTCTTAAATTGATTTAAATAAACTGCAAATCTGTCAAATGAAAAGTTACAAATATGTCAAGTAAATTTATGCAAATCTGTCAAGTTAGTTTTGTGAAAACCTTTATTCTATGCTATTCTTTTCTTGATAAACGCTAATAGTAAGGCGGAGAATAATGGAATACAGAAAAAGAATAGTTGATAAGCAACTAGATTTTAAATTGGAAGCTTTTGGGGCTACGCTTATTGAGGGCCCAAAGGGATGTGGAAAAACTACAACAGCTAAGCAGAAAGCAAA
>JAAYNI010000001.1 GCA_012520995.1 Candidatus Rifleibacteriota bacterium
CGCATAATCACAATTTTTGCCCTAGCCTCTGATTAAGGACAGATGCTGATGTTCGATGCTAGGGGGAGCTAAACAATTCAACTCGCCACTCATCACTCGTCACTGTGCGATAGCAGTATCAGATAACTATGAAGACATTATTAACTAGAATAATATCAAAATAGGGAAGTTTTAGTTGCAACACAGCACTAGTATTAGAACAGGAGTTTTCCTATAAAGAATAATATAAGGCCGTAAATAGGAGCGATTAGGCAAATAATTGTCCAGATTATTTTTGCGTAAAGCTTTGTGCTGTTGGTCCATACATAGAATACAGCGAAAATGCAAATCGCAAGGTAAACGATGTTCCCTAGCATTCCAAGAGCGCCTGCGAGCAGGTGAAGCGGCAATACAATAAGATTCCAGAGCATTACAAAGATTCCTGCGAGGATGTTCCATGCTCCTCTGAAGATGCCGAGCAATGCGTCTAACATTTCTATGTCTCCTGTTGTGTCAGATTTATATCATTTTAAGATTGAATATAGCTGTTAAAAGCAGCAAGGATAAAATAAAGTAGCAAAGAGAAAAATGCAATAAGAAATATTAGCTATTTCTTGACAAAAGATTTTTTACCTGTTACTATCAAAACACCAAGAAGGCTCGTAGCTCAGTTGGTTAGAGCACTGCTTTGACATGGCAGGGGTCAGCGGTTCAAATCCGCTCGAGCCTAATTTCTTTTTTAGGAAAGCGAAAATGACCTCCCGCGAAAACCTTCTAGACAAAATTCGCATTATTCTGGTAGAACCTCAGGGGGCTCTTAATCTTGGGGCTGTCTCCCGTGCTATAAATAATTTCGGGATTCATGATTTGCGGCTTGTCAGGCCAGGATGTTCTGTTGATGAGGAAGATGCCATCAAAATGGCTATGCATTCTTCTGAAATTTTACAAAATGCTGAAATTGTAGAGACCATACCCGAGGCTACAAAAGGCAGTGTTCTGGTATTAGGAACGGCCAATCGCAGAGGAGAATACCATGAGCCGAACTATACTTTGGCTGAGGCTATGGATCTTATTACCAAAATGCTTCCTCAAGGCTCTATTTCGTTAGTTTTTGGCAGAGAAGAGTGGGGGCTTACTAAAGAAGATCTTAGTCATTGTATGGGTTCTGTGCGGATATTGACAGACGAGGCTTGTACCTCTTTGAATTTGGCTCAGGCAGTTTTACTTGTGGCTCACGAACTTTATAAAATTTTTGGAGATCCTCTGCTTTTACCAAAAGCCCAAGCTGACAACATATTAGAGCAGCCAGCTAAAACCGAAGATTTGGAAAGGTTTTATGAGCATATGGCCAATGTTCTTTCTATGTGTGAGTTTCTGCCGGATGTGAATGGCGACAGAGTTATGCAGATCTTTCGAACCTTCTTTCACAGATCTTATCCTACAGGCCGCGAGATTAATATTCTCTCAGGCGCTTTTTCTAATTTACGAGGCTTCATGAAAAAATATGTTCCGGAAAAGGATAGGGTTCTTAGTGAAATCAACCCAAAAGAGAGTTCTATCTCTTCTAAGAGCTGAAGATGAAACTAGCTTCTAAGGCCTTAAAGCTAGACTATTTAATTCTCTTTTTTCTGGCCTTGTTATTTTTGTTGCCATTGCTTGGAACTAGATATTATCTTTTCGGATTGGCTGAAAGAGAAACATTTACTTTTGAAACTTCAGCAAAAGAATATCTCTATGCGGAAGCGGATAGGCTTAAAGAGCAACTTTCTCCTGACCTGTATGCTGCTTCTGTTTTTGAATCAATGGCTGATTTATTGGAGGTATCGGAAGAACCTCTGTTTCCCAATAATGATTTGCTGCTTCAGAAACTCAATGAAAAATATGAAAAAGATTTTTCTCTTTCACCCAGCTTTATAGGACTTTTTGAAGTTTCGAGCGGCAGGCTGTATTCTTTCCATGGAACAAATAAACCAAAAAAAATTAGAACCAGACCTTTGCAGAGTTTACTTTCCGTATATAATGGTGACTACTTAAAGCAGCTTGACTATTTGAAAGACAATAATCCCGCTGCTTATTTTAATGAACCGGTTTTATTCTCTTTGAAGTTTAACGGCAAAGAGACCTATTTTCCGGTGACATTTTTTAATGATAATGGAATTAAGGGTTACCTTTTTGTCAGGTTTTTAAATAACAATAAAAATGCAGCCTTTGTAGTATATTTAACGGAGATCAGTGATATTCCCTATGATGAGATAGTAAAACATGCTTTGGAGAATTCAAATTACACTAAAATTTTGAAAACTCTGGAGAAAGGTTCACTGGAATATCCATACTTTGCGACTGGAGAGAATGAGGTTCTTTATCACCTTCCTTTTCCTGATATATCGCATAACTATCTCAGACAGTTTAAGAATATAAATCCTGCTCTTTATGAGCACTATTCAGACTTTTTTGCGAATAATCATCTGAAAATTTCTCTACAGGCCTCTTTGGTAAACTTAAAAATCAAAAAACTTTTGCAGATTGTTAATGTTTCAATTCTTTTGATTTGTATATTGCTTTTAATAGCTATGACAGCTCTACATAAGGGAGTGCCTATTTTACGGATCAATTTGAGTAAAAAAATAACTTTAATGATAGTCTCAGCTTTGATTATACCCTCTGCCGGATTTTTCAGCATTTATTCCTTAGCCAGCAATGAACTGGAAAAAGTAGCCTTAGATGCTTGCAAGGAAAAAATATCTTTGCGATTTAATTTCTTTGAAAAAAAACGGCGTGATATGGAAAATGCATTTTCGCTTCAATCAGAAACGGCTCGGAAAGTCTTGGGGAATATAAGTTCAAATATGCGAAAAACAGGGAGAAAAAGCCCTACTCAAGCAGAGCGTAGTGAATTTAACAAATATATTGAATTGGACAAAACCCGCATACTCTTTTCTAATGGCTATATACATGCAGACAGACCTGAACAAAATGTTATACTTTACTTTCTGGTAGAGCCTCTGAAGATTTTTTCCAAGTCTCTTAGAGGTTTTGTCAGCAATATGGAAAAGAGGCTCCTCAATCTCTATATATTTCCATTTGAAGAGGTAATGCGCACTGTGTTCTCTCCAAATGTCCTGCCAAAAATGGAGGGACTTATAAGTCAAGGTTTGGAGTCTATTTCCAGAACGGTTAAAGGCATCGCGTGGTTTTTTTCGGAAGAGGAGACTCCTCAGCAAATCGCAGGCATGGCTTATTTGACATATTTGCATAGAAATCAGGAGTTACATTTTTTCAGAAATTTATTTCCTAAAAATGAATATCTCACATGCGAAGAATTTGACGGAGTCAAGATTACATATTGTGTTTCCAGAAAAGAAAAATATATGCCCGTTGTTTTAGAAGAATCCGAACTCAATAAATACCGTGATGTCTTTACATATGTGCTTTCTACCGGTTCTTCAGGTTCCAGTCTAAAGAGAGATGGGAATAAACTTTTGTACAATGAGTGGCAGGTTAGAGATGACTTTTCTATAGCTTATATGGCAAAAGCAGAGATTGATACAATATTGCCAAAGCCTAAGCTATGGAAGCTTCTTCCATTTATGTTTTCAGCATTTATAGTTTTGTCCCTTTTGCTTTCTTCAAACTATCTTTCTTCTTCTCTGATTTTGCCTGTAAATCAGCTTTCAGATTTTGTTCGCAGAATTGAGAAGGGAGATTATACGAATATGCCTCCCCTGGCAGCTGAAAAGGAATTTGCAGACCTATCCCAATCCTTTAACAACATGGCGAATGGCCTTTCTGAGCGAGAGGCTATAAAAAGATTTATTCCTGCCAGTCTTTACACAACAATCAAATCAGAGGAAAAGTCTGATAAAATCCTGCAAAGAAACGCCACCGCTCTTTTCTCGGATATAAGGAGTTTTACAACAATCACTGAGAATAACTCAGCCAAAGATATTGTGGAGCTTTTGAATGAGTATTTTACAGCTATGGAATCGGCTATTTTGGCTAATGGCGGAAGAATAGAAAAAATGATAGGCGATGCTATAGTTGCAACTTTCTATGAACCGGATGATACTACGGCTAGTGTAAACCATGCTTTATTAGCCTGCAGAGGAGCTTTGGCCATGAGACTAGCTCTTAAAACTTTTAATGCTAATAGAATTGCTGCAGGAAAGTTTCCGATTGAGACTGGCATAGGTTTAGCTACTGGAAGTTTGCTGAGCGGTTTTGCCGGCTCAGGAGATAAAAAACATTTTTTATTGGTCGGCGATCTCTTAGAAACAGCAGAGCAAATGGAAGGGCAAACCAAAAAAGAAGAATGCTTAAGTAAAATTTATGCTGATTTGCCAACAATAGAAGCTGTCAATGGAACTTATAGTTTCATATTGGGTGACTTAGGCGGTGAATTGGAAATTCAGGCCTAGTTTGGGAATGATTTACATATGGAAAGCAACCAAAGCAAATTTAAAAACAAAATTTTAAATTTTTTCCGCAGTTTAGCGGTTTGGGTTATTTTGGCTTTAATACCTGCGCTAGCCTTTTCTCATTTTACCTTGAAATATGCTGATTATGCAGAAGAAAAGGCTCTGCCGCAAATTCAAAAGATGCTTGTTCAAGATATGGAGACTTTTGATTCTCTTATGAATCCTACGGAGATCTTGAACCATCTGATAACAGGATTTTTGGCAGATCCGCACCTCTCAAAAGCTGATACGGCAGAAAAAATTTTGCCTCTTTCGGAGAAACACCTTGAGTGCAAGGTAGCAGGTGTTTTCTTTGCAAAAACTAATGACAGAGATAGTTTCTCGTATTATTTGCATCAAGATTTGGAGGAGGATTTCGGCTATGTTTCTGCCAGTCTCATGCATAGCTTCTTAAGAGCCTTGAGAAATATTGAGAAGAATAACGAGGCGAAAGACACAAGAGAAGATAAAAGAGGATATGCTCACTTTCAGATGAAGCTCTCCCTTCTTCATCTTGAATATTCGCTGAACAAACTTATTCCGGTTATTTCTGGGAAAACTTCCATCGGAAGAGCTTATTTATACTGTCTTTCAGATCATTTAGACACAGATGAAAGTATGACTGTTCTTTTGATTCGTGATCGGGACATCAGTGATTTTATGATCATGAAAAACGCAATGAATATGAACAATACCCGCGGAATAAAACGCAGCATAAGACAGAGAAAATATCCCTCCACCGCAAATGTTGCTGTTAACCGACTGTTTGATAACTTTTTGTTTAACAATGACGGCACAATTTCTTTGGCAGCTGTTCCTAATTCCGCTTTTTTAAGGAAAAGGATAACCGCAAATACTTTCTATCCGATAAATCTAGACGCGGTTTCTAATAAGTTGCCTGTACTGGTAGTTACAGCAAGCCAAGAGCTCTTTGAAAATTTGCTCAGGAAAGTTTTTAGAATACTGAAAGTTCCTTTGGCATTAGTTGTACTTGTTTCTTTCTTCTTTTTATTGAAAGCCTTAAGCAAGGAAAATATTTCTGAAAGGCCTCTTAAAAGCAAAGTCGTTTTGTCGGCCATATTTGTTTCAATCTTTCCATTTCTGATTTTTGCATTGATGTACATCTCATATGCATCTCACTTAGAAGAGGAAAATATGAGGCAGTTGGAGAAAACAGCAGTTAACAGCCTACAGCAGATTGATACAGCCCTGAATACTTATGTTGAAAGTAAAACAGCTGCTATGAATGCTGTGTTTACCAATATTGTAGACAGTGACAAAAATGAAACTCGAAGAAAACTCCAAAACTGGCTGGAGACTAACAAAGGAGATTGGCTTTTCCTTGTTGGAAAAACTGACGGCACGGATTATATTGAAATATGTAAAACAAAAACCTCTGTTAGCTTGTCAGAGTACCAAAAAGCTATTTATACACTTTTGCCTAAAATCATTTTGGGAAGATTGAGAGCGGAAAGCGAAGGTGTTCCGGAAGACCAAATGCTGGAAAAGTATGCTTTCCAATTCATTAAGGTTGAAAGTTATATTGATAATTTAGGCAATTTGATGACTTTGCATTTTTTGCCCCCGAATTTTTTATCTGGCTATCAAGAGAGTTACAATGCAAACGATGGAATGGTAGATAAGATAATATCGGTTATATTTGATAGCAGAAAGCTATTGAAGGAATTTGCGCAACAACAAGAGAAGGAACTATTATTTACGATAAGCAAAGGTTTTCATCTGAAAATAGCTCTGATTCCTGTTGTAGGCTCTGGTGACTTAGCTTCTCCTGAAACCTGGATAACATCTAAAGATTTCCCTGCATTAGAAAATCTGTCTAAACTGGAAGAAGTTGGAGCAGCTCAAAACAAATTCTCAAGAGTCGAAGGGAAAAAAGTCGAGAAAATTGCCTATAACAAAAACTTGAATATCTTAATAGCTGTATTTGCTGAAACAGAAAAAAATGGAATAGGGAAAATTCTTACACAACTTGCAGTCTTTTTGCTGCTATATTTTCCTGGTTCTATAGCTCTTTTATATTTTATTATGAACAGAACAGTTGTGATTCCTGTAACTCTTCTTAAAGATAGCGCAGAAAAGCTTTCAAAGGGAGATTTGACAACTAAAGCTGATTATAAGTCAGGCGATGCCTTTGAAAAATTGGCTGATGCCTTCAATGCTATGGTTAAGGCTCTCAGAGAAAAAGAAGAAATGTCTGCTTTTCTCTCGGATGAGGCATTGAAGGAAATAAAGCTCCTTAGGCAAGATGAACTGGGAGCTGCAGCTAAAAAGGCAGAAGCTTCTATAATTTTCTGTTCAGCTGTTCTTCCTCCAGATGAAAATGTGGAAATATTTGTTAAAGATATCAGTTCTTTGATAGAGGTTGCTGGCTCTTGTGCAGAAGATTTTGGAGGATACATAGATAAAATAATAGACGACACAGTCATGATGGTCTTTTTGAAAAAGTCAGATGACAACTCTTATGCTTTCGATGCTGCTAATGCTTTGTTGAAACTAGTAGCAGAATATAAGAAAATCCGTCCTGAAGTTCAAATAAAAGCTGGATTAGCTTCTGGCGAGGTTATATCTGGAAATATTGGCTCCAGCTTTGGCAGGCTTGATTTCACTGTAATAGGCAATGCTGTCAACTTGGCCTCCAGGCTCAAAGGCGCTGCGCATAAAGCTAAAAACACCGGTATTATGATTTGCGGTTGGACTATACGCCTCTTAAAAGGAGCAGCAAGGGTGAGCTTTGTGGACCGAGTTGAAATTAAAGGCCGAACAAAGCGAAAGTTCTCGCTATATGAGCTTTTAGAACTTAGAACTGAATAACTTAAAATCTAGTAGTTTGTAACATCTAAAACTTTTATCTATCCACAGATGGACACAGATGGGATTTTTAAGCTAGCTTAAAAATTAGTGATGAGGGGCGAGTGACGGGTGGCGAGTTACATTCTTTAAAACCTTCATAATAGTTGAAACTAACAATTGCTTTAAGAAGCCGATAAATAAGCATTGTTATATTTCAGAAATAATTTTTCTTTTTTCTAAATTAAAGAGTTATTGACATATGCCATTAACTATTGTATTTAATTAATGGCATATGTCATTTAATATTTAGGAGGCAATGAAAATGGCTAGACCTGTTAAACGGCGCAAAGTTTGTTGCTTGCCTGAAAACAGCAGATTTAGTCCTCTCGGTTCTTCCGCTGGAAAACAAGAACCTATAGTCATGACTGTTGACGAATATGAGGCCATAAGACTTATTGATTTTGAAGGTTTGAATCAAGAAGAATGTTCACAGCAAATGAATGTTGCACGCAGCACTGTGCAAGGCATTTATGTCGAAGCCAGAAAGAAGCTGGCCGAATGCTTAGTCAAAGGCAAGCCTCTTTCAATTGAAGGCGGTGAATACAGAATTTGCGATGAAGCGGGAGCAATGTGCAGACGAGCACGTAATCATGGCTGTCGCAGATTCAGACACAAAAATGAATCAAACACTGATGAACAAGGTAAAACAGAAAAGGAGATTGTTATGAGAATAGCTATGCCTGTAAACGAAAAAAAAGCTGAAGGCACAATAAACCCATCATTTGGGCGTGCTCCTTATTTTCTTATTTATAATACGGAAACCAAAGAAACCGTCTTTGTTGATAACAAGGCTATGGAAAGCAGGGGCGGAGCTGGAATCAAGGCTGCGCAAACTTTAGCTGACAACAATGTTGAAGCTTTGCTTGTTCCCCGTTTGGGAGAAAATGCCGCTGATGCTTTGAATGCCGCTGAAATAAAAATTTACAAGACAATAAATGATTCAATAAAAGACAACATTGAAGCTTTTGCAGCTGGAAAACTCTCTTTGCTGGAAGAGATACATGAAGGATTCCATGCACACTGAAGGAAAAAATATGAAAATAGCTGTCCTGAGCGGCAAAGGCGGTACAGGAAAAACTTTAGTCTCAGTCAACTTGGCTGCGGCAGCTGAAAAGACTCTTTACATTGATTGCGATGTCGAAGAGCCGAATGGTCATTTATTCTTTAAGCCTGAATGGCTCACAGAAAAAGAAGTTAAGGTAAGGATTCCTGAAGTTAATCAAGAACTCTGTGACGGTTGCCGTAAATGTGTGGCTTTTTGTAACTTTAACGCTCTTGCCTATGTTAAAGACAAGCTGATCGTATTTGATGATGTTTGCCACTCCTGCGGCGGCTGTTTGTTGGTTTGTCCGCAAAAGGCTCTGAGAGAAAAAGAAAAATCCATTGGCAAAATCCAAAAAGGAACTTCAGGCAATATTAGCATTAACACTGGAATATTGAATACAGGCGAAGCGACAGGAGTTCCTATAATTAAAGAGTTGCTTGAAGGTATTGATATTGAGCCGAACACACAGACTATTATCGACTGTCCGCCAGGAAGTGCCTGCATTGTCATGGAAAGCATTAAAGATGCGGATTATTGTATTCTAGTTGCTGAGCCTACCTTATTCGGTGCACATAATCTTGCTATGGTTTATGAGCTGGTAACTCTATTTAATAAACCATTCGGAGTTATTCTTAATAAATGTATGCAGTCTGAAAATCCATCTGAAAAATTCTGCTTTGAGAAAAATATAAAGATCTTAGGCCGAATCCCATTTGACAATGAACTTGGCAAGTTGAATTCAGATGCGAAAATAGCTGTTTACGAAAGCGAAAAATACCGAAATATTTTCACTTCTTTGCTTGAGATTGTAATGAAGGAGGTTCAGCATGAAGCAGCTGTTAATCCTCAGCGGTAAAGGGGGCACAGGTAAAACAACCATTGCAAGCGCCTTTGTTAAGCTTGCTGAAGCTAAAGCCTATGCAGATTGCGATGTAGATGCTCCTAACCTCCACTTGATAAGCAAGTGGGATACACTTCCTGACAAAGCTGATTATTATGGTTTGCCGAAGGCTGAAATAGACAACAGTCTGTGTACAGCATGCGGTCTTTGTAAGCAACATTGCCGATTTGATGCTATTTCTTCAGAAGACAAATACCAAGTTGAACCTTATTCTTGCGAAGGCTGCGGCGTTTGCGCATATATCTGTCCGACGGGGGCAATCAAAATGAACCCCTCTCTTGACGGCGAGATGACTCTTTATCAAGATAAAGAGAAGGTATTTTCAACTGCTCAGCTCAAAATGGGCAGCGGCACTTCAGGCTTATTGGTTACTGAAGTGAAAAAGCGTATGAAGACTGCGGCAAAAGCAGCTGAATTTGCGATTATAGACGGCTCGCCTGGAATAGGTTGCCCTGTAATAGCTTCAATAAGCGGTGTTGACATGGTTCTTGTAGTTTCTGAGCCCTCTATATCAGGTATCAGTGATATGGAACGAATAGTTAACACAGCTGCAAAGTTCGGTGTCAAAACGGCAATTTGTATTAATAAATATGATACTAATTTGGAAAATTCGGATAAAATAATAGAGTTTTGTAAACTTAACAATCTGCCTTTTATTGGAAAGATACCTTTTGATTCTGATGCAATTAAAGCAGTCAACAATGGAAAAACTATTGTTGATATTGATTGTATCTCTGGCAGAGCGGTTAAAGAGCTCTACGGGAAAACAATGGACATACTGCTTAAAACAGGGGGTAGGGCGTAGGGTGTGGGGTGTAGTAAAATTGTTTAGACTCAATCGCTGGAACTAATAACTGCTTTGAGATGTTTAATAAATAACCGTGTTTTCTTTCTGTGTTGCTTACCTTTCAGCCTCTGTGATGTTTTTTATGGTAAAGTGAGGAAAAGCAGAAATGCTTTTTCGAGATTTTTTGCCTTATTTGCCCCTCATCTGTGTTAATCAGTGTAATCTGCGGATAAAAAAATGGTTTTGATTCTCAGTCTGTGTATTCCGTGTGTTCTGTGGTTTAAAAAGGTTCTGGAGTTTTTCTGAGGTTTCTGCCCTTTTTCGTGCTTTTTCGTGGTTAATATATTAAAATAAAAGGAGAATTAATAAAATGAAAATTGCTGTAGCAAGCGATAATGGAATGGTAACTGGTCACTTTGGACATTGTGAAAACTTCATGATTTTTGAAGCTGAAGACAAGAAGATTGTTAAAAGCGAAACTATAGCTAATCCTGGGCATAAACCCGGATTTTTGCCCAATTTTCTTGCCGAGCAAGGTGTAACAGTTATAATTAGCGGCGGTATGGGAGCAGGAGCTGTCAATATTTTCAACGAAAGAAATATAGAAGTTGTATTGGGAGCTGCAGGAGATGCCAAGGCAGCAGCCGAAGCTTATGCGCAGGGCACTCTGAAGTCAACGGGTTCTACCTGTCGTGAGCATCAGCATAGAGGCGGTTGCGGCAACCACTAAAAAATCAGGGGGGAGCACAGGAGGTAAAGAATAGTTTTGCTCGTTTTTCATTCTTTATCGGTTCTCTATCTGTGGAATCTGTGGATAAAAAAAGAAAAGAAACCTTTAGGCGCAGCAGTTCAGTCGATGTTTGTTATTAAGCGATAATCCTCTTCTGTTTTACCGCCGACCGTGATGGAGATATTGCCATGGTTATGAGTTGTGTAGATCTCTGCGCCAAGGTTTTCAAGACTATCTGTGATAGAGTAGGGAAGCCCCTCTTTTAATTTAGCAGAGATAATAGCCTTTTTTGGATTTACGAGTTCTAAAAATGGTTCAAAAAGGGTGTTTTCTCGTCCATGGCCAGGCAATTTTATTATTTGCGATTTTAAGCTCTCTCCATATTTCATCAGTTCCTTTTGTCCATCAGGAGTTATGTCACTGCAGAGCAATATTTGAACCTTGCCGTATCTTAACAAAATCACTGCTGAATTTTCATGATGTTCTATGGTTGTGTCGATTTTGTGGCGATGAGTTGGCGGGTTTAAAACTTGAACAAAAAGCTCCTCGCCCCAATTCAAAATGTCGCCTGCTGCTATGTGTTTCTTCTCGATATTCTTCATTTTACAAAGCTCAGTATAATCGAAGTAGTCTGAGTTGGAGACAGGTTTAGCTGTAATTTTGTAAGCAGTTTGTACCTCATAAAGTCTAATAATTCTCAAGAAACCTGAAAAATGGTTATTGTGCCAATGGGTGATGAGAATTCCGTCAAGTTTATCTATTTTAAGGTTTCTTAAATAATCTTCGACTCTGCTAACCTTCAGTATATTGGCTTCCTCAGGGCTTATGCAGGCTCCTGAGTCTATCAGATAGTTTTTTCCTGCAGGAGTTTGGATTAGGATTGCATCTCCGTCACCTACATTTATAAAATCTATCTTAAGGTTCTCAGAGAGCTTTTGCGGCCAAAGTCCAGCAAAATCAGGCATTGCTATAAGGAGAAAACAGAAAATAGCAAGAAAAGAAATCAATAGTGCGGCTAGTTTTGTGCTGAAAGTTTTGAATGAACCTTCTTGCTTAAAACCGTAATATCTGTTCATTTGACCTCTGTTGTTTCAATCA
Source organism: Candidatus Rifleibacteriota bacterium (assembly GCA_012520995.1). Lineage (GTDB taxonomy): Bacteria > Muiribacteriota > Ozemobacteria > Ozemobacterales > Ozemobacteraceae > JAAYNI01. Next base: position 11,866 of record JAAYNI010000001.1, read on the forward strand.
AGCTTTTTATAGTTTTTTCCGACAATCCTGGAATTTCATAAAGGTCTGCCAGAGAGGAAAAACTCAGGTTTTGTGTTCGGAATTCCAGAATTTTACGTGCTGAAGCTTTTCCGACTCCCGGCAAAGAGCTTAGTTCTTCAATAGTAGCAAAGTTAAGATCGAGCTTTTTGCCCCAGGCTTTTTGTCCGGCATGCCCTCCAAAAGTAGTGGCAGATTTGCTTAATTCTTCAATAGTTGCTTGAGTTATTCCTTTAATCTTAAGCAGTTCTTTCAAATCCTTGATTGGATGGTTTTTTTTGACATATTTATATATTTTTTCAGCTTGCGAATCTGTAAGGCATGTTAGCATTTTGATACTGAAAAGATCTGTTTTGTTCAGATTCAGTTTCTCTTGGTTATGAAGCTCGAATGGAGGAGAGTCTTTGGTTAAAGGAGTTTGATCTGTTAAGAGCTGGATGCTTTGGATTTTATTTAGAATTTTTGAATTAACAGATTTTCGTTCCGAGTAATTGACAGTTAGAATCATAACCTCTGCCAATATGACTACAGTAAGCAAGGAAAAGAAAATTTTTTCTGCTTTTGTCAAACTCATTCCTCACACATACTGGGATTAGGAGTTAGTGGGTTTGGGGTAGCAAAGAGCTAGAATACAAACCACAAAAACACTCCGGAGCCTTTTTAAACCACAGAACACACGGAATACACAGACTGAGAACCAAAACCATTTTTTTATCCGCAGATTACTGATTAACACAGATGAAGGGCAAATAAGGCAAAAAATCTAGAAAAAGCATTTCTGCTTTTCCTCACTCTCGGCTTAATCCATTGATTTTACAAGTAAACTTGTAAATCTCTGTCTTGCTCCGAGAGTCGAGCTAAATTGCATTCTATTGGCATAGAATAGCAATTTGTGTCGATTTTTACCATAAAAAACATCACAGAGGCTGAAAGGTAAGAAACACAGAAAAAAAACACAGTTATTTATTAACATCTCAAAGCAGTTATTAGTTTTAGCGATTGAGTCTAAACAATTTTACTACACCCCACACCCTACGCCCTAATCTCTTTGGTTTTTTGCTACTCGCCACCCATCACTGACTATTGTTTGTCAGGAAGCTAGGGTAGTGCGATTTCTTCCTTCGCCCTTGCTTACATACATTGCTTTGTCAGCAGCGTTGATCAAGGTGTCCTTGTCTTTTGCATGTTCGGGGTAGGAGGCTACTCCTATACTAACGGTCACGCTCAAAAATTCATTTTTATGAGGGATCTTTGTCTCTTCTATGCGTTTTCTTAGACGTTCTGCAGTTCGGAATGCTTCTTGGCTATTTGTTTCAGGCAAGATAACTGTCATTTCTTCACCGCCGTATCGGCAGGGTATGTCTATACCTGTTCTTACAGTATCTTTCAGGAGTCCCGCCACCAAGCGTATGACATCGTCTCCTACTTGGTGTCCGTAAGTGTCGTTGAAGTTTTTAAAATGGTCTATGTCTATGAGCACTAAGCTGCATTTAAGCGCATATCGTCTGGCTCTGAGAAGTTCTTCGGAAAGTCTTGCTTGGAAATATCTGTGAACATAGAGTCTTGAGAGACCATCGGTAATTGAAAGTTCATAAAGTTTATTGTTTTCAATGGTTACAGCAGCTTGGGAGGCAATAAGATTGAGCAAAGAAAGGTCATTTTCGTTGAAATTGCGTTTGTTTTTTTTGTTTATTATATTGATTACGCCGATTATGCCGTCTTTAAATTTCATCGGAGCTGAAATAAGTGTAATTATATCTTCCACGGGCAACATACCGTCAAAGGTGCTGAAACGCTGATCTTTAAATCCATCGTTTGCAATTATTCCCTCTCCAGTAGCAGCTACTTTGCCGCATACGCCTTCACCGAGTTTTACAGGAGTTGTAGTAAGAGTTTTATAGCCGCTTCCATAGGAAACTCTTACCACAAGTTCGTCTGTTTCGTCGTCTAAAAGCATGATTGAACCCTTCTCGGCTCGTAAAGCTTTAATGGAGTGAGCCAGCAAAAATTGTAAGAGCTCTTCAGAATTGCTGATGAGGTTGACAGCGTTGCTAATTTCGAAGAGGGTATTAAGCTCTGTCATTCTGCGCTCTTTTTGTTGCATTTCACGTTTGAGCGCCTTGACCATTTTTATATAATTATCCGTCAAAACACCTATTTCATCCTGTCTTCTAAGGGGTTTCGGCGGAGTCAGGTCTCCGTCAGCTATTCTGGAAGTGACTTTTGAAAGTTCGGATACCGGGTTTGCTATTTTAATTGCCAAGGTTGTGCCTGTTGCAAGAGCTAAAATTACGCTCATAACGGCAAAGAAGGTGAAGTCTCTGGTCATGCTTTTTCTTAGCTGCATGTAAGGAGAAACTGGAACTTGAGTTTCCAAAGTAATAGCTTCTTCAAGTATTGAGGGCAAAATTCTTCTACGTTCATAGTAGTATTGGTTTCCGAAGACTTCTGTGTAACCGCCTGATTTTTCAGGATCCTTCACATAGGTTTTCAAGTCTCTATTGGCATAGGAATCAATTAAAGTTGTTAAAATACGTTTGTTTGCATATAGCAAAGTATATTCAGCAGCAGTAAAGTTCTTAAATTTATCAGCAAAGTTTCTCGGAATTTTTTTTCCGAAAACTACGTAAAGCGGATGTTCTCGTTCGTCATTCATCAATTGGGCTGCAGAGAAGACCCAAGGTTCATCATTTATGACATAGAGATTGGCATTCAAGGGTGTAAAACAAAAAGTCTGCATCAGAGGAACTTGTAATGCAGGTATAGGGAATGCTCCTACCGTGAATTTTATCCTGCTTTGACTTTCTACTACGGCGGCATAGTCAAGGTCAAAATCCTGTTTTTTCTTTTCCAACATATTAACAGTGTCTGAAGCAGGCAAAGACAACTGAGACAAAGGAGCCAAGTCAAAATCAGCTGTAGTTTTGGTATTCAGCTTTTGAGTTTGAATATAATCGTTTAAACTATTTTCAAATATTGAAATAGAGTAGTCCAAACTTTGCTTTAGATCTTGATTTGCTACATCAGATATCCGCTTGAGAGTTATAGCAGCTATTATTGAGAGCGGTAAAACCAGCACTATTATAAAAAGTGCTATTATCTTAAATTGCAGAGATTCAGTATTAAAAAAATTAGTAAAAGGCACTTCTTAACTCAGGAAAACCTTCTTGATGTTTCAAACCGTTAACAGTAAGCCGTCTTATATCGTTAAAACGATTGACAGGCTGTCCATAAGCGTAAGAAATAATATCGTCTAAGCCTTGTCGGGTTATTGCCAGACTATATATGTGATCTTCCGAAAAAATTCCCGACCAGTTAATTATAGCATGTTCTGAAGATTTTCCAGACTTGTTTTCTAGAGAAAAACCAGTGAATAACAACTCTGAAGTTTGCATTTGCTGCATACGCTCTTTTATATATTTTGCCAGTGAGGCGCCTTGTATATCAAGGGTATATATGTCTACATTATCGTAGAGAGTGTCAACGAGTACTTGAGGGGTAACTGTTGAGAAGTTGTAGTTTTTGTCTCTTTTGAATACAGATGCGGGCAGAATTGCTATGTCAGTGCCTGCTTCCTGTCGCATAAGCTCGCAAATAGAACGTCTGAACTTATCTTTGTTTTTATCCGGTTCTTGGAGATTAGCATAGGGAAACTCAGGATAGGTTAAGGGTTGTCTATGAAGTTGTCTTCCTTCGTGAGAAAGCACATAGTGTTGTTTCTTGTCAGGCGATATTGCAGGTTTTGTCCTTAGAAGTTTTCTCATTTCATCTCTGAAAAGGCCGCAGACTTTATTGGTCTTGTTGGAGGAAAACTCTGGCCAATCAATAGAGTTCTTGTACATAAAGTCATTGATGGCTACTGTGTATTCTGATTCCGCCTCTAAGGGGATGTCATTGATAAAAATTTGCAATATTCTGAATCCCTTTGGGTTTTCCATCGTGTAAAGACAATCAATTCCGGAAGATTGCAAAAATGTTCCCCTGCCAGTTAAGCTCTGCTCAACCAGATTTTCTATTTCCCAGCCTTTTAAAGTAACCATAAAGAGATTGTTGTCAAAAGGAATAGCTTCATAGAGGTTTCTAAGCAAAAGGGGACCTTCACTGAATCCAGCTTTTATGCCTCCTGAGTTGGTCATGGCAATATCGGCTCCCGTAATCTCTTTCATGAGAGAAGTTATAAGATTGCCCATATCTGATTCAGCATTGTATTTTGTAGCAAAGTTTTCTTTGCAATAAGTTAGAGGCTGATTTAGCAATGTATCCAGTTGGGATTCCAGTGAGGCTATGGTTCTGTTTATTTCAGGATCAGGCTGTAAACTGCTTGAATCTAAAAAAGCGACCATATTATTGAATAAATTCAATTCCCATTTGCCAGCTTTTTCAGTGAGCTTTAATACTCCAACACCAGCACCGCGGCTTGGAGGAGATAAACAAATCATAGGCGGCTCATTAGTTCGCATTTTCGCATTGACAAAGTCGCTTATGACTACATCTATGTTTTGCAGATGCTGTACATGGTTTATATGCGAAGCAAGCATCGGATTATGTGATATTAAAATAACCAGATCGGCGCCTTGAGCTTTGAGTTGTTTAGCTGCTTCATTAGCGGAGGTAACTAAGTCTTTGACCTCAAGATCTACAATGTTTTCTTGTCTGGTGTTTCTGGCTATGTCATCTAATCCTAAGCCTATAATTCCGCATTTTACATTGCCTTTAGTAACTAACAAAAAAGGCTCAAAAGTTTTGAGCCCTGGACGTTCATTCAGATCTTTATAGTTTGCGGCTAACATGGGAACTTTCTTTAAACCGACAAATTTTCGAAGGGTTTCCATGCCGAATTCAAACTCAAAATTTCCTACTGCCATAGCATCATAGCCTACTTGTTCCATAATGCTGAGCGGGGTTTCGCCCATTGTTAAAGTAGCTTCGGCAGTGCCAAACAAGGCATCTCCGGTATCAAGAACAAGAACGTTTGCCGGATCTATTCCCTGCAGTTTGACGGTTTTGTCAATATAGCTTTTAATAAAGGCCATTCCGCCTAATTCTTTGTAGTTGACATCACCTACCAGGCCAGAGAAAGGTTTGATTTGTCCTCGAAGATTGGAGGTGTAAAAAATAATTATCTGTCTGCTAGGCTTTTTAACAAAATCTCCAATATAGAGACTTACCATTATAAGAGTGAGTGCTAGAGTAAGCATCATCAAATTTCTAAACATCTGGTGAAAATACCCCGGATTCAAGAATTTATGACAGGTTAGCAGTTTTTATTTATCCTTGTCAATGTATGTTTTATGGCAAAAGTTTCCAAGTTTCGCAACTATCACAATAAAGTTCGCTTATAAACTGTGATGGCTGGCTGGTTGAGATGTTTGAGGCAAAATCACTTACTTCTTGTGGTAACGTGATCGTAAGGTGTTTTTTTGCTCTGGTCATAGCAACATAGAAAAGTCTCCGTTCTTCTTCTATTTCCTCTTTGCTTTTGAGAGCTTTGAAATTTGGAAATCTTCCTTGCACTGCAGATATTATAAAAACAGCTTCCCATTCCATTCCTTTTGCTGAATGGACAGTGGAAAGTGTTATGCTGTCTTCGCTCTGTTCATTCTGAGAGGCTAGGTTAAGGTTTTGCATGTTTTCGGGAGGCTCCAAAATAATTGAGGTTAAAAAGTCGTCCAGAGAGTCAAAAGAAAGGGATATGGCAGCTAATGCGTCTATGTCTTTGAGTCTTTCTGTATAATTGTCAAACTTTTTCTTCATGACATTTTTCAGATAGTAATCTGTGATTGCATTTAATATTAAGGATGGCTGTGTGAAGTTTTGAGAGGATATTTGAAGCATAGTTTGCTGCAGCAGGCTAAGTTCAGTGTTGATAAAATTTTCAGGAATATTAGAAAAATCGAATGGTTCCTCAGATCGTGCAAGCTCTTCGGATATATCAGTGGCTCTTTTGAGACCTATACCTTTTATATCCATTAAAACTCTGAGCCAGCCAAGTTTGTCCCAAGGATTATTTATTATTCGCAAATAAGAAATTATATCTTTCAAATGGACTGACTCCAAAAACTTGAAACCGCCCCATTTTACAAATGGCAAATTAATCGTTTTAAGCATCATTTCAAGCCTGAAGGCATGATAACCTGCTCTGAAAAGGACAGCTATTTCTTTTGGCTTTATACCGCTTTTTAAAAAGTCTGTGATTCTTTTGCAGATAAAGAGGGATTCTTGTTCTTCGTTCATACAAGGTACAATAGCGATTTTTGAGCCTTCAGGATTTTCTGTTTCAAGCTTGTTTTTAAAACCTTCTGATGCTTTTGAAATCAGATGATTTGATGCGTTTAATATGTTCTGTGTGGAGCGATAGTTTTGAGTTAGTCTGAAAGTTTTGGCTTCTTTAAATAAGTTGGGGAAATCTGAAAGGTTTTTGAATTCTGCGCCTCTGAAGGCATAAATACTTTGTGAATCGTCACCAACCACCATTATGTTGTGATTAAAATGTCCCAGCAGTCTTAGCATTTCAGCTTGAAGAAAATTGGTGTCTTGATATTCATCAACCATTATGTAGTCCTGCTCGGATGATATGAGCTGTAAAACTCTTTCGTCATTTGAAAATAGTTCGACTGTTTTCAAAAGTAAATCATCATAGTCGAGCAATGAATTTTCAGATTTATAAGATTTATAGTCATCTTTTATTTGAAGAATTTCTTTAAGAAATGGTTCAAAGTGTGTGTGTTCTGTATTTATAAGTTCTTTTAATGAGAGTTTTTGTGCAGCACAGGCAGAGAAAAGCTTTTGGAGGGTGCTGTTAGTAGGAGGCTTGCTGTTATATGTGTTGTTTTTAAAATAGTTTTTACGAAGGCTTCCCAAAATTTGTTTGGAATCGCTGGTGTCTATTATAGTAAATGAACGCTTGAGACCTGCTTCCAGATAAAACTTTTTCAATACATAAGTGGCAAAAGAATGGAATGTTCCGCTTCTTATAGAACCTTGGACGGAATCGGCAAGTTGTTTGGCTCTTTCGCTCATATTATTTGCAGCCTTTCTGGTGAAAGTCAGCAAAAGTATTCTTTCAGGAGGAATGCCTTCCGAGATAAGTTTTGCGGCTCTATAAACTATAGTTCTTGTTTTGCCAGTGCCTGCTCCTGCTATACATACAGCGGGACCATCTTTGAATGCTGCAGCTTCAAGTTGTTCTTGATTCAGGTTGGAAAAAAAATCAGGATTAAGCATAATTCTTAATAAAATAACAGTTAAAGCCGATAAAATAAAAAGAGAGAATACTTGTATTTAACAGGAGAAAAGAATTTATGGTAAATCTTCCTCTTTTTGTAGTAACAGCTTTGAGCATGGTTCTTTCTGTCAGAATGTTTCACCCCTAACAAACAGTTACTAGTGGAGTGTGGGCAGAAAAGGGCATAGAACACATTGTTTCTTTGATTTCCTCA
>JAAYNI010000088.1 GCA_012520995.1 Candidatus Rifleibacteriota bacterium
ATAGGACAGATTATGCTTAGGAAAAAGCTCCTGTTAAGATTGTTTTTTAGAGTAAACGTGGTCTTGATCTTAAAGGAGGGATCGGGAGAAGCGGTTTCTCCTGAGTTGCCTTCTGCGTTTATATCAAGAGTGTATGTGCCAGGTGGAATGTTAAAATAGAAAGTTTCTATTCTTTGCCCTTCTCTCCACCACTCTTCATTTTTGGAAGTATTACAATAATAAGAAATTTCTCTGGAAAATTTGAGATGTTCTATATTTTCTTCATAAAGAAGATATATTTCATAATATGTCCAAGCGTTGATTAGTTCAGGAATTTCTATGGACAAAGAATAAGCGCCGTTGCTGTGAAAATAGATTGGTTCTGACAAATAAGATGAAAATGAGCTCTCAGGTACCGTAAATTGTTTGAAAATATGGCCTTTTTTTTGAATTTTATTGAGCAGGAACCAACTTAAAAAGCATGCTAATAAAGCAGCAATACCTATGGCTTTGAGGATAGGATTGGATGGCTGACAGGCACCTATTGAGAAATGTGAAGGTTGTAAGGTGCGTATCCCAAAAGCTTTGGAGATTTCTGTATGCTTAATATATTCACCGCAAAAGAATTCCATCTCACTGACGTGCCTCTCAATAGAGTAGATATAAGGCGGGGCTATGGCATCTATGTATTCACTGATATCGCCGGTTTTAGCTTGCCAAGTCATTTCGCCTTCTACATAATCAAGCATGCAATGGCTGTGTTCATATACTATGAAATTCTTGCCACTAAAAAAATTTCCGACAAATATTGATATTGGAGGCTGTAGATATCTCTCTTGAGGAAAAGCATAAGGTAAGTTGCGTGGTGTTTCTTTGGTTTCATGCAGCAAAGTCCATTGGTTATTTTCTAAGCAGAGCCAAGCATAGCCGTGAGTATAAGAATAGAGCAGGTGTTCGGTCCAATTGTAACTGCTGTAGATGTTTTCGCAGCATTCTTTATATTCTGCTATGCCTATAACAACATAATCTACGCCGTTCAAAGTGCCTTCTGTTCCTATGGGAATCTTTCTTCTATTCTGAGGGCACATTTTGACAGGAGCAATAGGCTTGAAATTGTCTTTTGTATCTAAGAGCCAGGAACAATACTGACAAACAACAGTTTCTACTTTCTGACCGCCATATAAGGCGACTGAGCCGCCGCAGTTGGGGCATTGTATAGTTTTCAGCTTAAATTTACTGCTATATTGCAATTTGTTGTCAGTTATCATAAAAGTATTTCTGACTTTTTTGGTTTTTGTTAAATTATAGCATTAGAGAAAAAAAGTTTTTTCTATGTGTTTTATCCAAATCCCAGATTCATTGCGGTTGCAGTATCCAGATAACCTGAAGACATTGTTGTTTTGCATAGCATCAGAATAGGTGTTGCAAATATTATTCAGTGCTTGTGATATCCTTAATATCATTTAAAGAGCGTTTCAGAAATTTTTCGGAAATATCAGAGGGAGAAAATATTTCTTTTAAAAGCGTATAAGCTTTTTTAGTTTTGTTCGGGTCGCCGCATGAGAATATATCTATTTGAACAGCAGCGTGTTCTGGCCAAGAATGAAGAGTAGCATGGGATTCCATCAATAAAACTGCTGCTGTATAGCCTTCAGGTTCAAATTGCCAAGAGCAAATTCCTGTGGCTGTCATTCCGGCTTCAGAGATAACTTCTTTGAGTATGCGCTCGCCGGTTTCAGCTTTTTTCAGGTTTTCAAGCTTGCAGCCTTGAAAGTCAGCTATTATATGCAGAGATTTGCTGCTGATTTCTTTTTTGCTCATATTGACCATTTGTTCCAGCCTTTTTCGTAATAAACCTTTATGATATGGGTATCTATAGTGTTGGGTTCTGTTTTTTCATAGGCGATATCCGGAGGAAAGTCGTTCATGCCTTGCAGAGTCTTGGTGTCCAAATATCTGCCTGGATTTGCAACTTTAATTTGATCCCATTCAAAAGGCACGTTGGAGGCCATAACAAATCCCCATTCGCCAAAAGATGGAACGTAGGATCTGTAGCCTTCTGCAAAGAGTTTGGGGCGATTTTCGTCTTTTTCGTCAAAAAACAAAGGATTATCTACAGCTTTGAAAGTATTTAGAATGCACCAGAAGGCTGTTGTGGAATAGACTGGAGAGGTAGCTTGTGTAACTATTTTGCCGCCAGCATTCAGCTTTTTTGATAACAGCCTGTAAAAAGTCGTGGAATAAAGCCTGCTCAGGCTAATATTGTCAGGGTCGGGAAGGTCTATTATTATGACATCATAAGTGCCTTTGTCATTTTCGAGATATTTCCAAGCATCATCATTTACAATCGTGACTTTTGGATTGCTCATAGCTCCTTTGTTAATCAGTTTCATCATAGGGTTGTTCTTTGCGAAATCAGTTATAGCCGGATCTATGTCAACTATTTTGATTCTCTCGGTATCGGAAAATTTCAAAACTTCCCTTGCTGCTATTCCATCGCCTCCGCCGATTATAAGAACATCTTTTCTGGAATGGGCAGAGCTCATAGCTGGAATAACCAATGCTTCATGGTAACGGTGTTCATCCATGCTGCTGAATTGTATGCTGCCGTTTATATACATTCGAAGGTCATTTTTTCCCTTGGTAACCACAACTCTTTGATAAGGAGAATTGGTTGTGTATATGATTTCGTCTTTGTACAGAGTGTCTTCTGTCAGCGAGGTGATGATATCTGAACGGACGAACAGAACTGTGAGAAGGGCAAGCCCGGCAAGTGCCAAGGCGGTAAGTGGTTTTGGTTCCTCAATTTGTTTTTTAAATACCTTGATCACCGAGAGCGCAACCAAAATATTCAGGATACCAAAGAGAAGACTTGTCCTTATTAGTCCTAAGCGAGGAACTAAAACAAGCGGAAACAGCAGCGAGGCAAAGAGAGCGCCTGCGTAGTCAGCTGTCATCACATTTGATACCGCTGATCTTAGTGTTTCTTTGTCCTTCATTATTCTTATTATCAGGGGCAGTTCCAAGCCTATGAAGGTGCCAGTGACAACACAAACTAAAACAAGTATAGATGTGTAGTCGCTCAGTTTGGCGAAAGCGAAAAACAGCAGAATAGAACTGAGTCCGCCAGCTATGCCTGTCATGACTTCCACAAAAGCGAACCAGTCGTATAGGCGCTTTTTGATATAGCGGGAAAGGAAAGAACCAAAACCCATGGATGTCATAAACATACCCATCACCAGCGAGAACTGGTAAACGGAGTCGCCGACCAGATAGCTTGATACCGTGCCTGCAAGAAGCTCGTAGACCAAGCCGCAGACTGCTATTATAAAAACTGAGGCTAATAAAAATAATTTCATGACAAAAGCAGTGTCAGAGCAATGAAGAACAATGGTTTAAAATTTGATTTGTTTTAGCGAATTACAGCAGAAATTATAATAGAAAGACCGATCATGACGGAACCTATTATGATTCCGAGAGAGGTGTTTTGGTCGATTTCTATTTCTTTTCTGATTGAAAAGGGTGATATTTTGCATATGAGCCAGAAAGCGACCACATACAAAATAAGTCCTATGAAGGCATAAAGGAAAGTAGATATTACTTGAGCTTTGGTGAGATCGAAATCCATTGATATACTCCGTATGTTAAATTGAAAAGGCAAATATCATTATCATTTGCCTGGTCTGTAACCTGTTCTAAGAACAACTCCGCCAGCACTTTGCTCTCTTACGCTTTTTACAGCTGTTGTAGTGCCAAGACCTTCGGGTTTTGCCACGTCAGCGATTGCCGCAGTGATCGTAAGAAAGATAAATATGGCAAAAAACGTAAATATGGCATTTCTCAAGGTGTTTTCTCCTTTCCTTGGAAATACTTTGTCAGTATTTCTTAGCGAAATCCTTTATTTCATAAGGGTCGATCCAATGACCTTTGAAGAGTTTTATTCCGTCCTCTTCATATTCAATTGTATACATTTCTTTTCGTGTTCCTAAGAGATCCGCGTAATTATAAGTGTCATTTTCCTCAATTACGAACGGAAGCATTCCTTCACAACCGATCATGGTGCAGGTTCCGAGTTCGGCTACCATGAAGTTTTTTCTGTTCATCAATATTTTCATGCCTACTTTCAGATTTTCAAAAGCAGGCAAAGGAGTGGAAGGAAGGGGTTCAGATACTTCTACGGCTATGTCGCCTTCGTCAACGGAAATCCATGAGGCTTTTCCGTTAGAGCTTATGACATACCACTCGTCCCAAAAACCTCTGCCTTTGTCGTAGGTGTATCTGACTCTTCCTCTTGGAGTAAAGTCCCAGCCTTTGTGGCTGTATAAATGGTCTAGTGTGAATATGCTGGGAGTTTCTGTGAGGATAGCCAATTTGCCAATATCTTTCCATGATTCCCCTTCGAGAATGCTGGTGCTTGAGCAGTAATTGCAGGTTATCATGTGCGGCGATCTGATTTTAAGATGGATCAGTGAGCCGCAAGAGGGGCATGTCAGTTCCAGCATAAGCGTAAGGTTCCTCCTTGAAAATCATTGAAAAAGTTTTTAATGATAGGGCACATGAGATCAATCATCGTCATACTCTATTACCTGTCCCCATCGTCGGCTGTCAAAGGAGTGTTTGTATATGAAATAGGGTGTGGATAGTAGAAAGAGGAAAATCATATATCGGAATAGAAAGTATCCTCTTCTGGCATTTCTTTTTAAAGTTATTGAGCTGTCCAAGGCGAATTTTGGATCAGGTGTGCTGCTTTCTCCACGATTTCCTTCTGCCATTATTTCAAGAGTATATGTGCCCGGATCAGGGACGTGGAAATAGAGCACTCCATATTTTTTGCCTTCAGACCAGCTTTCTCCGCCTTCTCTTCCATAGTAATAGGAAATTTCTTTGGAGATGTTCAAATACTCAGATTCTCCGTCTTCGTCTAGAAGAGCCACTTCATAGTAAGTCCAAGCGTTGCTTAAACCCGGGGTTCTTATGGTTAGTGAATAATAACCGTTGCCGTCAAAATTAATGGGCTCAGAGACAAAAGAGGAAAAGGATGTGTGAGGTACAGAGAAAAATTTGAGCTCTGTGCCGTCTGTTGAGATCATGAAATAGAGAACAAGGGCTAAAAACGCGGTCGTTAAACCTGCTATTGAGAAGGCTCTAACCGTGGGATTATCCTTGACGGGCTGATTCGCTCCTATGCCAACCGGTTTTTCGGTTGTAATTCTGAAGGCTTCGGCAATTTTTGTATGCTCTATATATTCGCCATAAAAAAATTCTATTTCGTTATTTCGTTTTTCAATGGAATAGAGATAGGGAGGATCTATGGCATCTATATACATGCTTGTTTCGCCTACTTTCGCTTCCCAAGTCATTTCACCTGAAACATAAATAAGCCTGCAGAAAGCGTTCTCGTATACTTTGAAAACTTTGTTTCCTACGTATATAGGAGTTTTTGGATCAATGTAGGCGCCTGAAAAGAAGCTGTCGGAAAGTCTGTCAAAGTCAGGAAGATCTTTTACTTCGCGTAATAAAGTCCAGTGACCGTTTTCCAAGCAGAGCCAAACGTATCCGTGCGTGTAAGAATAAAGAAGATGTTCAACCCAATAATAGTAACCGTCTTCATCTACTTCTTCATACTCGGTTATTCCTATAACAACATAATCTATGCCGTCTAAGGTGCCTTCGGCTCCAATAGGAATGCTGCCATAGGGAATCTTGCCCATTTTGAGAACGCATATGAGGCTGTTGTCGTTCTTGGTGTCTATTAGTGAAGAACAGTATTGGCAAACGACAGTTTCTACTGAGTGTCCGCCGCGCATGGTAACTGAGCCGCCGCAGTTTGGACATTGTATCGTTCTCAGCTTGAATTTCCGGGAAGTTGTGAAGGCGGATTGTTTTGCCATGAAAAAAACCCCGTTGCTTTCTCTCAATTTCTCACTTTTATTATAGCATTTATTTTTATGGCTGGTTTAAGTTTGTTTGACTGAAGGGTTAAACACCCCTCAGTCGTTTTTATATCATTTTTTGGTTCTTTCCAGATAAACACCGGTTCTTGTGTCGACTTTGATATATTCTCCTGCTTCTATGAACATCGGAACGTTTACGACATGTCCTCCTTCACAGGTTACAGGTTTTGTCGAGCTGGTTGCTGAGTTGCCTCTTACGTTGGGAGGGGCTTCCTCTACGAGAAGATCCACTGAAGTCGGCATATCAACTGAGATGGGGGTTTTTTCGTGGAACTTTACGTAAATCTCCATCTGTTCTTTCAAAAACTTTGTTTGATCGCCTAATACTTCCGAGGAAAGAGCAATTTGTTCATAAGTGTTCAAATCCATGAAGTGCAGTTGGTCGCCGGAAGCGTATAGAAATTGCATGAGTTTGGTTTCCAGCTGAACGTCTTCAACTTTCTCAGTTGTTGCATACCTTTGCATGAAGGTGGAGCCGGTTTTAAGGTTTTTTAATTTGGCTTGTGCCATGGCTCTCCAGTTGCCAGGTCTTACAAATTCTATGTCTACGACTTCACACAGTTCATCATTAACGAGAACTATAGAGCCTTTGCGTAAATCATTAGCAATTATTGTCACAGTTTTACTCCTTAAGTTTGGAAAGTGTCTCAAACAAACAAAAGCATTCTAGCATATTTGCTCTGCGTCCGCATTACAAAGAATGTGTTTTTATTTTGATAATGTTGTATTATTAATTTTATTATTATATTTTAAAATATTCTAATTATCTTTTATCTGATATAATTTTTTTTCTTCTCTTTTGTGGTAATAATATTAAAAAAGACTTTTTTGACAACTGTTTTTTTTGAGGGGACAATGCGAAGCAGTTGCTTGATTTTATTCTTTTTTTTTAATTTTATATGCTCGGTGTTAGGAGAGTATTTTGAGGTTTATTGCTGGCTGCTCATCCTCGAGGCTTCTTCCTGCTTCCTGCTTTCTGCTATGCAACTGCAAAATTCTTAGCAATTAATTATTTTCCTGTCTGATATGGTTTTTTTTATTGTTTTTGCTCTTGAGTGTCATTGAATAAGTGATGCTGATATTTTGGCAGATGTTTTTTGTCTTTTTCGGCTCTTGCTTTGTGCAGTATTTTAAGGATGGGATGTTTCTTTTTAAGAGTTTGGCTTTTTAGCTCTTTCTTTTTGCAGGCTATTCTCTCAGAAGAATCTTCCCAAAGATTTTGTTAAGCATTTTTCCGAGTCTTTCCGATATGAGAGGCATATCAGAAATAAATAAAAACAGGAGGCGTTTTGTGCTGAACAGCATTTTTCAAGGCATAATTCAGGGTGTTAGCGAATTTTTGCCTGTTTCCAGCTCCGGTCATCTTGTCCTTTTTCAGCATTTTACTAAGAGCGCTTCCACCGAAAGCAATTTGCTGATGACGGTAATGCTTCACTTGGCGACTCTTTTGGCCGTAATCTATTACTACCGAGCCACATTGAAAAAGTTCGTCACGCCTTCCGGTTGGAAAGAGCCTCAGACCAGAAGACTTGCTTTGTTGATTGTTTTTTCAAGTGTTCCTACGGCTCTGATTGGTTTGTTCTTTCAGGATTACTTTGAGTCTCTTTTTTCCAGTCCTTTGGTGGTTTCGGTAGCTCTTTTTATTACTGGACTTTTGTTGATGTTGGCTGAAAAAATGTCTGCCAAACTTTCAGCTCAGGAAACTGTTTCGCTTGAAAATATGCCTTTTTGGAAAGGTCTTTTGGTGGGTGTGGCTCAAGGATTGGCTATTACTCCCGGTATTTCAAGATCAGGTTCCACTCTTTCAGCTGGCTTGTTGCTTAAACTTGATAAAGAGGATGCCGGAAATTTTGCTTTTTTGCTTATGATCCCTTCTGTGGGAGGAGCGGCTTTGTTGAAGGGCTTGGCTTTGTTTAATGAGTCTCAGGCGCTTCCTGTTCCCCTCTCTCATCTTTTGGCAGGAATGTTAGCAGCTGCGGTGAGCGGTTTTTTCTCTTTGAAATTATTGATGCTGTTTATAAAAAAACAGAATCTATCTTATTTTTCTTATTATTTGTTCGCGGTTTCAACCGTTTCGTTCATATTGATAAAGTTTATGGGGAAGTAAAAACATGGATAACGCAAAGATATTGTTGCCAAGCACTAAAGTGAGAGGCAGAGGTAAAAGCACTCCCAAAAACCGTAATATTGCCAAAAAAACTAACGGAAACCGACGTAAAAACATTCCGGCGTCCGTTGTAGTGGCGGATGAGAAGCAACGCAATGAAGCTCTTGGGCTTATTCTCATTGGGTTAAGCGCATTTTCTTTGGCTCTTTTGCATTATATTAGCTCTTCCAAGATTTCTTCATTGGTTAACTTCTTTATAGTCTACTTTGGCATGGGAGTTTATATATTGCCCTTGCTTGCGTGCATGTTTGGTATTCAAAAGTTTTTCGATCGTGAGTTTGCCAATTTGCCTTGGCGCATTCTTGGTATCATAGGAACTATGGTTTCCGGTTTGGCCTTGCTTGGATTGGAAGGCGGAAAATTGGGTGTTTACACCTTTAGATCAGCGGAAAATCTTTTTGGGGTTATTCCTAGTAAAATTCTGTTTTTTACTCTTTTGACAGCTTCTTTGATATTCGCTTTGGATCTTCTGTATAAAGATGTTTTGGCTTTTCTTGCTATGGCAGCCGGCATAGCTATGAGAGTTTTCGTTTTTCTTTGGGAAATGACAATATCTCTTGTCAGCATGACCATAAATGCTACGAAAACAACCGCGGCTTTTGTTTGTGCCATCTATAATAAGACAAAAGAAGTCTATATGGAGTACAGAGAAGCAAAAATAGCTGAAGAGGCAGAAAAAGCCGAGCAACTTCTCTCTTCTCCGGCTCCGGCTTTTATGAAAAAACGGGAAGAAGCTAAAACTTCTGTGGAAACATTGAAGGAAAAAGCTTTAAAGAATATGCCTGAAGAAGAGGATGCCACAATAGTTGAAGCTTCTCATTCGGATGAAGTTTCTGTTTGTTCAGTTTGTGCTGCTGAGGCTGCTGCTGCGGAAAGCATACCCGAGCCGGAAATTATTCTTGGAGGGGTTCCGGTTGAGACTCTAATTGCGGCTGAAGCCGAATCTGAAGCCGAGTATGATGAAGATGAGGATGAGGATAGCGGAGAACGTTTGGATGTGATGGTTACTTTGGATGAGCGCACTGCTAATCCCATGTTCCTTCGCAAAGAGGTTCTTTCTTCAAAAACGGAATCTTCTCAAAACATGAAAGCTGTAAGCTTGCCTGTTTCTTCTTCTCATCAAACTTGGAGTGATGAAGTTGCATTGCCTCAAGAAACAACTTCTGTGGAGACTACTCGGAAAGCTGAGGCAGTTAATAAGTCCGAGGATGTTGTACCAAAAGTTGAACCTCTCAGAAAAATTAGTGAAAGTGAAGATGAAACTGTATATTTGGACGACAACCTTATAGATCTTGAGCTGAAGAATTTGCCTCAGTCGCCTTCTGAAGAACTTCCCGAAGAGGCTTATGTGAAAGAAGTTATGCTTCCGCCATTGGAACTTTTGATGGTTCCGCCTCCTCCTAAAGACACGAATGAAGCTAAGTCGGAGCTTTCCGAACAGTCGGCTGCTCTGTTGAAAACTCTTGACGATTTTGGAATTAAAGCTTCAGTGACTGCGATAGTTCAGGGGCCGGCTGTTTCGAGATTTGAGTTGAGGCCCGCTCCTGGGGTCAAAGTGAGCAAAATAACCTCTTTGGCGGATGACATAGCTTTGTCATTGGCTGCGGCTTCAATCAGAATTGAGGCGCCTATTCCTGGTAAGTCCGCTCTTGGAATTGAAATACCAAATAAAAAACCAACTCCGGTTTACTTCTATGATCTGGTCAAAAATGAAAAATTTTACAATGAGAATGTATTGCTCAATTTGGCTTTGGGAGTAACTATAAACGGCCAGCCTGTATATGCTGATTTGTCAGATATGCCGCACTTGCTTATAGCTGGTTCGACAGGCTCCGGAAAGTCTGTTTGCGTTAATACGATAATAGCGAGTATCTTGTTCAGGGCTAGACCTGATGAAGTCAAATTTATAATGATAGACCCGAAGATGGTTGAGCTTTCCAGTTATAACGGAATACCTCATCTCATATCGCCTGTAGTAACAGATCCCGCGAAAGCTTCCTCGGCTTTGATGTGGGCGGTGGAGGAAATGACACGCAGATATGAGCTCTTGGCTATGTGTGGCTGTAAAAAGCTTTCAGCTTTTAATGAGCAGATAGACCGTATAAGAGCCGAAGTGGATCCTGAGCTGAATCCTTTGCCTTACATTGTAATAGTTATTGATGAGCTTGCGGACTTGATGATGACCGCTTCAGCAGAAGTGGAAAGCTCTATTTGCCGTTTGGCACAGATGGCGAGAGCGGTGGGAATGCATCTGATTATAGCCACTCAGCGGCCTTCTGTTAACGTTCTTACTGGGTTGATCAAGGCTAACTTGCCGACAAGAATAGCGTTTTCTGTAACTTCGGTTGTGGACTCCAAAACCATTTTGGATGCAAAGGGTGCCGAAAAGCTTTTGGGCAAAGGAGATATGCTGTTCATTCCTAAGGGACGCAATAAGCCTTTGAGACTGCAGGGAGCATTTGTTTCCGACAGGGAGCTTATGGATTTGGTAAACTTTGTAAAAGAGCAAGCTGATCCTGAATATCTGGATATTGAACCCGAAGCTGTAGAGAGCGAGAACGAAGACGATGAAGTCTTGGATGATATGGATCCTGATGAAGCGCTTGTAATGAAAATCAAGAATTATTTGAGCACTGAAGAAAAAACTTCTACCAGCATGCTACAAAGAAAGTTCAGAATAGGATATAATAGAGCCGCAAGAATAATGGATAGACTTGAGGAAGAGGGCTTAGTCGCCCCCTCGGACGGTTCTAACAGACGACAGGTTCTTATGGGAAGGAGCAACAGCCAGATATGATGAAAGAAATGTGTCCTTTTTTGAAATTGGACAAGACCCTGGACGCTAAGGAGAGCAACTGCTTGGAAGACAAGTGCATGTTCTATGACAGCATGGACTCAGTCTGTCTTTTCAATACAATAGGAATAGCTTCCAAGCAGTATCTTGAATCTCTTAAGAAAATGGCTGTGACCAATGAGTTGCTTGCCTTTAAAGAGCGCTGTGCGGATTACAGTGAAAAAGAAAAGCGCGAGTCACTCAATATTTTCAGAAGCCGAGCTTTTATCAAAAAGAATGCAGGGCAGCTGGAAGAAGCTTTGATTGACTATCGCAAGGCTTTATTGTTGGCTCCAAATGATCCTGAGCTCAACAGCTCTCTTGGTGAAATATATGGTATGAGAGAGCACTCTGACGAAGCTATAGCTTCCTATAGGCATGCAATAGAGGCTGATAAAAGGAATGTGGAAAATTGGATTCGCCTTATATTGCAATACAAGCATTTTAATAATACTTTTCCTGACGCTGCGGAACGAAACAAAAACTTTATGGAATCACTTTATCTGGAACTTGAAGAGTGCCAAGATGAAGAGCTGGAAAAGTGTGTCAAGGCTTATGCGATTCTAATTCTTCATTCTCTGGATGAAGAAGCTTTCAAAAAAGAGCGAGCAGAAGCAAAGAAGCTTTTGGACGAAATTCTTAAGAAAAATGAGGCTCACATTTTCGCTGCTTTGGCTTTGAAAGACATTTTTCTTTATGAAGGGAACTTCAAGTCTGCAGTCAAGGTTCTCGAAAAGTCCTTGGTTCTCAACAAAGATAATACACGTCTTAGCTTTGAGTTGGGAGAGTGTTATCTTATAGATTATATAACCGGGAAAAACACTTCAAAAGATTCGCTTTCAGCAGCCAAACGTTATTATAATGATGTTTTGTCGCAAGATAAAAGTCATGCGTTGGCTTACTTCAGACTTGCTTATATCAACGAACAGAACGCTCTTTATACTGATGCGGTCGATTACTATTCCAAGGGACTTGCGATTAATCCTATAAACTCATTTGCTGTTTTCAGGCTTGGGAAAATCCACAAGCTGATGGGGGTGAGCGAGGTTGCTGTAAAATATTTTAAACAGGTTATTGAGCTTTCTAAGAATCATTTGACCTCCCTTTATCAAGAAGGCTATCTGTTTAATAAAACTGAGTTTTTCAGGAATACGGCAGTTTTGGATGCTTGGCTTGAACTAGGCGAAATTTATGAGAGAAAAAGACAGTATTCGTTGGCTGGCGAAGCCTACGACAACGCATTGCTGATTGACAAGAAAAGCACTGCCGCAACTGTGCGAAAGATCTCTTTGTTTAAACTTAACAACGAAACAAAGCTGGACGCTGAAGATATTTTTGATTCTTTCATAGATAAATATCGCAATATTGCTATGACTGATTTTCAAAATCCTATGGCTCATTTTGCTCATGCCTACGCATGTCAGATTTTCCCGACAACTGTTGCCGCAAAAAAAGAAGAGCGTGTCGAAGAAGCTATGAGCGGTTATCAGATGGCAATCAACCTTGATGCTTCTTTTAAACAGGCTTATTGGGGATTAAAAGACACCTATATGCAGATTCTTGAAGAGGGCGAGCCTCTTTATGAGCAGGCTCTTTCGATAGCTTCTCAAGCCATAAATTTAGACCCGGCAGATCCGCAGGGGTATTATGAGTTAGGCGACGTGTATTGCAAAATGGGCGATATTGACAAGGCTGCGGAATACATGAAGCAGGCTATTGATAAAGATCAAGGATATATTAAGGCTTACTTCATGCTCGCTTCTTTCAAGAGGAAGCAAGGTGAGTTGCGAGATGCCATACGTTTGTATCAAGAAGTTATACGTATCAATCCCAACTTGGCTAAGGCATACTCAAAGCTTGGTTTGCTGTATGTTGATTTGAATGAAGATGATAAGGCTAATGCTAATCTTCAAAAGGCTGTGGAGCTGGACTTTGAATTAGCGGAAGCTCACTTGGCTATAGGCAAGCTGGCTTTTGATAATCAAGATAATGATTTGGCTAAACTCAGATTTGAGAAAGCCGCGGAACTGGATCCTGATTCATCTGAACCCCTCAGATACTTAGGCTTGATAGCATGGAGAAAGTTTGACCTTCCTCTTGCGGAGTCCTATTTGAAAAAGGCGATCGGGCTTGCTAAAAATCCAGCGGAAGCTCAATATGAATTGGCTGAGATTTATGTGGAATCTGAAAAATGGTTGCCTGCTAAAGAACTTTTGATTGACTTGCTTGAGCTTGAGCCTGAAAACTTGGATGCTCTTTTGCTTGCCGCAAAAGTAGCAGAAGAACTTTCTGAACATTCAGAAGCGGAAGCTTTCTATATGA
Organism: Candidatus Rifleibacteriota bacterium; assembly: GCA_012520995.1. GTDB lineage: Bacteria > Muiribacteriota > Ozemobacteria > Ozemobacterales > Ozemobacteraceae > JAAYNI01. The sequence continues at coordinate 13,256 of JAAYNI010000088.1, forward strand.
GAGCTACAAACGCAGACAGCTCGTGCGCAAGAGCTCATGAAGGTTTGGCTAAGCTCTATGATGCAACTTCGCAATTCTATAAGGCTGAAGAAGAATACTCGAAACTCTTGGAAATTGAGCCGCAAAATATTGATGCTTATATGTCCTTGGCGAGAATCTATCTCAGCAGAGACTTGCGGGATAAAGCGGAAAGAGTTCTTAAAGCCGCTTTGCGTCAAGATGAAACTGTTTTTGAAGCTTATCTTGAACTTGCAAGAATTAATTCTGCTAGCGACTTTCTTGAAGATGCGGTTGAAAACTATGTTAAGGCAGCTGCTCTCAGAGACGGCGCGCCTCAGGTGCACCTCGAACTTGGAAATGTCTATAAACGTTTGGATGATACCCAAAAAGCGGCTGAATCCTATGAGAAAGCTTTGGAGCTGGATCCTTCAATGGTCGAGGCTCTCTCAAATCTTTCTGAAATTTACATTTACAATGAGCGCACGACAGAAGCCGCTTCTTGCTTGAAAAAGCTTCTTGAACTGGAGCCTTCTGATTCTATCGCAAGATTCAGGTTGGCAGAAACCTACTATAGAAGCGGGCAACTAGAAATGGCTATCGACGAATATCTCAAAGTTGCTGAAATGGATCCCGACAGAAGCGATGCTTTCGCGAGACTTGGTTCCATATACTTCTCCTTGGAAGAATGGGAAAATGCCGCTTTGTACTATGGCAAACTGCTAGAGACCGATCCTGGCAATGCTTCCGTGCGCTTTGAGCTGGGTAAAGTTTATGATCATCTTAATCGCTTGACGGACGCTCTTAAAGAATTTGAGTTGGCTCTCAAGCATGAACCCGGAAATGCTCAGATACTAACTCAGATCGGCTTGATATACAGAAAACAGGGCGATCCTGATATGGCTATTACCAAGTTCTTGCAATCAATTAAGTTGGATGCTTCCGATCCTCTGCCTCATATGGAACTGGGAATGGCTTATATAAACAAGGGCAGAGTCGATAAGGCTATTTCCGCTTTCAAAGATGCTTTAAAACATGATCCTGATAATATGCAGGTTACTTCAGAGCTTGCAAAAGCCTATTCGGGGCAGGGTATGATCGATGAGGCTATAGAAGCTTATAAAAAGCTTATTGCTTTGGATCCTCAAAATGCTGCTGCTCATTATGAGTTTGGCTTAGTCTGCTCTTCCAGAGGACTCTATGATGAAGCGATAGAAGAGTTCAGAAAAGTAATCTCAATAGATGAAAAACATGACAGGGCTCGTCTGGAGCTTGCTCGTTTGTTGAGAAATACTGGTGAGACGGATGAAGCTATCAAAGAATACAGAGAAGCTATCAATTTAGCTCCTGAGAAAGTTTCCGCTTATTATGAGCTCGGCGATGTCTATTTCAACATGGAAAAAGACGAAGAAGCTCAGGAAATGTTTGAAAAGACCTTGGAGCTTGAAGAAGACTATGTGGATGCGTATAGCAAGCTTGCTAAGATTTACCACAACTTTGAAAAGTGGGAAGAAGCAGAGCAATATTTCTCCAAAGCAGTCGATGCAGGGGTTGGCAACTACGATATCTATAAGCTGCTGGGCGAAGCCAGTGAAAACCTTGGTCAGTCGGAGAAAGCTATAAAGGCGTTTGAAGCGGCTTTGTCCTATAAGCCTGGTGACTTGAGCATAATCTATAAACTGGGCGCTCAATATAAGACAGCAGGCAGCTATGATAAGATGATCGATATGTACAAAGCGGCTATTAAGGATTCTCCTCAGAATGCTCTCTTCAACTTTGAATTGGGAGAAGCATACAGAGGCAAGGGTGAAATTGATAAGGCAATAGCCAGTTATGAGGCGGCTTTAAGGCTTAATGAGAACCTCTTGGAGTGCATTTACAATCTCGGCGAACTTCTCTGGGAAAATAATGACTATGACAAGATTATAAGTCTCTACAAACGGGCAATTAACAGATATCCTACAAATGCCAAAGCTCACTTTGAACTTGGCAAAGCGTACTATAAAAAACTTTCAGTTTCTGATGCGATAGATGAATTCAAAAAAGTAATCAATCTTGACTCTAATCATAAAGAGGTTTACTTTGAGCTAGGCAAACTGTATTCTGAGAATGGAATGTTTGAAGAGGCTGTACCCGTTTTACGTAAATCAGTTAAAAAAGATCCTGATAACGGCGAGGCTTACTTCATGCTCGCAAAGGCTCTCGAGTCGTCTGGCAAAGCAAATGAAGCCACAGAGGCTTATCTCATGGCAAAGGGCAGAATGGAAGAAGCTAACTATGACATACTCCTGAGGGTAGGCGAGGATCATCTGAACAAAGAAGAGTATAATGAAGCCGTGAAGGAATTGGAAAAAGCGGCTACATTTGAAGAGGCCACTTCCGTTGTTTATTTCCTTTTGGGAAAAGCTTACAGAGCAATAGGCGAAACAGAAAAAGCTATAGAAGCTTTGGATAAAGCTGACAAAATGCTTGAAGTGGGTAAGTGATTGTTGTATATAAATAAGACAAATTTAAGGAGTCAGCTGGATGGTTAATCGCTGGGAGATTCTCTTTGAAAAGGGACAGGCTCTCTACGAGATGGGAGTGTATGAGAAGGCTTGCAATACCTTTGAAGAGGTTTTGCAAGAAAAGCCTGACAGCCTCAAAGTGCTGAACCTGCTTGTTTCTTGCTATGAAAACATGGGTGATACTGAGAGGGCTCTCGGCTGTCTCCAAAAGATGTCCGACTTGGCTCCTGACAACGCAGAGTATCCCGTTGCTTTGGCAGATATGGCTATTGCTGCAGGTGACAAAGAAAGCGCAGCCAGCGCCTATGAAAAGGTTTTGGAGCTGGAGCCAGCCAACAACGATATAAGATATAAACTTGCTGTTATGTACAGTGAGATGAGTCTTTATGACAATGCGGAGAGACACTTTGCGGCAATTTTGGAGAAAGATGCTGAAAACTCTAAGGCTTTAAGAGCTTTAGGACAAATTGAAGCTTCTTCCGGAGACGTAGAGAAGGCGATAGAACTTTATACCAAAGCTTTGGAGACTGATCCGGATAATGCTTCCTTGCACATTGAACTGGCCGATGTTTATGAGCTTGCTGGCCGTTACAATGATGCTATGATGGAATACAAAAAGGCGGAATATCTTGATCCTGACAATGCGGATGTGCATTTTAAACTCGCTAAAGATCTTGAAGCCAAGGGAAAGTTTTCTGAAGCCTTAGAAAAATATCAAGCGATCAAAGAGCTGGATCCTGACAATGTAGAGCTTTATTACAGGTGCGGACAGCTTTATAAGCGTCTGGGGAAAAATTCTGAAGCTCAGGCTGAATTTGAGCGGATTGTTACAATGAAACCGGATTGGCTTGAGATACGCTATGAATTGGCTGGTTTTTACGGAGAAAACGGTCAATATGACCTCCAGCTTAAAGAATATGAAGCCATAGCTAAGCAAGGAACGCCTTCGCCAGATATTCTGATGAATTTGGCAGCTTCATATGCGGCAAACGGTGAACTAGACACAGCTATAGAATCCTATAAGCGTGTTCTTGAAAGCGAACCTGAAAACTTTGAGGTTTATGAGCAAATCTATCAGATTGTTCAAGCCGGCGGTGATATTAATCTCTGCTTCGATGTTGTTGAGGCACTTCATGAGATGAATCCTGAAGACGAGGATGTGATTCTGCTTCTGGCTCGCAGCTATGCAGCCAATGGTATGACAGAGGAAGCTAATGCTTACTATGCGAAGCTTTTGGAAATATCTCCGAACCGAACTGACATAAAAGGCGAAATGCGCGAAATCTACAGGCGCAAAAATATGCCTCATGAAGAATTGCAAGCAGTAAAAGCTATTCTCGAAACCGATCCTGATAACATTGAAATGCTTGAGGAGCAGATGGGTCTTGAAGTCAGGCTTGGCAGGGAAAGAGAAGCCTTGGTTACCGCAAACCGTCTGATTTCCTTAGATGAAACTGCTGCAAGATACGTGGATCTTGGAAAGCTTTATCTTAAGCTTTCTATGTTTCAAGATTCTGAAAATGTTCTTAAACAGGCCTTACGTGTTGATCCCGACGATTTATCGCCTCACTTTTTATTGGCTGACATATTTAAACGTTCAGGGAAAATCGAAGAAGCCCAAAATTCTTATGAAATAATTACTAAGACTAATCCAGATGACATAAAAGCTTATGTAGAGTTGGGCAAAATTTATAAAAATGCCGGCAGAGTCAGAGACTATATAGACACTTTGCAGAAAGCTGCTGATTTGGGTTCTACCTCTCCGCAAATTTATTTGGAGCTTGGCAGCCAGTTGCTTTTCACTGGAGATGAAGCGGAAGGTTTGGCTGCTATAGAGAAAGCCAAGGAGCTTGGCGAAAATTCTGCCGAAATTTTGCGACAAGCTGTTGATGTTTATTTGCTTCGCAGACATCCGCAAGAAGCCTTGAACGATTTAGGTATGCTTTTGCAGGAAGATCCGACAAATATAACTGTATATTTGAAAATAGCCGAAGTTTACAAAAATAACGGCATGACGGATGAATCCATGCAAATCTTGGAGAGAGCCAAAGAAATTGAGCCCGGAAACAGAGACGTTCTTCTCTGTATTGCTCGTTTGCATATTGACAGCGGAAATCATAACGAAGCTATTGACCTTCTGAAGAGCATGCGTCAGACTCAAGAGTCAGACAACCGTATCGATATTCTGGTTTCCAAGGCTTATGTGGGCTTGGGCGATCACGAAATGGCTATAATGGAACTTAAAAATCTGATTGCCAAAGATGAAAACGATCTTGATGCCAAATTAGAACTGGGAAGAGTTTATTCTATTTGCAATATGGCTGACCAAGCCATAATGGCTTTCAAGTCCATTATCGAAGAACAGAACGACTACGCAGCCGCATATGTGGAGTTGGGCAAAGTTCATTTGAAAATGGCCAACGACTATGATGACCAGACTGTTTTGCAGACTGCCATTGAAGATTTCAGAACTGCGATTTCTCTCGATCCTGAAGCTGTAGAGGCTTATTTTAATCTCGGTGTTATTCACTATGACATGCAAGATATAGATAAATCTCTCGAAGCTTTTAACAAGGTTTTGGAACTGGATCCTTTCAATGAAGAAGCCAACGATTATGCAGGAAGACTTATTGCTTCCAAGACTGAAAGCCAAGTTAATTACTCTATTAAGCAGGCAAGGCTTTGCGTTGAGCGCGGCATGATGAAGAATGCCATACTTGAATATGAAAATGCCTTGAGATTGCAGCCGGAAAATCACATAGCATGGTTTGAACTTGGCACTACCAAAATGCAATTGCAAGAGTATGATGCTGCCGTAGAAGATCTCCAGAAATCTAAAGAGCTCAATTCTGAGCAGCCGGAGACATATGTTTGTCTCGCTCAGATCTACAGGGAAACAGACAGAGTCGATGAGGCTGCTATGGAACTTCAAGACTTGCTTGCTATGCATCCTGATCATTACTTGGGTCTTTGCATGCTCGGCAAGATATTCAAAGAAAAAGAATGGGCTGATGAAGCTATAGAGAAATATGAAATGGCTCACCAAGCTATGCCTGATGAACTTGAACCGGTTCTTCAGCTTGGAATGATAACACGCGACAAAGGCGATAACGAAGCGGCCAAGGGCTGGTTCCAGAAGGTCTTGAACGCTGATGCCGGAAACGAAACAGCCACAGATTTCTTCGCCACTCTTTCTTACAATGAAAGAAAGAATGAAATAGAAACATCCCTTGCAAATGCAGCTCAAGCTGAAGAAAATGGCGATATAGACGCAGCTATTATGCATTATGACAACGTAATAGAACTGGATAACAGACATTTGCTCTCCAGATATAAGCTTGGCACTCTCTATGAAGCCAAAAATATGCTGAATGAAGCCGCCTTTGAATATGAACAGGCTCTTAACAATGACAAAGATGCCGTTTATAAAGAATTGCCTTTGAAGTTGGCGGAATTGAATATAATCAAGGGCAATCTTGTCGAAGCTGTTGATATGTTTAAGCTCGCCAAAAAGTATGAGCCTGATGATATTAAGATTCGCTATGACATAATTCAGAATTTGAAGTTCAAACAGTTGGAAGGGAAAACATCCCTTGAAGAGCTTTCCGATATGAATGCTGAACTCAGGAGCAATGTTGAGTCAGATCCTTCTGTTTGCAACCTTTTTGAACTTGGATTCTTTATATCCAAAAACTTGGATAAATCTCTAACGGAAGAAGAGACCATAGATCAATCTATAGACATCTTAAACAAGTGTCTTGCGCTTGAACCATCCAATACTATGGTTATTACTGCGATAGCTCTTTCATATCACAGGAAAAATATGCTTCCTGAAGTTGAGCAATGCTATCGAAAGGTTCTTGAGCTGGAACCTGAAAATATTTTGGTTAACACCAGACTTGCAGAACTTTTACATCAGCTTGGCAGATTTGAAGAAACTATATCAATTATGCGTCAGCTGACAGAGCTTGATCCTGAAAATGGAGAGCACTATATGAAGCTCATAGATGTTCAGAAAGAAAATCTGGCATCAGCTCCGAACCGTGAAGAAGCTTTGACTGCTGTTTTGGCAGAATATCAAAATAAAGCGGAATTCGCTCCGCAAGATGTTATGGCGAATTTTGCTCTTGGATATGCGCACGTCACATTAGGACTGGGCTTTACTCCGACAGAGGAAGAACAGCAGAGAGCTGTTTATTATTTCAAGCTGGCAAACAGCTTGCAGCCTGAAAACCTCTGGCCTTATTGGGGACTCAAACTTGTCTACTCTAAACAGTCTATAAGCGGCAAGAAGATGTATGCAGAAGCTATAGCTATATGCAAAAAGGCTGTTAAAATTAATGAAAACTCTCCTCGAGCCCACTTTGAGTTGGGTGAGGCCTATAACGAAAACTATGAAGCCAATATGAAAAATGATGCAATGGCCTCATATCGCCGGGCAATACAGTTAGAGCCCTCTTACGTAGAGGCGCACTTCAGACTTGCGAGCATATATAGAGTCAAAAATATGTATGATAAAGCTCTGGAGGAATACAACATAGTTATAGAATTGGCGCCTACTTCGGCATTGGCAAAAGACGCAAAACGCTCTCTGATACATATAGAAAGATCGAAAGGCGAATTTTGATGCCGTGATTTCATCCTGTCGCCATGATTAAGTTTCATATTGTCACATTAGGCTGTTCTAAAAATACAGCAGATTCAGAGTATGTTGCCAATTTTCTTCAAAATGCAGGTTTAAAATGGACTGACAAGCCTAATGAAGCTGACTTGCTTATGTTGAATACTTGCGGCTTTATTAATGATGCTAAAGAACAGTCTTTGAATACTTTGTTTACCCTCGCGGAATATAAAGAAAAAAATAAAGCTCAGAAACTTTTGGTTTATGGCTGTTTGGTAAAAAGATACGAAGAGCAACTCAAAGCTGATATTCCCGAAATAGACTATTTTTTCAAGTTCTTTGATGATAAATCTTTGTCTCTGCTTCTAAAGGAACTGACTGTTTCTAAAGCTCCCAAAAAGAACTGTGCTGATTTTTCGGCGATAACTAAACGTTTCTTTACTCCGCCACATATAGGCTTGCTTAAAATAGCGGAAGGTTGTGATAACTGGTGCAGTTATTGTGCTATCCCTAAGATACGGGGATCTTTTCGCTCTCTTCCTGAAGAGGAAATTTTAAGGACTGCTGAAAATTTGGCGAAAACTGGATCAAAAGAACTTTCTGTTATAGCTCAAGATACAACTGCCTATGGCAAAGATACTGATACATCACTAGAAGAGCTTTTGTCCAAAATTTCCCAAATTGACGGGATAGAGTGGATCAGGCTTCACTATCTGCATCCTAAAAGGCTTACCCCTGACTTTATTGACAGAGTTTTCTCAATAAAGAAAGTCCTTCCTTATTTTGATATTCCTCTTCAACATATAGACGATACTGTATTGAATAAGATGAATCGGCATACTGATTCTAATCAGATAAAGCAGCTGATTTCTCACATTAGAACTAATTATCAGAATTCTGTTATAAGATCAACCTTTATTGTTGGTTTTCCTGGCGAGACAGATAAACGCTTTGAACGTTTGCTGACTTTTCTTGAAGAATATCCAATTGACAGACTCGGAGCCTTTGTTTTCTCTCCTGAAGAAGGAACAAGAGGTGCGGAGATGACTCCGAAAGTAAGCAAAAGAAAAGCGGCCGAACGCTTGGATAAGCTGATGACTTTTCAGCAATTAATACTTGGCGAAACTGCTGAAAAATGGGTGGGACGAGAATTGGAACTTATGGCTGACGCTGTTGAAAATGGTAAGATTTTGGCAAGAACTGTATATGATGCTTATGAAGTGGATAATCAAACAATTTTGGAAGATACCGGGAATATCAAACCTGGTGATATTTTTAAGGGAGTTATCACTGAAGCGGGATTATACGATTTTAAAGCGAGACCTCTGAAATGACCTTAGCTACTAAATTGACAGTTGGAAGAATTATAGCTATTCCCTTTTTTGTCATAGCTTTTTGCTGGCGTCCGGAAGGCGCTTCTCTTGCAGGAGATTGGGGCAAGGTTGTGGCAGCGGTAATTTTTATTATAGCTTCTATAACCGATTACTATGACGGATATTTGGCACGTCGCTTTCAGGAAGTCACTGCCATGGGAAAATTTCTTGACCCTATAGCTGATAAACTTCTTGTAACAGCTGCTTTGGTCTGCATGGTGCAATATAAAAGTCTTACTTATGTTTCTGCTTGGATGGCTATTCTCATTATCGCCAGAGAGTTTGCTGTAACAGGTTTGAGACTGATAGCGATTGAACATGGTGAAGTTATAGCAGCTTCCAAGGCTGGCAAATGGAAGACTGGTTTTCAGCTTACAGCTATAATAACATCTCTCTGCCTTATGAGTTTGCAAGTAATCTTCAATGCTTTTGCTTGGAAACCTGGAGAACTTTTTGTTGAGAAAGTATCTCCTTCTGTGAATATTATATTGATGCTGCTTGCCGTTTTTGCTACTATATATTCAGGTTATGACTACTTTAAACAGAACAGAGACTTTTTGGCAAAATAAATCCGGAACCGAAAACTTCTATAGATTTTTGGGTTCCTTTGGCAATTTGGGCTATGTAAAAACTCTTCATCCTTTGCACAGCTCTTTACCTGGGATATTGCTGTATTTTATGACCCGGAATTTGCACTGGTTCCTTCAGTTGTCTTTGCTGGTTTTGTTCATACTTGTAGCTGTAGCTGTTTCAGAAAAGCTTGAACAGATCGAAAAAACTAAAAATCCCAAAGAAGTCATTTTAGATGACATTGCAGGTATGTGGATTTCTTTATTTGCCATACAAAATCCCACTTGGAAAATTATTTTGCTGGCCTTTTTGATTTATCGGGCTTTGGATACTGTAAAACCATTCCCTATAAGTATTTTTAAGACTTTTAAAGGCGGGCGGGGCATGCTGGCGGATGATTTGGCTGCAGGTATGTTAACCAGTCTCATTATACGCTATATTATTTTTCACGAAATCATTTAATACAACCCGTAAAGTGGTCAGTTCTGGAATTGTTTGGCAACACTCCTGAAAAATATAGCTTTATTAATATGTTTATAGATAGTGTGAGGATTCCTTAATAGACGAATTCCCAGTGCTTTGTCTTTACCTGCTTTTATTCCTTGAATTGTTTTATATATATTATAGAGCTGTCATCATATGCAGGCAGAAATTCTTACTTTTCATTTGCATTTCCATTTATTTTGCTCTGATTTTATATGTATTTCCTATTATCTAAGCAATTGCCTCTTTTAAATCAAATCTGCGTAAAAACTTATCCTGATTTATTGATTGCTATGCAATATGTGTAAGGCTGCAAGCCTTTTTTATCTTTTCAGACTTAGGTAATATTTCAGCTTTCTAATCTCTGGAGTTTCCTCTTGAAATATATGGATTTTTCTTTCTTTTTTCTTGACAAATTCATATTGAGAGGAGTAGTTGACTTTTAATTATTTTGCTAAAACTTTCAAACTTAAAAAGGAGAGAAAAAAATATTAAAAAAAGTCAATTTTTTTTTGTATTTCTATTGCGTAATGATTGAACTGTACGTATAATAGTAAGACGCTTAAAAAAGAAAACCATGTAGGAGGAATAAGCTTGAAAAGAAGAATAGCACTACTTTTAGCCCTAGGCATGCTCGCAGCAACATCATCTTTTGCTGCCGGTATCAGTGTTTCTGCAACCAGAGGAGTAAATACCTCTTTTTTAGTGGAATGTCCGAAAATAGAACTTTCATCTTCACAGACAATTGATGGACAAGAAACAGTTTCAATTTCTGCTCCTGAAGCATCTGTAACCTTTGATAAAGGTGCTCCTGAGCTCCCCATGTATTCAGCCCTTGTTATGCTGGAACCCAATACACGCCCTGTGTTCTCTGTAAAGAGCCTTGAAAGCGTTGTGTCTGATGTTGAACTTCCCATAGTTCCCAGCAGAGGTCACTTCACAAGAAATATTGACCCCGCAACAGTTCCTTATGAATTCGGTTCTGTTTATGGAAAAGATGCTTGGTATCCTGCCGAAAAAGACATGGTCAAAATTGGCAAACCCTTTATTTTCCGTGAAATTCGCGGTGCTAACCTTTCTGTTTTCCCTGTGCAGTATAACCCTGTAAAGAAACAGATCAAAGTTCACACCAAAATCCAGGTGACTGTTTCTTATGAAAAGAAAAATTCTCCCAATACAATTCGCAGAAGTCAGTCTATCAGCAGCGTTTTTGAGCCTATCTACAAAAGCACTTTCATCAACTATGAACAGGCTTCCAGCAGATTGCCAAAACTCAAAGAAACTGGCCGACTTCTTATCATAACTGCTGACAAGTTCGCTTCTGCTATGAAACCTTTCGTAGCTTGGAAAAAGAAAATCGGCATTAAAGTCGACATGGTTCCTCTGAGCAAAGTTGGAAAAACCAATACTGATATCAAAGCTTATATTCAGGCTGAATATGACAAAGGCGGACTTACAAATATTCTGCTTGTTGGCGATGCTCAGCACATTCCTACCAACAAGGGTGTAAACGAAAGAGCCGATTCAGACCCCTGCTATACCAAACTTGCTGGCGATGACCACGTCCCCGATGCAATGATAAGCAGAATTTCTGCTGAAGACGAAGCAGGCGTTGCATACCAAGTAGCCAAGATCATTAACTACGAAGCTTATCCTACACAAAATAAATCTTGGTATACCAGACTTCTTGGAGTAGGTTCCGCTGAAGGCAGACCCGCTGACTACACCTACATTGATGATATAAAGAAAACTCTGATTGCTAAAGGTATTATGACCGATGGCTTCAATGCCTATGATCCAGGTGCTAAAGCACAGCAGGTTACCGATGCTGTTAACGAAGGCGTTGCTCTTATCAACTACCTCGGACACGGTTCAGGCACTTCATGGGGCACAACCAGATTCAGCAACCGCGATATGTCAAGCCTCAAAAATGGCAACATGCTTCCTATTATATTTGACGTAGCTTGCGTTAACGGCAGATTCGTTAACTTTACAGGCTTCGGCGAAGCTTGGATGAGAGCTGGCAATATTGACAACCCTGCTGGAGCAGTCGGTTACTGTGGTTCTACCACTAATATGGCTTGGATTCCCCCCATCCATGTTCAGGCTGAAATCAATAAAGTCTTCATAGCTGACAAAGCTTATAAGACTTTCGGCGGTCTCTTCTTCAACGGTATCATCAAAGGGCTTGAGCTCTATACAGCAAATGCTAAAGGTCAAGGCGTAATGATGATGGAACAGTGGCACATGTTCGGCGACTCCACAATGCAAGTTCGCTTCGCTCCTCCTGCAACTGTCAAATCTACATCCAAATCTGTTAGAAGCGAAGATGGCGTGACTGTTAACATTAAGGTCGCAGATGAAGAAGGCAAACCTGTAGAAAATGCAAGAGTAACTGTTTATACTCCTGGCGTTGAAAACGTAAGAGTTTCCTACTCCAACGTTGACGGCGATGTAACTGTTACAATGCCTGCAGGCACAACAGAAGCTTACTACACCGTAGTAGGTGCAGAAGTAGCTCCTATAGTTGACGCTGCTGTAAAACTCTGATCCTCCCTAAAAGCACGTAATAAAAGGCCGTCTGAGCAATAAAGCCCAGGCGGCTTTTTTACACATATTTTTAGATCTTATCGTGAAATCTCCTTTTGTTCCGAATGAAGTTAATTTAAATAAAAAGAGATTAACAGCACAACACAGCACTTGGAGTTAATATGATTCTATGCTTCTCTGGCACAGGAAACAGTCTCTTTGTTGCCGAAAAACTTTCGCAAGCCTTGGCTCAATCCTCTATTATTTCGTTAAATGAGCTTATTAAGCTGGAAAACTATAATCCGATACAAGCGGATGATGATAGATATATAGTTTTTGTTCTTCCTGCTTACAGCTGGAGAATACCCCGAATAGTTGAGGAATACATCGTTAAAACCGACTTTCCTGAAGGTCTCAAAGCCTATTTTGTAATGACTTGCGGAAGCGATATAGGCAATGCTCAAAAGTATGCCGAGAGCCTATGCCGGAAGAAAAAGTTCATTTTTGGCGGATGTGCTGAAATAAAGATGCCTGAAAACTATATAGCAATGTTTCCTGTTCCCTCGAAACCTAAGTCTGATTTGATAGTAAAAGAGGCCATGCCGCAGATTGTTCGGACAGCGGAAATAATAAAAGCGGGAAAAGATTTGGAACAGAAGGCAATTTCGCTCTTTGATCTTCTTAAAAGCGGGATAATAAACGAAATATTCTACAGATTTTGCGTCAAGGCAAAAGAATTTTATGTGAAAGATACTTGTATCTCATGCGGACTTTGTGCGGAGGTTTGTCCTTTGAACAATGTTGCAATTTCGCAAAATAAGCCCATTTGGGGCGATAGTTGCACCCATTGCATGGCTTGCATATGCAGATGCCCTAAAGAGGCCATAGAATACGGCAGAATTACCAAAAAGAAAAGACGCTACCTTTTTCAAAAACCTGCTGACCTTTAACTATTTATAGCTATTATACATGTTAAGAAGCGACAAACTGTTCTTTGTCGCTTCTTAATTAGCTAGAAATTATCTGCATTCAGCGATAGCAATATGAACCTGTCTAACTGGTCTATTACAATTTGTTTTTCAGTATGACAATTTGTTTGTTCTTAGTATTAAGAGATTCAAAGACAATTTCTTTACCTTTGACAATTTCATGAATCATCTTAGCATCATAAGGACGAAAAATCATACCAGCTCTGTTGGTATTGTCTGAATATAATATACTCCCGTCTTCTAATATGCTGTGCTCTATTTCATAATCGAAATCTTCCGGAGTATCAAAAGAAAGAAGAATCAAACCATCAGGACGAACAATTCGGCACAGCTCCTGTAATGCGATTTTTGCATCTGAATAAGTCAGATGGTCAATAACCGAATGTGCAAAGACCCCATCAAATTCTCCAGTGTTGTATCCGGTATTGCAAATATCAGCGACTTTAAGATCTAAATCATAACCATATTTCATCAAGCCCGATTTGGCAATTTCTACAGCCTCCTGAGAAATGTCAAAGCCTTTTACTTTAAGCCCGTTTGAAGCCAATGCCAGAGTGTATGCACCAAAACCGCAGGCAGCATCACATACATAGTGCATCCCAGATTTAATGAAAAAAATCAATTTCTTCGCAATGACAATTATTATAGCTGTCCAAATACCGATTTAGCTCAGCACGATTCTCAGATTTCCAGCATTTCTCCCAATAGTTGTTCTCTATTCTACTTTCTCCTCAAGTCTGCATTTCAAAATTCAATAATTGCTTCTTGTTAATTTACTTTTTGAATTATGATAGTGTTTATACTTAAATTCATATAACAATGTTTATAAAAAACATCGGTGACTTATCCTCTTGCATTGGTTATCAGCATTTCTTCTAGCCTCTGATTAAAAAAATACCTGAAAGTGCTAGGTGAGCCTTTGGCACTGAAGGGATACAGGTTTGAATCTTTTAAAAATATTTGATTTTTTATACTGTTAATGAAGAGACTTCCAGCGTGAATATTCACAGAATCCTTTATGTTAGACTTAATTGAATGTCTATTTTTAGATAGCGACATTAAGGGGAAGATAAAATAAAATGTATGGAGCCCTTTTATAAAAGAAGTTTACTTGCCCTTAGGGAAAATAAAAAGACCGTCTGAGCGTTTAGCCTAGACGGTCTTTTTGTGGACGCTAGTAACGTTAAGTTAAAGTGCTAATACTCTTTTTATATATCAGTATTTGGCCTGACCTGCTTGTCCAGCCTGTCCAGCTTGTCCAGCCTGACCTGCTTGTCCAGCCTGACCTGAGCCTGACCTGCTTGTCCTGTTTCGTTTGCGTTAGCTGGAGTAACGGAAATTTTAATAGGTTCGTCTATTATGGGGGTTATACCATTACCTGTAACCGTATAATAAAGTTCTGAGTGTTTGGCAGGAATAGTAACGGCAGCTTCGCCTTCTATGTTTGTATAGGCGAGTCTGAGCATTTTCAGTGTGGGTTCGTATACGGTAACTATAGCGTTTTCAACAGGATTGTTATCTTCATCTGCAACTTGAATTTTCACTGTTAAAGCGTCTTCACTTCTGGCAGTTGTATTTCTTGATTTCACAGAAGCGGGAGGTCTGAAGTTAACTCTCATTGTTGAATCACCGAACATATGCCATTGTTCCATCATCATAACGCCATCACCGTGCGGGTCGGTTGAATATATCTCAAGACCTCTGATAATACCGTTAAAGAATAGACCGCCAAAAGTTTTATAAACCTTGTTTCCTATGAAGACATTATTGATCTCTTTTTGTACATAGATTGGGGGAACCCATTCCATACTAGTAGTGGAACCGCAGTAACCCACAGCGCCTGCAGGGTTCTTAATTGAGCCCGCTCTCATCCATGCTTCACCGAAGCCTGTGAATTTAACGAATCTTCCGTTTAAGCAAGCAACGTCAAAGATAATAGGCATCTTGAGACCGTTTGAAAGTTTGCTCATGTGGTCGTTGCTGAATTCCGATGTGTACCATTCTGTGCCTGTGCCGTGCCCAAGGTAGTTGATGAGCGAGACGCCTTTGTTGACGCCATCAATAACTTGCTGGGCTTTTGCACGTGGGTCATAAACTTTTATGGCATCTTTCATTATGCCCTTTTCTTCTACAAGGGTTTTTCTGATGTTGTCAATATACTCATAGTCTGGCTGCTCGCCTTCATCAGAGGCCACACCCATCATTCTCGTGTACCAAGACTTGTCTTGTGTTGGATAAGCTTCGTAGTTGATTATTTTGGAAAGCTGATAAGCAACGCCTTCTTCATTATTGGCAGATATTCTGCTTATCATGGCATCGGGTACATGATCATCGCCTGCGAGTTTGGTATAGCATGGGTCTGAATCGGCTCCTTCGTTTACGCCTTTGTTGGTGGGAATGTGCTCGGAGTCTCCAATCAGGAGTATATTTGTGAGTCCGCCTTTGTTATACAGATTTTGAATATAAGTTTTAAGACCCTTGCTTGTATTGCTTACGTTGCTCATAGAAACGATGCTGACTTTAATGCCACATTTCTTTTTCCAATCGACAAAGGGCTTTATAGTACGCATGAATCTGTCTGGCGTAACTATAAGCAAACGACCTGTTTCTTTGAGTTTTGGCAATCTGCTGGAAGCCTGAGCGTAGTTGATAAAGGCATTTTTATAGAGAGGTTCAAATACTGAGCTGATAGGAGTGTTTCTTCTGATTCTGTTGGGTGATTCTTTTTTCTCATAAGAAAGAGCTATTTGGATCTTGTTGTGAACCTTTATCTGGTTTTTGACCGGATTATACTGAACTGGAAAAACTCTGAGGTTTGCTCCGCGAACTTCACGGAATATGAAAGGTTCTCCCATTTTGACCATATCGTTGTCAGCGGGGTACCATTCGTCTTTTTCATAAACAGAACCAAATTCATAAGGAACAGTTGAAGGATCAATACTTCTTTTAAAGTTGCCTCTGCTTGGAACTATAGGAGAGTCAAGATCTAATATGTTACTCTCAAGACTCCTTACATTAAAAACCGGCTTGGTTGTCGGATCAAGCATGACAAGAGCTGAATAAAAAGGCAGAGCTGGAGCTCCTTTTATATAGGACTGGGTGGTATTTTCAGTTGATATTGCCACTGTCTGTTGTGAATCGATAGTCTGGGAAGGGATAATTTTAATTTCAGGACACTCAACTATAAAAGAAGTGTTGGGTCCTCTGGTTCCGGCAACACGTATTCCAGCAGCAAAGGACGATGTCGCTGCAAGCATAAGAACTAGTAATGCTAAGGATGTTTTCCTCTTCATCTTATTTCTCCTGCTTATTTTCTTTTGAAGTATTCTTCATTTTACGTATAGTTTTACAAATTAGCAATGGCAAAAAAAAATAAATCAACTCTATATATTTGGCGGAGTTGGTCAGTTTTCAGTAGAGGGGCATGGAACACATGTCATTATATTGCCTTGAGATGTATCGGGATTCTGAAGAATTATTATACGTTCACCGTATAGTTCCGAGAGAGAGGTTTCAGTAAGAGTTGACTGAGTGGAGCCGTAAGCTTTGATCTGTCCATTTTTTAGAAGCATGGTGTTGTCTGCTGTCCAAAGAGCATGTTCAGGACTATGAGTTGTAAAAATAACTGTTTTTCCTATAGACTTCAGTTTTTGAATGCTTTTTAATAATTTAATTCTGTTGCCGTAATCCAAACCTGTTTCTGGCTCATCTAATATAAGCAGCTCGCTGTCTTGAGCTATAGCTCTTGCAATTAGAACCAGCTGTTTTTCGCCTCCGCTCAGCTCAGTATAATATCTGGAAGCCAGGTGGGAGGCTCCCATTACCTCTAAGCTCTCAGCTGCTATTTGATAGTCTTTTTTTGAAAGCTTGGCGAAAAAACCTGTATATGGAGTTCTGCCCATAGCTGTCATTTCAATTACCGGAAAAGCAAAAGTGTCTCGTTTTTCTTGAGGCACAAAAGCTATTTTAGCCGCCAGTTCTTTTTTGCTGAACTCTTTTATTTGCTTTCCATTGAAAGATATTGTTCCTGATTCAGGCAAAAGAGCTCCCGCTATAAGCTTTAAAAGAGTGGTTTTGCCGCTTCCGTTTGAGCCCAAAAGGGCTGTTATGTGATTTCGGTTTATATCGAAAGAGAGATTTTCTATGATTTTACGAGAGCCATATGCAAAATTCAAGTTTTCAGCTTTGACTATTATACTCATGCTTGCTCTCTGTTAGTGGTTTTGAAGAGCACAAAAATAAGAAATGGAATGCCAAAGGCGGAGGTGATTAAGTTTAAAGGCAATTCGCCTGCCGTAAAACTTCTGGCTATGATATCTGCGGCTATTAAATAGCTTCCTCCAATTAAAGCGGCTACAGGTATAAGTTTTCTATTATCGGAGCCGGCAAGCATTCTTGCCATGTGAGGTATCATCATTCCGACCCAAGAAATGGCTCCGCCCAGATAGACGGCTGCTGAAGAAATTAGGGTGGCTCCCATGATAAGAACTGTTCTAGAAAAAGTTGCATTAATTCCTAATGAAGATGCGGTTTCCTCTCCGAGGCTCAGGAGATTCACATGATTTGCCATAAGAAAAAGAAAAATGGAACCAAGTAAAATTAGAAAAGCCGCATAAGCCACTGTTTGAGGTTGGACAGTTGCTAAGCCTCCCATCATGAAGTGAAGTATGGAAGAGAGCTCGTGAGACTTTGCCAGCCAATTGGATAAAGATAATAGGGAACCGAAGAGGGAGGAACTTATCATACCTGACATCATAAGCATTATAAGGCGATCGCCTTTAAATTGTTTGGCTAATGTCACTGCGAAAAACACTGCTGCGAGTCCGAAAAGAAAAGCGCTTGTCTGAACTGTCATGAAACTGCCGGAAATAAGTATGCCTACTGCAGCCCCAAAGGAAGAACCTGCTGTGACTCCCAGCAGATCTGGTGAAACTAGCGGGTTTATAAAAATGCTCTGATAGATAACGCCAGCTATTGAAAGAGCTATTCCTGCTAATGCTGCTGCTGCCGTGCGATAGACTCTCAGTTTGAGAACTGATTGTTCCCCGGGTGTGAAAACTTCCTGTTTTTCAGAAAAAATTGAGAAGAAGTTTCTAATTATTTTGAAAGGTGAAATTTTCATTTGTCCCGCTGTCATTGAAGCTGCAATTGCGGTCAGTAATAGAAGCGTAAGAGCTAATATCAGCAGTTTTACGCTTCTTGGTTTAGACAAAGGGGATGCAGGTGAAGTTTTTGGGGACATTGGAAAGGAATAATTTTGTTAGCAGCAGCCTGAAGAGCAGGTTGAACAGGTTCCGCCAGAGCAAGAATGAGAGTGCGAAGAATTATTCTTGCCTGAATTGGAAATAACGGAAAACTGCTTTTTTACATGCGTGCCTTTGCAGTTTGTACATTCAACTTTTGAAAGGTCATCTTTTATTGAGCAGAGTTTTTCAAATTTAGTATTGCAGTCATTGCAAACAAATTCATACATAGGCATGTGTTTTTTTCTCCTTGTTGTAAATCGGAGAATTCTAACACTTATTCAAGGGTCTTGGCAATTGGTTGCTTTTGCTAAGAAAGAGGGTTGGAGTTCTCACATAAGAGGAGCTCCGCAGCTTGAGCAATAATATTCTCTGACGCTGTTGTTTGCTCCGCATTTGGGGCAGTTTTTGCCTTTTACGGCAGAAGACGAAGAAGTTGTCTTTAAAGCAGGAACGGAGGGGGTAGAATTTGTCGAGGCGGAAGGTGTCGTTGGCTGTTGGGAGAAGTCTAGAGATGGCAAGGAAGGAAGTCCTTGGGTGAAGGATGGAGCAGCGTATGGATCAGCAGCCGGCATGGCGTATGGATCGGAAGAGGGAGCAGCGTATGGATCAGCAGCCGGCATGGCATATGGATCGGAAGATGGAGCAGCGTATGGATCAGCAGCCGGCATGGCATATGGATCGGAAGATGGAGCAGCGTATGGATCTGCAGCCGGCATGGCATATGGATCTGAAGATGGAGCAGCGTATGGATCTGCCGCAGGCATTGCATATGGATCAGGTGGCGAATCTAATGAAGGCATGCCGAAGTTTTGATTGGAAGGCTGTGCCGAAGATGAATTATAATCAGAGTCTTGGGCAGCCTGGGAAGGTTGGTTTCCTCCTTTGCTGAGGAGATCTTGGAAATAAGAAAAATTGTTTGATGCTCCTCCTCCTCCGAATGGGGATGATGGCTTCGAGGACTGTTGAGTGTGTTTAAAAGCCGCAAAGTCGGGGAACTGCTCGTTTGCAAGGTTTTTCCAGCGTTCGGCTTCTTCACGGTTTCCCATTGCTGTGTGAGCGTCTATAAGTGTTTTATAGTATTTGGGTTCTTGAGGGAAAGCTCTTATTGCTTTTTCAAGCATGACAGCTGAGTTTTGAGTGTAAAGAGTTCTTTTATTTATGAGATCGGCCATATAAGCCAGAGCTTCTGTATCGTTAGGGTTTTGCACGATATAGTCAGCTATAGCTTCTTGAGCAACCTTGTGATCATTATTGTTTTTCATATAAGCTTTGGCTATGAAGGCTGTGACATCAGTTCTGGTTTCATTGAACTTGAGAAGCTCTTTTGCAGCTTCTAAGCCAGCTGTAGAGGTGTCGCCTATTTGCAATGCCGCTTCACCGGCTATTTTTTTCGCTATTGGGCTTCTGCGATCTTTTTTCAGATATTCATTGATGTATTTATAGGCTTCTTCAGGGTTGCCGTTGTTTAACATTGCGCCGGCATAACATAATTTAAGAGAATTGTTGTTTTTAATATTGTCGTCTTTCAGGCATTTCTCGATAAAGGAAAGGTTTTCTACGAATTTGCCTGACTGTTTTATTTCTTCTATCTTTCTTATGGTTCTATCGCCCGCAGTATTTCTTAAATGCTTCTTAAGTTGTTTTGCTACGGGAATTCCCAGTAAGATTAATATAACAATGATAAAGGCTATCAAGACGTGCTTAAATAGAATTATATTCATAAACGAAGGCTTAGGAAGGTTTTCTCTGAAGCCTTTCTCAGGAGTAACTCCTTTTGTTGCTCCATTCACTGTTGCATACTGAATCCATTTTTTATAGCCTGCTGCATAGAGTTTGCTGGCTTTGATATTCTCGCCTTTGGCTCTGGCTATAAGATAATCCAGATAGGCGACCAAGTTGTCAATGTAATTCTTTGTGAGCTCTTCATGGAGTGGTTCATTGTCTTTGGGTTTCTTTTCACTGGGCTTTGCTGTTCTGAGCTCTTCAAGAAGTTTTTCGGCAGTTGCTGTTTGCCCCAGCATTGCTGCAGCTTCTGCACGGTATATGTTTGCAAAAAGCTTCATATCCTCAGAGTCTTGATAGGTAGTTTTAAGCTCTTGAGAGGCGACCATTATCTCTTCATATTTTTTCTCGTTGAAGAGGCTTTTTAGGCGTGCGATGAGCATATTCCTCTGGTTTTCTTTTTTTGCTTTGCGTTTCAAAGATTCTTCAAAGGAATTTATTTTATTGCTCATAAAAGCAGGATCATCGGAGAATTCCGCTTCCAATATTTCAATGTTTGAATTGTAATAGGTTATTAAGTTTTTATATAAGGTTATTGCATTGGCTTCTGATTTAGATTCTTCTGCGGCAGCCTCAAATTTTCTTTTGATATATTCGTTTCTGATATTTGTTTTTGCTAAGAGCTCTCTGCTTTTTTCAGTTTTTATTCGCTCCGCTTCTTCAAGCCGCTCGGTTATAGAGTTCTTTATAGCATTTATTTCGTCAGTGTGATAATCGGGTTCAATCTGTTCGTATATATAGTCCAAGGCTTCGTGCAATTTTCCGGCACTCTCGAGTTTCTTGACTTCATTAAGGTGACGTCCTTTCTTTATCGAGATTTTATAGCTTGCAAGCTCGCTATATCTTGAACTGGACAAAGTAGACTCGAGCTCTTTAAGAAGAGATTCGGCAAAGTCAAAGTTTTCGGCATCGATAGCATCTTTGAGATTTCTTATTTTGCTGTCTGCTGCCTTTTGTAGTATGTCGTCAACCTGTTTCTCAATATTTTCTATTCTGGAATCTTTTCCGTGACGCTTGGCAGCTATGGCAAGGGATTTTGCTGTTTCATAGTCTCGGTGTTTGAATGCTGCGTCAGCGGCAGTTGCCAGCACATCAGAAATTACATCTTGGGGAGCGTTTCTTTCCAATCTTGACAGGTTGGATTTGATGAACGGTGCTTCATCGGCGATTTTTTTTATTTCGCCTTTTTCTGTCCAGTAGTTAAATATTGTTTGCCAGATTTTTGGTACAGCAGGATAAGCTCGGGCTCCTTTTAAAAGCATTTCTATCATGCCTCTTTCATCGCCCTTCTCTTGCAGTTGTTTTGCTTTGCTGACAGAGTAGGCTCCGAGCGCCTTCAAATAAGAAGGATGGTTAGTGCTTATTTCCAAGGCTTTTTCTATTGAATAAATTGCTTGATCGAAATCTCCCATCTTGGAGTAAGAGTAAGAGGCATTCGCCCATGCAGAGTGATTCCTGGGATTTATAGTTGTTGCTTGGTTAAAAGCAGCTATAGCTTCTTGAAATTTTCCGATTGAATGAAGTTCTGAACCGCGTTTTGCAAATGCGTTAGAATCGCCCTGCTCCTGTGAAAAAATAGGCGCAGAGGCAAGAATTAGCACGAAAATCGCTAGCAGATATAAAAAACGTTTGTAACTGAGTAACATCCCGCTATATGATACTTGCAAGAGAGCCTCTTGTAAACATAAAATTTAATTGACTTGCAAAGTTCTCTTATCTATAATATGCAATCTACAATTGCATCAATATTGATGACACCTTGCTAATGGAGATTTAGTAAATGAAGTTTAAACACTCAACTGCTCTAGTTATCTCGCTACTCATTTTTCTAGTAGCGATAGCTTACACTTTACCTTCTCTCCCGTTGTGGAGAACCTCTTTCGGCTCTTTGCCTAAGGATTTGCAGGAAGCTGTTCCTATACAGCTCTTTTCATTTAGAAACTCGGACCCCTTTGATGCCAACAAGCCGGTTTCTTATGTTTCAGTCACAGCTGACGTGCAGAGCAACTATATAGCTCGTGCTGGTCAAGACACTGCCAGAGGACGCTCGGAAAACGCTCTTTTAAGCGTTGTTTCAGCTCTGAGAAATGCTCTTGTGGACAAAGGCTATACTGCAAGAATTATAGAGTTTTCCAAAGATGGCGATATCTACAAGAAAGAAGTGATGGTTGAAGGGCTTGACGCACTGGGATTGGAAAAAGAAATCGCATCTTCCAAACTTTATGCAAAACTTCCTCTCCAATTGACTCTCTTGTTCCCCACTTCCAAGATTACTTTGGGTCTGGACCTCAAGGGTGGCGTGGATCTGCTTTATCAGGTAGCTCCAGTTGAGAGACAAACTATGAGCGAAACAGTATCTTCAACTATATCTGTTTTGAGAAACCGCATGGATATGTATGGCATAGCTGAACCCTTGATTGTGTCTCAAGGCAACGATCAAATCAGAGTCCAGCTTCCTGGAGTCAGGGATATTGAAACTGTTAAGAGAAGCGTTCAAAGTACAGCTATGTTGGAATTTTATTTGGTAGACGCTCCCGCTCCTTATGCCACATATGAAGAAGCTTCACGCTTCGCGTTTGGCGATCAGAAAATCATGCATGAAGAAACAGAAGGCGGCAGAAGATATTATGTCGTTCCAAAAACTCCTGCTCTCACAGGGCGTGACTTGCGTTTCGCAGAAGTAGGTTATGACCAGTATGCTAAGCCTTGCGTTAACATCAGGTTTAATGATGAAGGCGCGCATACCTTTGCGGACTTGACAGGCAACAATATCAATAGGCCTATGGCTATAGCTCTTGACGGCCGCGTTTATTCAGCGCCTGTTATACAAGACAAAATTACAGGCGGCCAGGCAATTATCAGCGGCAGATTTACTATGGATGAAGCCAAGTATCTTGCTAAGATTCTGCAAGGCGGAGCTTTGCCCACAACTCTTACATTGCTTGAAAGCACATTCGTTGGACCTAGTCTCGGTAAACAATCCATCGAAGCAGGTTTTAAAGCAGGACTCTTTGGATTCTTTTTGGTCATAGTTTACATGGTTTTTGCATACAAATTCTTGGGAGTTGTAGCTTCTGTAGCTGTTATTTTCAACACTCTGATAGTTTTCTCGGTTCTTGTAATGTTTGGCGGCACCTTGACAATGCCTGGTATAGCTGGTCTTGTTCTTTCGGTTGGCATGGCTGTTGACGCAAACGTTGTTATCTTTGAGCGTATCAAGGAAGAATATAAATCTGGGAAGACTCCTAGAATGGCTGTTGAAGCTGGTTTTGATAGAGCTTTTGCATGTATACTTGACTCCAACGTTACCACTTTGTTGACGGTTATCATACTCTATTTGTTCAACTCAGGACCTATAAGAGGCTTTGCAACCACCTTAGGAGTGGGATTGGTTTCCAACCTCTATACGGCAGTTGCCTTTACCAAGATGATTTTGAGCTCTTGGTACAGCAATCCTGAACGCAAGACTCTGAGCTTCTGAGAAAGGAGAAGAAACATGAAATTAAGCGTAATGAAGAATAAAACAGCTTCTTATGTGGTTTCTATAACTTTAGTTATACTTTCATTGTTCTTCATGTTCAAAAATGGTTTTGAATGGGGAATTGAATTCAGAGGCGGAACCTCTGTTCAACTTATATTTGCTGAACAAGCAGATGAAGGCAAAATCCGTAATGCTTTTGACAAAGTTGCAGCGGCTATTGAACAAAAGACTGGACACCAGCATGCGCACTTGGCTTCCGGTAAAATAGTTATTCAGCCTGTTGAAGGTGAACACAAACAACAGGAATTTATAGTCAAATATCCATTGCCTGTAATTTTGGAAGCAGTAAACGATGATGAGGTTTTAAATGAACTCAACAAAGAATTGCCTCATGAAGTTGTAAGCACTTCCAATATAGGTGCGGCAGTCGGTGATAAGATGAAATCTGACGGACTCGTAGCTGCTGCTTTTTCCATCATAGGTATGCTTGTATATCTTGCTTGGAGATTCAACTTTGATGATGCTGTGGGAGTAATTGCAGCTGTCACACAAGACTTCATAATAATGCTCGGTTTTATTTCATTCACTAAAATGACTTTTGATACGACTATTTTGGCAGCTCTTTTGACACTCTTGGGTTACTCTGTTAATAACTCTATTGTTATATTCGACAGAATTAGAGAAAACAGGAGATTGATGAAAGCTGGAACTCCTCCGGAAGAGCTTATAGATCTTTCTGTAAATCAGAGTTTGATCAGAGCTTTCAATACTACCTTTACTACTTTGCTTGCTCTTATGGCTCTTACTTTATTCGGCGGCGATTCTATCCACGGATTTGCTGTTTCGCTTGTATTCGGTAACCTTGTCGGTACTCTTTCTTCTATTTTCTTGGCTTCTCCTATTGCTTATGAAACCATGAAAATAAGAGGCGCCAAAAAGAAAGCTGCCTGATGAAGACTGTAGTTCAGCGTGTTTCCAATGCTTCGCTTCGAGTAGACGGCCAGTTGATTTCCTCCATTAGCAAGGGATTGGTCTGCTACCTTGGAGTGGGCAAAGGAGATACTGAAGACACTGTTAAGCGTATGGCCCGCAAAGTTGCGGGCCTTCGCATTTTTTCTGACAATGAAGGAAAGATGAATCTTTCCGCCAAAGACTGTTCTTATGAAATTATGGCGGTTTCACAGTTCACTCTTTATGGAGATGTCAAAAAAGGTTTTAGGCCTAGTTTTATTGGAGCCGAGGAACCTGAGCAGGCAAAGCTTCTTTATGAATGCTTTTGTAAAGAGCTTGAATCCTTAGGTATTCAAAAAGTTGCTCGCGGTATTTTTGGTGCGGATATGCACATTGAACAGAATAACTCTGGTCCTGTGACTATAATCATAGAAATGCCCGCAGCTGATAACTAGTGCTTTGTTTTGTCTAAAACTGTTCCTAACAGCTATTCAAACTTCACAAGACAACCGCTTCTTATACATAATGCCGCCGCACTGTCCACTATTCACTGTTTTATCAGAATAGGTTTTTTTTGATTCTTTTAATTGATGCTAAGCTGACGGTGCGTTTTATATCGTTTCTGACTTTGGCTTCCAACTCTTCAAAATCCTGCTTTTTCAGGAAAACTTTTAAGGGATCCAGCTCATAAGTATTGGCCAGTTGAAAAAGACTGTCTCTTTCAGTTTCAGAGAGTCCGCGCATTAGGGCGATATCTTTGATGGCGTCTTTTTTTATATCCTTTTCTTTTTTTTCTTCAGCTTTTTTTATGCTTTTACCAGGAATGTAAAATATGTAGACAAAGGTAGAGAGAGCCAATATCAGCATTACAAAAATTAAAATATCCAGAAATATAGAGAGATTGTCGCTGACAGGTGCAGAAAAATGTTTGCTTATGGCATCTAGAGCCTCTTGTCCTCTTATTTTCATCTTGGCTGTTCCTTCAAAATTAGATGTCATATCTTATATCCTTTTTAAAAGGGGAGCTTTTTGGAAAGTTCTATTAAGAGCTCTTTCACAGCAGACGAAGGGTCTTTTCGGAGAGAAGGGATATATTGGTTAAGCAGGATAGGGTTGAGTTCCATGATTGTTTTGATTGCATTAAGCCGTACTAGCTCGCTGCTGTCAAAAAGCATTGCGGTTGTCTGTGGCAAGAAGATGTTTAAGTTTGTGACCTTTATTACCCACAAGGCAGTTGCTCGCATTTTTTCATTAGAGTCAGTCAACATTATGCTAACTGCTGGCACAATATCTCTGTTTCCGTATTGTTTCAAGCCTACAAGAGCATTTCCTCTGACTCTGTTGTCTTTGTCATCTGCAAATGGCAAGAGCATATGAACAACATTTTCTTCGCCCAGGTTTGCTATTGTTTCAACGGTGTTTGCTCTTACTCTTGCATCAGGATCTCTGAGGCATTCAGTTAAGCTATATATAGCCTCTTTGTCGCCTATGGCTCCAATGGTTCGCACTACAGCAGAGCGTACAAGGTTTGAAGGATCTTTCATAGCTTGGACCAATACTTTTTTAGTTTCTCCGCTGATACGCAGATGTTCTAAGAGGATCGCAGCTTGAAGCCTTACTTGCGGATCGGAAGATGTCAGCTCTTCTGTAAGATCCTTGGTGAAACCGCCGTCAAGTTTTTGCAGAGCTTGCCCTGCTATTTTTCTGGTTTCTGGAGGCATATCAGCATAGGTTTTTCTGAACCTTTGTTGAGCCAAGTCTGCGAATTTTTCGGTAGCATATTCTCTTATGAGAGGATCTGAAGAATGGAGGAAACTTGCCAAAACTTTAGCTAGTTCCGTATCATCTGGAGTGAATGTCGTATTTGTAAGGGCAAAAAAAGCTACTTTTTCATCAGGGTCTTTAAGAGCTTGTCTAAAGCGTTTCTCCGCATTGGGAAGTCGTTTTTGCTTAAAAAGTTTAAGAGCTTGCAATCTGAGATTTCCTTCGGGATCTTCCAATGCGTTTGTTAACAAATCTGATGGGTTGCGGGATTCTGCAACCGCCAGTTCCAAAGCTGAAGCTCTGATATCAGGATCTTTATCTTTGAAGTGATGCTCAAAGGACATGCCTGAAAAGCGGTCTAGAAAGTTTTTTATAAAAGCGGTTTTGTCTTCTTTGTCTGTAACGTTGCTGAAGAGCTTCAGCAGAAGTCTCCATAGATTTTCATCAGCATGGGGCGTTATGGTTGTTAAAAGAACGGATAAAATAGCCGGTTCTTCTTTTTGAATGATAGAAAGCTCTTTGGTTTGGTTTTCAAAAGGCCATGTTTTCAAAGCCTGATATGTTTCATTAAAATGTTTTGTTATCAGGTTAAATCCGAAAGGTCTGAAAAGTTCGGAATTATTTTTTGCGAATATAAAGAATAGTTTTCTTATATATTTCACTTCTTCTGGAGAGAGTTTTGAATCCTGCATGTAGTTTTGAACAGTGTTTTCCCAATTTGTATAAAGAGTAGCCAAGTCTTCCCTAGTAAGCTCATTTTGGTTTTGTATTCGTTTATAAGTGGTTTCAACTAAATTTTCCAAAACTGGAAATATTTTTTCTGCCATCTCGGGTTGTTTCATGGACTGTTTGAAAAGAAAGTCAAAGCAATAGGGATCAGCTTTTTCGAGCAATTTAGACATAGTTTTTGCTGCGTAGGCTTTGTTTGGCAGAGCTGAAACGAATTTTAAAAAAGCTTCTTTGTGTCCTTTTGGAAAGTGTTTTTCTAGTAATTCGTCTATTAGAGGGATTAGGCTGGAAAAAGAGCTGTGAAACTCCTTTGAGTCTTCAAGAGCAGTTATAATATCAGGAGATGGATATTCAAAAATTGCCTTTAAAATAGCATCTTTTTGTGAAGCTTCTGCTTCTGTATAATAGTTGATATAGAGAGGTATAAAATCAGGGCGGTTGAATTTTCTTATGAAAGGAAAATAAAAGTCTTTTAGCATGAGATCGCTCTTAAGGAAGTTTTCCTTAAGATAAGCGAAGAGATTCATTTCCTCCATCAAAAGATTCAATTCCAGATAATAAAGGCTTTCTTCAGAGGAGCCTGAAAGCAGTTTCAATATAGAAGGCAAGATATCTTTGCCATACTCTGTTTTTATTGTTTTACGTGCTTTTTCTTTTAGATTGTCATCAGAGTCTTCTCCTATGATTTTGAGAAGAAAAGTGGCGGCATCGGCTGTCTTTATTACTCCTGTCGCTTCTATAATATTTTCACGAAACTCAGGATTTCCCATTTCAAATATGTCAATCAGAAGCGGGATGGCATCATTTATTTGTCTTTTTCCTGCTATTCCTATCAAAGCAAGAGTTACTGTCGGAAGCAAGCTTTCGTATTGAGCCAAAGATTCAATAATAAGCTGATCGGTGTCTTCGTTAGAAGATTTAGCAAGCTCGTTGTATGCAGAGCGTCTAACAGAAATATCGGGATTGGAGAGATCTGCCAGAGCTTCTTTTGGGTTTCTTTTGCTTTTAAAAGACCATTTCATTGCAATTTTGCTTTCTTTTTCGGTTTAAGCAGATTATCTACTTCGTTGCGTACTGATTCATCAGGATCAATCCTCATAGGTTTTATGTAAAACGCTAGTAAATTAGGATCGACAATCTTTCCTAAAGCTTTTACCACATTTCTTCGAACATCGGGAGATTTATCTCTGGCTGCTTGCAGAAGAGTTTGAAAATAAATAGGTTCTCCCAGCTCTCCAAGCGCATAGACAGCGGAAGCTCTCATCCAAGGATCCTGATCTGTCAGCATAGCGGCTATTTCTTTGAAGATATCCGTATAACCCAACTTTCGCAAGGTTATTATAGCATTTGCCCTGACACGGTTGTTGGAGTCTTCCAAGGTGGGTAAAATGCGTTCAATATAAGTATAGTCGGCCAAGTTTCCTAAAGCTTCTACTGCGTTTGCTCTTACGCGACTGTCTTCATCAGCTAAAAATGAAGACAATAAGTCAGCGACCGAGGGGCCGCCTATTTTCCCCAGTCCCATTATTACAACTGCTCTGACACGGGGATCTGAGTCTTTTATAGAGACTATGAGGTTGGTTTTCAACTCAGGTGTCATATACTCATGTAAAACTTCAAGTATTTGAGCGGCTTTAACGCGTTTATTCAAGTCCGCGGAGGTGAGTTGTTCGGTTATTTCTTCCATAAAATCCGGCAGAGCATGGACAAGATATATTCCGACTTTGAGTTTAGCTTCTTCCGGCATTTTATTAAAACCGGCCAGATATTTTCGCTTGGTAATCTCTAATACTGCTCTGCTAGCCGCTGTTTTTATTTCTGGATTTTCGGCATTGAGCAGCGGAGAGACATTCATTATAATTTCAGGATGATCAGATTTTCCTAAGGCTTTGAGTAGAGGAACGGCGACTGAGGGGGCAGGGTCAGTTATCATAGCCAAAGATGTTTCCAAACTGTAGTCTTCAGGAAACTTGCCTGATATCACGGCCTTTACTATGGCTTCTCTGACAGATGTTGCCGCATCTTGCCGTTTTTCCTTAATCAGATCGCGTGCGGTTTGAGTGTCAGATTCTGCAAGTATATTGATGATTGTAGCTCTGAGTTCTGTATCTTGGTGGTAGAGAACTTCTTTAATAAATTTGCTGAGATTCGGTTGAAGCAATAGATTTATAAAAGACTTTTGAGTATCTCTAGATAAGAATTTGAAGTGATCCAACATAATAGTATTTAAGGTGTCTATTATATATTTTTCTGAGGGATCGCTTAAAATTTCCAGAACAGTTTCAACTGTTAATATATCCGGATATTTGGCTCCTTCTATTAGCAAAAGCTTTCGCTCTTCAATGGGCAAGCCTGAAAGAAAGCTTGTTAAATAGGTTTTGTTATGCTGATAAATTTTTGCGAAGTTACGAAGTATTATGTCCCGATCGAAGTGTCCCAATATCAATAAACATTCTGTAAAAAGTTTGCTTCCGGTAAAGTTTTGTTTTGAGAGATTTTCTTCTATGGGGCGAGTGAGAAAGTGCAAATTTTCGAGTTCGCCTGGCTCATTTATGTCAAAGTTTTTATTTGAGTCAGCATCGTCCCGGTAGTTACGTACAATTCTGGAAATAATATTAGCGGCGCTTTGAGCTACAGAGGGATTGGGTTCTTGTAAATAAGAAAAAACATAGGGGTAAGAATTAATATCAGCAAGCTGTTCAACCAATTTCATTATCAGATGTTTTTGCTGTTCGTTTCTGAGAAGAAACTTATCGAAAAGCAGGTCGTAAAATTCGTTTCCAAACTTTTTAAAGCTGGAAAAAATTGGGGCTCTCAAAGTTGTGTCTATCAGATCAAAAGCCTGAATGGTTTCTGTCATGAAGCGTTTGTCTAGTATTTGAGGCAAATACTTCAGGAACTTTACTTGGAGAACCCGTTTTTCTTCTTTTACTTCTTCTAGCGTCTCTTCTTTTATTATTTCTTGGAAAATAGCGTATACTTCGTCAGATTTGAAAAAGATTATTTCATCCAAGTGAATAATTTTTTCTTTTGAGTTGTATTCTTTCCAGCGACTAAGAATTTTCTCCAAAATTCCGGAAGCTTGTACTATTGCATGAATTAAGCTTTTTTCATCTTCGCTCTTGGTTTTTGCCAAATAGGCTGTAACTGCCGCAAGATTATTATCGTTGATCGCTGACAAAATATTTTTAAAACTTTTACGTATGAGAAGATCTTCATAAGAAATCAGAGGCATAATCTTGCCAAGAGCCTCTGTGTCAAGGATATCTTTAACTTGCTCAAAGATATCCAAAATGAGCAGTCTTATGCGTTGATCATCATTTGTCTTAAAACAGTGAATTAAAAAATCTATTATGTCATATGAAATGTACGCAACAAAACGTTCTTTCGCCTTAGCCGATTCTTTTATATCAATAGAAATCAGCTGTTGAAAGGTTTCTTCTAGGTCAGTAATTTTTTTTACAAACCATGACATAATTAAAACTTATCAAAAAACACGATAAGAGCAAGACGAATGAGTTAAGAAGCGATTATTTAGTGAAGGTTTGTCTGCTTTGTTGTTTGCAAAAATCTATACGAGATTCCGCTATTTTTCTTAACTTGCTGTCAGGAGAAAAGGACAAGAATTTGTTGTAGTTTTCTATTGCCAAATCATATTTTCCCATAAAGCCGTAAGCTCCTGCAAGATTGTAATAGGCATCTGCAAAATCAGGATCCTTTTCAATGGCTTGTTTGTAATATTCAATGGCATCATTGTTGCGGTTTAGTCTGTAGCTGGCTATTCCAAGATTGTTTGCGACCGCTGAAGAATTTTTGTCGATCGAGTAGGCTGTTTTCCAGTATTTAAGAGCTTCTTCATATTTTCCCAAGTGGAATGCGGCAGCGCCCATGTTGTTGTAAATATCAGCATTTTGGGGCGCATCAACTGCGGCTTTTTTGTTCAACTCGAGCGCATCTGAATATCTGCCTTTTTCAAACATTTCTAATGCATTGTTGTACAGTTTGGCAGGAGTCATAGTAGTATCTTCCAGTAATGGATTTCGGGCTGAAGCTGTTTCATTTTTTGAAGAAGGTTGTTGCTGAAGCTGTTTTGATTTTACTGGCAGGTCAACCTCAGATTGTTTTTGTACAGGTTTTTCTTGGACAGGTGTATATTCTTCTTGCGAGGGGGTAACAAGAGAAACAAGAGTTTTGAAAATCCAGCCTTCTGTTTGATCTTCAAACCTTATTTTGCACCAACTGTCTTCAGACAAGATTATTTTGTAGGTTTCCCCTCGCAGTTTTTTGGCTATCAAGGGAGAGTTGAACTTAGGTTCCAGACGCAGATTGACATAGTTCGCTTTAACTATGCCTTGTTCATAAGGTTCGAAGGAAAAACAAGGTATAGCGGCAAAGAAGGAAAAAAACAATGTCATGCAGATCAGTTGTCTAGAGGCCTTATTAAGCAAAGTTGTCTCCTATAGTTTTTTTGTTGGCTTGGAAGCCGTATCAGAGGCGCTGCTTGGCTTTGGACCGTAGAAAGTCAGATTGGACAATGGAATATCTGCTATCAGATCCTCATTGCCATCCAGTTCAGTCGGTTCTAAAGGATTTTGCGTTTTAGCAAAGGTTTTTAAAAGGTCAGAAAAGGGGTGATCAGGACATTTTCCTGGAATATCCTGCTCATAACCGCATTCAGGGCATCTGTATATGTCAGGGAAGAAAATACGTTTTTTCTCTGTTTGAGCTTGTTTTTGTTGAGCCAATTCTTGTTCTTGCTTGCGTTCTCTGGCCTCTTTTTTCTTTTGTTTACGCTTTTGAGCTTCAGTTAATTGAGGAGTTTCAGTGTCAGAAACTGGTTCATTGGCATGGCAAAAAAGCGGCAGATAAAAAGATAAACAAATACAAATTGCTAAGATTGATTTTTTTTTAACCGGAGACAAAAGCTCAGTCATTGTCTTTAATGATCTGAATTATGTCGTTTTTGGTCTTGGCTTTTAGAAGCGACGCTCTGAAATCTTCCATTCTTAGAAGCTTGGATATCTTAGCCAAAAGTTTAAGATAGGGACCGCTGGAAGAAATGGGAGCCAAGAGCAGAAAAACTATATGTACTGGCTCATTGTCGATGGCTTTAAAATCGAAACCTTTTTCAGATCTGAAAAAAGCTACAGTCAAATCTTTTATGGCACCAGAGCGGGCGTGAGGGATAGCACAACCGTCACCGACACCTGTAGTTCCGAGCTTTTCTCTCTCAAAAAGTGCATCTTTGAGGACCGCGGGTTCTTTCACTGCTCCTGTGTTTTCTATCAAAGATATGAATTGCTCTATGGCTGCTTCTTTTGTTGTAGCGTCAAAGTTGAGGAAAACCATGTTTTCCTTCAAATAGTCCAATAATTGCATTTTTGTCTCCCGAGAAAGTAAAGGTATCCAGTTATATATACAATCTTAATTTTAAAAAAACAAGCATAATAGTTTAGTAGAGAATAATTTAAAGAGTCAAAGAAAATGATCTGCCTTAAAGTTGCATAAGGCGAGTGGGGGCGTAGAGCAGCTTTATAATTTCAGAAGCAGAAGGTGGAATCTTCGTCCTCTTAAAATCTTTAAGATAATTTTGTCTGAACTTTTTAGATTTTCACAGGCTTTTTCATAAGCTTCTTTGCTGCGAATGCTAATGTTGTTTATATTTAAAATGACATCTCCAGGTTTTAAACCTGCTTTTTCCGCAGGTGAGAGAGGTTCTACGCTTTCAATAACAAGACCTGCTTTTGTGTAAAGGCTATATTTATCTATCAGTTCTTGCGTTATATTGCTTATTTCTACGCCAAGAAGGCTGGTTGGCGAAAATTCTGAAAGCAGTATGACAAAATTATGTTCTTTGTTTTTACGCAAGATTTTCAATTTGGCCGAACTTCCAACACTTTCATCACTGATAATAGCTTTGAATTCTGTTGCAGAGTTTACAGGTCTTGAGTTTACTTCCAGAATTATGTCTCCGGGAACTATTCCTGCCTTGCTTGCGGAAGAGTTTTTTTCTACTCCGGAAATAATTACTCCTCGCTTTGGAACGTTGAACCATTGAGCCAAGTCCTCTGTTATATCCTGTACGGACAGATGCGATGTAGCCGTTCTTACCTTGCCGTATTCCAGTAAATCTTTGACTATTCTTACAGAGCGATTTACAGGTATGGCAAAGCCTATACCTCTTCCGTTTGGCATTATTGCGGAGTTTATTCCTATTAGCTCGCCTTTGGCGTTTATCAGAGGGCCGCCTGAGTTGCCTGGATTGATAGAGGCGTCAGTTTGTATCAAGTTTGTATAGTTTTTTCCGTCTCCGACAGTGAGGTCTCTATGAATAGCGGAAACTATGCCTGAGGTGACAGTTATGCCGAGGCCAAAAGGATTGCCTATAGCTATGGCCCAGTCGCCAACGCGGAGTTTAGAAGAGTCTCCTGCTGTGATATACGGAAATGGTTTATTGCCGTCTATTTTTAAAACAGCCAAATCAGATTTATAATCTTGCCCTACGAGCTTGGCTTTATGTACCGAGCGATCATTCAGTTTTACGATTATCTCGTCAGCTCCTGATATTACATGCTCGTTTGTTAGCAAGTGCCCGTCAGGAGATATTATTACGCCTGAGCCGTTGCCCTTTTTGGGAATAACGTTGTTATAGCCTCTAAATCCGTCTTCAAAAAGGTGTCCCCAGATAGAGTCGAAGAAAGGGTCGCCTGTTCCGGAAAAAGAAGCTCGTTTTACATAATACACAGATTCTATAGAAACAACGGCAGGGGTAACTTTTTCTACCGTGTCTGCTATGAGTGATGTGCCGAAAAGCTGTTCTGGAGCAGCTTGAGCACTTAAGGGGAAAAGGATTGGGAAAACGGCTAAATAAATAATAACCGTTATATACTTTTTAATCATTTATCTATAACCGCCTTGATGGGTATTTTGATTTCTTGTATTTGATTAGCTGGATGTCGTTTGTTGTATTCTTTTAATTGTTTCAGGAATTCAGCTACTTCTTCTTCGGTGACTTCCTCTGGAGATTTTTCCAAAACTGGAGGCAGTTCTTCCTCTATCATAGCTGACTGGAGCGAGTTTTGGGAAGGCGGAGTTATAGAGGGGGAGGTTTGAAGAAATGAAAGTAAAAAGATTGTTGATAAAGCTGCAACGGCACCAGAAGCAAACCACCAAGCAGGTGAAAACGACGATTTGGCGGAAGGGAGTTCGGATGCTTTGAGCTCATGATTCCTGACTGCATGCATTATTGAGGCATGCAAGTTCTCAGGATATTCAGGTTCCTGCAGTTTGTAAATGTTTTTTGTTTTCAATTTGTTTCACCTTGCTTTGTACGGCTGATTCAAGCATTTTTCTGCCTCGGTTGAGACGGGATTTAACGGTTCCTTGCGGCAGATTTAAAGCTTCTGCTGTTTCTTCTATAGTCATGTCTTCCAAATCCTTTAAAATTATAGGGGCCGAGTAGCGAGCTGGGAGAGCTGAGAGCTCTTGGGCCGCTATTTTGGCTCTTGCCTCTTCAAGAGCTTTATCCATTAGAATTTCTTCCGGGGTTTCTTGCCTGAAAGAACTCAGCCAGAGCAAAGCGTTCTTGGTCAGAGCAGCTTTTTTTTTCTTGGCTCTGGAGGACAAATTTATGCAAGTGTTCATAGCTATTCTGTAGATCCATGTTTTTAGCGAAGAGTCGCCTCTGAAAGTTTTCAGATTTTTATAGACTCTAATAAAGACTTCTTGAGCTGCATCCATTGCATCTTCAGGATTATTAAAAAAACGGTAGCAAATTCTGTATACAGTTTTTTCGTGCTCAAAAACTAGCTGTTCGAAATTCTTGTCAAAATGTTTAGACATAGGGAGATCAGCGAAAGTTCCATTTTTTTTATTTATATTGGATTATAGCATTCTGCCGCTGTATTTTTTTCTAAAAGTTTCTTTATCACAATAAAAAAATATTATCTACAGCTGGACACAGATAGGCTTTTTAAGCTAGCTTAAAAATCTAGCGTATTGTTACGTTGAGGTCAGAAGGCACTGCATAGGATTTAATATATAGTTTGTTTTCTTTTGCCAGATCAAATATTTTTCGTTCTTTGATTCTGCGTCCAGCTTTATCTGCTATAAGCTTGATTTCAGGTCGAATAAGAGATGTCTGGTTGTTTCTCAAAATTAGAGCTATTGAGTCATCGTTTAGTCTTACCAAGCTTCCTGGAGGGTAGAGAGATGTTTTTCTTATAAAAGCTTGCAGCACTTCTGGAGAGAATGCTGTGTTTACCATAGAGTTTAGAATTCTGACAGCTTCATATGGTGTTTTGGCGACTCTGTATGGTCTTTCGCTGGTCAAAGCGTCAAATACGTCTGCAAGAGAGCAAATTTGAGCATAGAGGGAAATTTCTATATCCTTAAGGCTTTCAGGGTAACCTGAGCCATCATATTTTTCATGATGCTGTAATATGAGAGTTTTCGAGGCGGCAGGTATGTCTGGATTATCCTTGAAAATTTCGTATCCGTAACGAGGATGCTGCTTCATCTCTTCAAACTCTTCATCTGAAAGTTTGCTGTCTTTCGAAATGATGGTATCAGCTATTTTTAATTTGCCCATATCATGAAGCAAGGCGCCAATAGTAACTTCCAAAAGCGCTTTTTCATGAAGTTTGAGAGCGCTTCCTATGTAGGCTGACAAAATACCGACGTTGTAATTATGTGTGAGATGGTAGCCGGAGAAGCTGCGAAGTTCCATGAGATTGAGTATGGCTCCTTCGGATTCTTGTATGTCGCTTACTATTTTTTTAGCAGCTTCTTTGATATCTAATAATTCAAAGGACTTTGAGAACTTTATAGCTTCTATGATGCCAGTAAGAGCTTTGAGAGTTTCAGATTGTGTTTCCTTGGATATAACAACTTTTTCGCCGTCTGTCATAGACTTCATTTCAGGAAATTTTTCGAAAAGCAGCTCAATGCTTTGAGCTGTTCCTGTAACCAAGTCTGAGACGCCTTCTATTTGAAAATTCTTTGCTATATATTCTTTTTCGCCGGCTCTTAGATAAATATCTTTGCGTACCAGCAAAGCTTCCATGTCATATTCGCAATTTAATCCAGCAATTGAGAAGTGGCAAGGAAGACCTGTTTCAGATTGGCATTTCCAAGAAAAGGTTGAACAGTTTCCTATAAGGTTATATCCGCTGTATATATCGGCGTTTTTTAGCTCGTGTCTCTGCATAATTATCTGCTTAATGAATCTAAACTTCAGTTTACCATCATTGCTTTTGCCTTTCAAGCTGGCTGTATTATAAGCACCAACTTTTGTTAAGAACATTTTAGTGAAATTTTGTTTCTCTTGTAGAAAGAGTTAAAAAAAACTTTTTTCTCTTTAAAAAAGATGTTATCCTTAAAAGAGTCTTTTTAGAGGTTCATTCCAAAAATTGGGAGGTTTTTTTGTGGATTGGCAGACTAAAGTTAAAGATTCCTTTTTAAGATACTTTAAAAATGGCTATAATAAAGAGAAAGGCATTAAGGGTATTTTTACAGAAGGCTATGATGGCAGAATTTCTGTAGCTGATTTTTGGTGGAGCATGGCAATACCTGTAGCTATTAATATTGTGTTTGTAATTGCTTCTTCTCTTCTTAATGTTCTTCCTTCTGGCATGTTTAAGCTTATTCTTTTAGTGACATTCTATCTTGCAAGCTTTGTAGTAAATAGTGTTTTCATACTTCCCAGTATTAAGCTGACGGCCAAAAGACTTCATGATTTGAATCTCTCTGGCTATTGGCAACTTGCTTTTTTTGTTTGCTGTATAGGATGGATTTTTGCTCTGTATGTGTTTTTCATGCCAGGCAAAGATGAAGAGAATCAGTATGGTTCTGCTCCAGGAAGAGCGAGTGCCTCTGATGAGGAATCAGAACAGATTGAAATGCAATCTGAAGACGTTGAAGCAACACCAGAACAAGAGCCTCAGGCTTGAGAGCTTTAAATATTGTTCTAAGATAGTAAAAAAAATAGAGTTCTGCGAATTAGGAGGATGGAATGTCTAAATATTTAAGAGTAATGATGTTGATTTCTCTGATGCTTTTGACGGCAGTTTCTGTACAGGCAGCGGTTTATGGCTATGTAAATATGACAGGCAAAAACGAAGAGCGCTTGAAGCGAGAGCTCAATACTTTGGAAAAATTAATAAATACTTGGAAAAATGGTAAAGTGCTTTATGTTCACAAAGTCGAGAGAAATTACATATTGACTAAGAACTTTGCTTATACAGTAATTTTCTCCGGCGATAGAGCTAATATCTCCAAATTTTTGACTTCAGGCAACTATGAAGGCGATTTTCTTAAGGATATAATCGTTCATTTCCGTTTTACAAGCGATGCGTATTGTTACTGCGGCAATCCTGGACCGGATATTGCTCCTTATACGACAACATTTGAGAGAAAATATTCCAATCCGGCGCAAGCTCTGGAAGTAATAAAGAACAAGGATCTTACTGGTTTGTGGTTAGATTTCTCTAAGACACGCAAGAGAGATTATGAAAAACACCTGATTGATGGCAAACTTGTAAAACCTTCAGCTGACATAGTTTTCTATAGTTTGATGTTTACCGAAGGCAACAGGCTTTTTGGCACAAGTTATACTGAAAAGAAAATTAAGCCCTACAGAGCAGAATAACAAATAACAAATTAAAAAACAGGCTTGGAAATTCCAAGCCTGTTTTTTTTATTTAGTGTTTATTCGTTTTAGTCTTTAGAGCAGCGGAAGGGGAGTCTGACAAATGTTTCTTTTGAGTCGAAAATGTTAATCAGATGGACTGTAGCGAAAATAAAGACCACTAAACCTAGTTTCATCAAGGTCTTCTTTGCCGGCAAATCAACTAAATCTTTTTTGAATTCACGCATTTCTTCAGGGAAAGCAAATGTCATCATACCGATAACTGCTACTAATGGCAGAAACATCAAATAAAATATTTTCTTAAAAATCCACACTGTGTTAGTTCTCCTATAGCTAGGTGTTATCTATCTTTCTGAATGATACCGGACTTCAATGGAATTGTAAACTTTGGAGTTGGAATAAAAAGACTCAATAGAATTATTTAAAGACTTGAATTATAAGACCTGTCCAGTCAGGAGGAGGCGGAACAAGAGCATAGCCTGTCGCTCTTTCAAGCAAAAAAGCAGCCAAAGAATCGTCTGTATTTTCTTTTACATAGTTTTCCAATATGCTTTTGCTTTCTTCGAATTCTCTTTGCATATAGCAAAACAAGGCTTTTTCATAGACTTCTTTAGCTCTCAAGGCTTTACCAAGAGCTTGAGCATCCTGTGAGTCTTTTTCTATGAGGAGTTCATAAACAGTTGTGGGTTCATTTTTGCCAAGAAGGCGGAAGCTGCCGATCTTACGGCTTACAATTCCTGAGTCTACAGCTAGTGCAGTTGTTTCAGAGACAAGGATTTTTGTGTTGAATATCTTGTTCGCTGTCTCAAGTCTTGCGGCAACGTTTACAGCATCTCCTACAACAGTATAGTCAAAGCGCATGGTGGAGCCCATGTTGCCTACAACCGCCATGCCTGTGTTTATTCCTATCCTGACTTTTACTTCCGGTTTGCCTTCTTGTTTCCAGCGGGCGGAAAGCTTTTCTGCAGCTCTTTGGTTTTCTAATGCACACAAACAGGCTTTCATGGGGTGATCCCATTGGTCGATCGGAGCACCGAAAATAGCCATTATAGCGTCACCTTCATATTTGTCTAATAGACCGTTATGTTTAAGAACTATTTCAGTCATTTCTGTCAAATATTCGTTGAGAAGCGCAACAACTTCAAGAGGAGTCAGATGTTCGGATATGGCGGTAAAGCCCTCAATATCAGAGAAAAATATAGAAACTTCACGCTCTTCTCCGTGCAAATTTAGCTTAGAAGGATTTTTCAAAATTTCATTTACTACCGCTGGGCTTATGTAGTGCTGAAAAGCTTCTTTAATTTTGTTCTTCTCACTTGCTTCAGTATAGTATCTGACTGTGATTGCATAGATTGCCGAAAATATAATTGAAAATATGGGCATTGCGGCTTGAATGGGAGCTTGCAAGTATATCGTAGCTATAAAAGAGAGGGCAAGGAAAGCTGCAACAAAGAGCAGTGAGAAAATGACTGTTTTTGTGATCGAAGTTTTCGGAAAATAGAAGTATATAAGTAAAAATGGAAGGAGAATTGTAAGAAAAGCGGTTAGATATTTGTTTGGAGGTTTGAGCCAGTCACTGTTAAAAAGGTTGTTTAGAGTAAGAGCCAAGAGATAGTCAGATTTTACATTGCCAAGAGCAGGCACGTAATAATCTTCTGTATCCATACTGTGACTATGAGATATTATGACAGTTTTGCCCTTGAGAGCTTCTTGGGGAATTTGCCCAAAATAAAGCTGTAAAAATGAATAGGTTTGGAAGTCTTTGGGCAAAACATTATAGTTTAGAAGCATGAACTCATTGTCAATTAAGGGAATATAGGCTTTTTTTCCGTTAATTTCAAAGTTCATTTTATCTTTTTCAAATAGAATGTCATCAGTCGGTATGTTTTTTTGGTGAGCATAAATAAGAGTTGGCATTGCGGGCATGTCATCGCCGTTTGCTGAGTGGAAAACAAGGGAGGAGGCTCTAACTGCCTTATCTTCAAAGTTTTTGAAAAAATATGGAGCTTGAGTTGTCAGTTTTGCTAGGGCTGGATAGGGGGGCAATAGAGTTTTATCGTCTCTTCTTGAAGCTCTGACTATGACTCTGGGATCTTTATACAGTCTGAAACTTTGGTGAAAGAGTTCCGTATAGGTTGAGTATTCAGCATTTATACTAGGGAAATATATATCCATTACAGGCAATGACACTTCATATCTCTCAAGGTTTATAAGAGCTGTTGCTAAGAGATCCGGTTTATCTTTCAGGATATCTGGGAGTGCTAGAGCTGTCTCATCGTCGATCTTTACACAAACCAAGTCTTCAGAAGCTTTGCTCAGAGGCATTAGCGGGCTAAGAAAGCTTAGCCAAGAGCCTTCTTTGTGTGTGTAAAACCTAAGTTTGAACCAGAGATCTTCAATGTCCCTGTCAGCATCTGTCAAGTAATTGATCGAAAAGGCCAAAAGAACAATAAAAATGCAGCTCACAAGGTGCTGCATTTTGTCAAATCCGGATTTTTTTTGTTTTATCACTGTAACTAGGCTTTAAATTCAGAAGGCATCTAAGGGTGAGTAATCTTTTACGCATTCTTTGAGCTTGTTTGAAATTTTATTCACGGCTATAGTTGCATTAAAGATATCATCGCTGGCTGCAAGGACTTCATCCATTGTTGCTGAGAGAACCTTTCCGTATTTTTCACGGGCTTCTTTTTTTAACAGCGGATTGTCCCTTTGCAAAATATAGCTGGACCCCATGCTTTTGCTTTGTCCTTTCTCTTGAAAGTAGGACATGGACTCTTTTTTGGACATAGCTCGTCTTTTTTCTAGGCCGCTTCTTTCAGCAGGAGTAGGAACCTGAATTCCTGCGAGAGTAACATAATACATGAACAGTTTTCTTTCTTCTTCGGTGAGAGCTATAGTATTTTTTATCTTTTCTCTGGTTGGAAATTGCTCAAAAATATAGTTCATCTTTTTATGTCCGCCGCCAGGATACTGCGTATCGATATATTCATAGTCGGAAAGTGTGCTGCTGGTAGTGTCTGTAGATGAAATATAAGGATTGTTAAAAGTGATATTCATTTCTTCTATTCCTAAGGAATAATTTTTAGGGGACTTTAAAAAGTTGGGCAAGATAACTACAGCATCTTTCGATTGTTCTTTAGCTTGTTCTTGTTTTTTATTAGAGACACTTGAGGTTATTATTGGTTCATAGGTTGAGAGTTGAGTTTTGTCAAGCTCGTCTAAGAAGACAAAGTCATCATCATCTTCCCAGCCGCCAAAGTGTTCTTTTTTTCCTCCAAAGATTATATTACCTGTGGGAAAACCGAAAGGTCGGTTTTGGGTGTTTTGGCGACTGGAACCTTTAGGTTGCATTAAATCTTGAGTTGGTTTACGAGCAGAGCCATACGTTTTATAGTTTCTTCGCGGCACTCTTAATTTTTTGGATAGATCCTTTGTATTAACTTTGTACGGGAAGGCTTCAAAAAAACTGGGATCCCAAACTAAGACATATTCTCCATCTTCAGTTTTTAGCGGTTTGGCTAATTCTGTTAGAACATCGTTGATGTTCATAGTTGCCACTTTTCTTATCATGTCTTCTTTTGTTTGGAAGTTTGTTTTAATTATGTCAAAGATCTTTATGGTTCTATCTTCGCAGTCAGAAAGCCATTCATCATCGGGATTTTCATTTTTTAATTTTTGCATTTCAGAGCTGAAATTTAGTTCAGCTCTTTCGACTGTATTTTTGATATCTGTTATCATGTCTGTCCATTTTTGAGCCAACATTTGGACTATATCGTCAGCTAAGATCCCGACAGCAACGCTATAAGGATCCATGAAACCGGTTTGTGGATCATACATGCCTTTTTCTTTCAATAAAGCAATATAAGCAAAGTAGGCTTCTCGGTATTCTTGATTCAGTCTTGGCAAAATGGCTTCATATTTTTCTTTGTCGAGCGAGCCAGTTGATTTTGTTCTGCATCTAACAACATTGTCATAAGCGAGAATATAACGTAAAGTGGCTTTTTCCAAGCTTACTATATGAGATTGCTCTACAGTGAAGCGGGAAACTCTATCATTGTTAGCATTTAAATTTAAAGTCACGGCAAAAAACATCATGAGTAGAGCGTAAGTATATTTCCTTTTCATCTTCTGCCTCCCATATTCCTCATATTTAATTATAATGTTCTATCTTATTCTTGACAAGGACATGCTTGGCTTGATTCCACTTGGAATGCAGTTGAGGCGGAAGATCCTTGGCTGCTTTGTCAAGCTGTTGTTCGTATGCGTAGTGAGATTGGACAATCTCTGAGGTCATGAGATCCTCGTAGGTCATCAAATCTGCTCCTCGAGAGTTTATTAAGGCAATTTTACCTTTTACTTGATTTAAATCCATGGATTCTTTTGTGATCCAATAGTCGGAAACTATTATGGTGTTATTTTCCGGCAAAAGAGAGATTTCGTTATTTTCGTCAAGCACTAGAAAATGCTCAGCTTTGGCAGCAAAAATATAGTTGCTATTTTCAGTTTCCTGCTTTGAAGCCAAGGTTGCTATAAACTGACTGAATAGACCTACACCCATGTAATACGAGTGAATTTCTGATGGCAAAGCATTTAGTTCGTCTCTTGCTTGGATATTGTTGTAATTGGGAATAAAGTGATGCAGAGCATAGAGTGTGTAGTTGAAGTCAGCAATAGCGATTCCTTGAGCATCTATTTCGGTTCTGAGTCTGATTACTTCCCGAGTTCTGGCTGAAGCTGTTGAGGAAAGAAATAGGATTACAGGAAACATTATTGCTATCAAGCCCAAGGCTACGAAAAGTATCATTCCGCTTCTGGAATTTCTTGCTAAGCTTGCTTTTGAATTTTTCATCTTTATTAGCTCCCGATTATACATACAAGTCAGCTGTATGGCATCAGCTGTTTAAGAGATAAGCACTGTCCAGCAAGGGATAACCGTTTGATTCCATGTAGATTTTTACAAAACTTGGTTTGTCAATAAGAATTGTAAAAAGAACCTTGTCTATGTCTTTGGCTAAAATGGTTTTCTTTATATTTGCAGTGGATGATATGCCGCTGGAGAAGGCGATCACATGTCTCTTGAGAGTTCGAGTGCCTTTGTCGTAATA
Source organism: Candidatus Rifleibacteriota bacterium (assembly GCA_012520995.1). Classification (GTDB taxonomy): domain Bacteria; phylum Muiribacteriota; class Ozemobacteria; order Ozemobacterales; family Ozemobacteraceae; genus JAAYNI01. The sequence goes on from JAAYNI010000088.1 coordinate 56,031, forward strand.
ATAGAAGATTATGTCTCCAGTGAAGTTTCTGAAGATCAATACATTTGAAGTAAAGCAGGTTTGCTCTGGAGCGTCGGGATCAGAAGAAGGCATGGCGAGTGGATCCGGATGAAGAATGTCTCTGGCGGTTTGAAGCTCTGTCTGCATATGTGCTGCTGCGAAACCCATAGTTTGCTGAGCAGCTGAGAGAGCGGTAACTTTTTTTTGCTGGCGGGAATTGAAGTGAATCCATGTGCCGAAAGCGAGAAAAACAAAAGTTGACAGAGTAAGAGCTATCATCAGCTCTATCATTGTGAAAGCTGAGTTTTTCTTTTTGCCGTTGTTGTTAAAGTGAGCGTCGTACATAGCTTTCCAAGGGGTATACCATGGGTGTGTTTTGGTAAACCCAGGTTATTCTAATCATTACATACTTAATTTTAGGTTTTAAGGCTAGATATTTATTGTCTACAAGAATACTGTCAGATTTGTCTTTCATGACAATCTCAAAACGGTAATCGTATATCTCAAGAAAGTCGTTCAGGTTTTGGACAGGGAGCGGGGGAGGATTCGAATCGTCATATGCTGTTGATTCTCCGGCGGCAGCGAATAAAGCCGGATATTTATGAAAGAGGTTTTGGTCATACAGGTCGGCAAAATAACAGAATTTGCCATGTGAGACGGCGGTTTCGTTTTGAGGTTTTGTGGGAGGTACGGAAACTATTTCGTCAAAGTTCATCGCATACATTTGTTGGCGAATATATCTGGCCATAGATGCTGCGAAGAGAGCATGATTTGCTTTGCCTATCTGTTTGGTTGAATTAGTGTAGCTAATCATTGCGGGAGTCATAAAAAGAGATATTATAGCTATAGCTATCACAACCTCTGCTAAGCTCATAGCTGTCTTTTGGGTTCTTTGCTCTTTCATGCGCCTTCTCCCTCATTAAGCCTGATCTTTGCATTGGGGAACTTCTTTGCCAAATCTTCTGCTAGATTTTTGGCTTCTTTGATTTTTCCTACGGATTGCAGATATCTCAAATATTCTTCTCCTGTTCCAGGGTTGGGATGGAGAACATATTCTTTGTCATAGTAAGCTATAGCTTCCTTTTCTTTTCCTTGCATCTGCATCGATTTTGCCATATAGAAGTTCAAGTTGTGCATTTCAGGATCAATGTCGCTGAGCTCGTTAAGAACCTTTTCTGCCTCTTTTGGGCTTTCCAGCTTTAGATAGCAATATGCCAGTTGCAGTTTAGCCGTGACGTGGCGCGGGTTGTTCGTAAGCGCCTTTTCAAACTCGCTCAATGCACCGTGGTAATCACCTGTAGCTCTGTAAAGTTCGCCAAGCTTGTAGAGGGCTTGAGATTCCAGTTCGGCAAGGGTTACAGCTTGTCCGGTTATTACGTTGATATATGTCTGAGGCGGCACATAAGAGTCATGCTCCTTTTGAGCCTCTTGGCGTTTGCGAGTCTGGAATGTATCGCTTGTGACGTCTACAATCTGTTTGTCGGGTTTAAGAGAGAGCAGAACAAGTACTGCGATCAATAAAAAAATAACTCCTGCCAAACTATACTTTGTTGTATCTGAAATGTTTTTAAGTTTCTCTGAGAGGTTGTCAAATAAATGTGAAAAATAATCTTTCGCTTTGTCAGAAAAACTTGCGGTTTCCTTGCTTTGTTTCTTATAAACAGGAGTAGTGTTGACTACTACTTTGGTTGGAGTCTTTAAAGTTTCTTGGGGATATTTTGACTCGATTGCTTTTATAAGCTGACGCGGGATATTTAGCTCATTTATGATTCCTTGGTTGGCGCCAGCAGGATTAGGCGGTATTGGCATATAATCCTTGGCGGAGAGCAGAAGAGATTGGAAATTGCTTATTGATTGGTTTTCCCCAGTCTCATTGATTTTCTTGAGAGCATTATAAATGTCTAGAGCTTGTCTTGGTTGAACCATGCAGAATAGATTGACCAAGGATACGGTAGACCAGTTTTTGCTTTGCAAAAAGTGCGGGAAAGATTCTGTCCGCAGTGACAATTTTAGTTCTGCAGCTAAGTAACAGGCGACATCGCCGCTATAGGATTGCTTGTAGATATGTGGCAATAGATTAGACTTGATATCTTCAATTGGAAATTGATTTAGAAGTCCTAAAGTTTGCAATGAGGGAAGTTCTCTTATGATGTTCTCTACAAGAGGTGGAAACAGAAGCTGGTAGACAGACTGATCGAAGGAGCGGGTTATAAGCGTGAAAGCAGCAAAGTCTGTAGGAGTCATATCCTTAGTCAGGTCGCCAATGAATGGCAAAGCTTGAGGAAGAATGCGGCATAGTTCTTCGTAGCCTGCTTTTGATGACAAGTCACCGCTGCTTTCGTAAAGATGCCTGATATTGTTTATAAAAGCTGTTTTGTCAAACAAGCAAAGGCTCCTCAAAAGTTATCTGACCAATAGGAAATGTGAGAGGTAAATTTACTTCGAATATCCTACCAGAAAAATCAGATAATTTAAACGCTTTTTTGCGATGGTTTAAAAAACCTTGCTACTAAATAAAGTTCTCTGCTGGAAGCTAGAGAGGCTTTAGGATTATACGATTTTGCAAAGTCAAAGTTTTTTTTAGTTTGTCTGAGGAGCTCTGAGTAGCCTTCTCCCTCAAATACCTTAGCTACAAAAGAACCGCCAGGCTTTAGGAGCTCATAGGAAAGATTCAAGGCGGCTGTAACCAGTTCTATGGAGTTATCCGCGTCAGCGTAGTGTATTCCTGTCGTATCAGGCGCCATGTCGCTGAGAACCAGATCCAGTCCTTTTGGAGCTAATTTTCTGATTTCGTCCTGTTTTTCCTTGCTTCTTAAATCGCCTTGCAGAATTGTGACCTGTTCAATCGGTTCTATAGGGAGAAGATCTATAGCGATCACAGATGACTTGCCGCCTGTTTTTCTGGCGATGTATTGAGACCAGCTGCCTGGAGCCGCGCCTAAGTCGAGTATTTTCATGCCTGGCTTTATCAGAGAATATTTTTTGTCTATTTCTTCCAGCTTGTATGCGGCTCTAGATCTGAAGCTGTCAATGCGGGACTGTTTCAGATAATGGTCGTTGAGCCTTTTTTTAAACCAAGCTTTAGTCATTCTGCTATTCCAGTGTTTTTTCAGACAGGCGTATATTGTTAATTCTAGGCTCAGGTTTTGTATTTATTGCTTTCTGTTTCTCTAAATACCAGAGCATAGCGTCTCTTACTTTTATATCTGTTTTCTCATGTCTTTTGTAATTTTTAAGGTTTGAGAAACCATCGCCGCCGCTAGCTATAAAATCGTTAAATACTACCTTGTAGGTTTTGTCCATGCGAAGAGGTGTTTTGTCGTCCATTGTGACTTTCAATACTCTTGACATAGGGGGCAGATGGAGGTCGAATTCTATGTAAAGACCCGCCGGAATCAAGAAGCCGTAGTCTCCGCCAGCTACAAGAGCTGTGCCGTCAACTAATAGATTGTAGGTGGAGAGGGCTGTTTCTTTATCTTCTCTGCTAAGGGTTTTGGTAGGGTTGGAAAGAGATCTTTCTATAGTATCCAGAATATCTTTGCCTTGCATATAGAGAGTTTCTATTGCGTTGTCAAAGGGCTGAACTACGAACACGTTTTCAACAGTTATGTTGCCTTTGAAAAGAGATTGTCTTACTCCGCCGTAATTGGCAAAGGCAATGTCTCCATTTGCTCTTTCCCTCATAGCTTCTGCCATTATGTACCCTGCGTCGGAATTTCCCGAGAGAATTCCTCTGTAAAGGTTTACCTTGCTTGTGGCAATTACTTTGCTCATTTCTGCTTCAAGCTCTTTAAGATAAGAGTCGGCGACTCTTTGCAAATCTATGTTTTCGCCTATTTCGTCGAAAAGCAAAGGAACAGAAGTAGCTGCTACGTAAGGAAATCTGCCTTTTTGAAGGTTTATGTGAATTATTCCTGCATTTTTGAAGGAGCTGCCGCTATGAATTATGGGAACTCGTTTTTTGGGAGAATATTCAAACTCTTTCCTTAGCATGTGACTGTGTCCGCCAAGTATCAGATCCAAGCCTTCCAGCTGGTCTGCTATGACAAGATCTTTATCTAAACCCAGATGGGAAAGCAGAATTATAAAATCTACGCCATGTCTTTTCAGCTTGTTTATATTGTCTTGGACTATAGGCACCGGATCTTTGAAAATAACGTCTTTTACATTTTTTTCGAAAGATATTGTAGCTGTGGTCGGAGTATTTATCCCGACTACACCGATTCTCATGCCTTCATGAGTGTAAACGGCGTAGTTTTCTGTGAAGGATAAAGGTCTGCCTGTAAACTTGTCATAAACGTTGCAACATAGAACTCTGAAGTTGCGCTTTGTCATCTGAGTGACAAGATTGTCATAGGAATAGTCGAATTCATGATTGCCAAGTGTGACAGCATCAACACCTATACGGTTTAGCATGTCTATCATGACGCCGCCTCTTGTTTTGTCTACTATAGGTGTGCCTTGAAAGAAGTCTCCGCAATCAAAGTATAAAAATCTTGCACCATTTTTTGTTAAATCCTGTCTGTATTTGTCTACCAGGTTTTGCAAGATGGCGTAGCCGCCTTGTAATAGTCTCTCGTTTGTATTTCCTTGTTTTACCAGAGTTTTGCTAATGGCTCCGTGAACATCGCTGGTATGGAAAATATAAAAATCTGCTGCAAAGAGTTCTCCGGCAATCAAGAGGAGTATTGCGAGAGAGAACAGCAGAGATAGCCTTGTCTTGCGGAATTTGTCTGTTATCATTCTTCTATTGTTCCTTGTCAAGCTTATATTTTGTTTCCCGTTTATTGTGAACTTTGAGTATATAACAAGACCTTAGTATTTTCAAGTTTGCGAGTTTGTGAAATGCACTTCAGGAAAGGGGAGAGAATTTGCTTTCTCCTGTTACCAGAAGCGTTCCGTCCAGAAGACTTATGCTGCTTTCAACAAATGAAAAGCCCATTTTTCTTTTGACGACTTCAGCTGTTACATGCAGAAGCATGTTGGTGGGTACGGGTTTGATATATTTCGTTTTGATCTCAGCAGTCATGTATAATGCCTCTGGGTTTTCTCCCATTGCTGCGTAAGCCATAGCTTCGTCAAGTAAAAGTGCGGATGCTCCTCCATGTAAAAAGCCGGCATAACTCTGGTATTCAGGCTTAGAAAACCATGTGAAAGAGCATTTGTGTTCTTTTGTATAAGTTTTCATGGGCAATTTTAGACCTTGATGGTTTTCAATTCCGCATACAAAGCAGGTGTCGTTTGCTAACAGTTCGGCGGGTTTTGTGTTGGTTCCGCCTTTATTATTAGAGCCTATCGCTTTTTTTAGGTTTTGTGCGGCTGAATTGTGGGTGGAGTGTGAATTGGAATCGGAATTAGTTTTTGAAATTTCCGAGGTAGCTATTGCTTGGCTATTTTCTAGAAGCTCGTCATCTGTAAACATGACAAAAAACTGAGCTGTGGCTAAAGTGAGAAGGGTTCCGTCATCTAATGATATGGTGCATTCAGTAAAGACTCTGCGACGTTTTGTTTCTGTTATGTGAGCTTCTACCTTGAGAGGCACTCCTAATGGAACAGGCTGTATATATCTAAGTTTGAAATCGGTGGTGACTATATTCATAGCCATGCCCTCTCCCATTGCCGCATAACCCATGGCTTCATCGGAGATGGCAGCTATTATGCCCCCGTGCATGATGTCATCATAGCCCTGCAAATAGCTCGGTGCCGTCCAAGCGAATGAACAGCTGTTTCCTCTGACATACTGCTTTACTGGAATATGAAGACCGAAAGGATTGTCAGGACTGCAAACAAAACAGCCTCCGTTTTCAATTAAATGCAGCTTTCTTGAGTTGTAGGTATCAGTTTTCTTAATTATTTGGGTTGTTTGAGGACTGTTGCTTAAAATTTTTCTGCGGGGAGGTCTTTCGCGCAATGTAGAGCCATTTTGCTCAAGAATTGTTCTAAGGGTTCTGGGGGCTAAAACATGGAAGGTTGGATTTCGTGGGTCGCCGCCTACCAAATAAATAGAGGAGAAGTCGGAAAGACCGTGTTCTAGAAGTTTTGGAAAAGCTCTGAAAAGATGAGGCGGGATTGATATGGGAAAACTGCCGAAAATTTCTTTGGCGGTTTTAAAACGCTCTTTGAATTCTTCAGGGGAAAGGGGAGGGTAATCATTCATTTCACAGAATTGGGAGGGTTGGAAAGGTGTCAGTATTATTTCTTGCAAATATGGATCTGTTAGGCACAAATCTCTTATTCTCTTTAAAGAGGTTTCAAAGTCTTCGGCTGTTTCTCCAATTCCGCAATACAGATTGATAGAATAAGAAAGTTTTTTCTCGGACAGTAATTCAATATATCTTTCAGCAGCGGAAATATTTTTACCCGCTACCATTTCAAGAGCTTCTCCTTTGCCTCGGAGTGTGGCGGTCGGAACATTTGCTCTGAACATAAAGTCTTTGTTGGAAAGTATATCCAACTGGCAGGCACTTAATTCGCCTATGTCAAAGGTTGGCAAAATTCCTCGCTTAAGAGCAGATTTGCCCGCATTCAGAAGATATTCGGCGTAGGAAGCAAAGCCATATGAGGCCAATTTTAGCTGTATCTGAGGAAATTCTTCCGGATTGTTGCCAGAGAAGAAAACTGCTTCGCTTGAATCTGCTCTGGCGGCTTTTTGGAGTAAAAGTTCTATGTCTTCTGGTGCTGTAAGATTGTCAGAGTTGTCAGAGAAAGAGCAAAAACGGCAGTTTTTTGTACAGGTTCTCGTTAAAACTATAGCTGTGGACAGAACATGCTCAATTGTCATTTGACGTTCTCCGTTTCTTGAGGTCACCCTAGATAACACAGACAACAAACTTTTTCAACTTTCGGCCTTTCCCTTGCGATCTTATTAGCAAAATGATAATTTATGGAACTTTTTTTGTTTATCTTTGTCTATGGTCTTTTGGAGGAACTAAAAGTGAAAATAAGAAAAATACTTTTTTTTGCCGCAGCTCTATGTTTGTTACAGACTTATGCTCTATATGCGGCATCTCTCAATGCGTATGTAGATAAGAATACTGTGGAATTTGGCGACAACATTACTTTGTCCCTTGAAATTGAAAGCGAATATGGGAAAATTGGCGACTATTCACCGCTGATGAATATATCTTCTATTCCTGGATTCAGAATAGTCGGAACTTCTCGAAGCAGCAGCACAAGGATTGTTAATGGCAAAGGTATGAGCTCTGTTCGAATGAATTTAACTCTTACGCCGGAAGACACCGGAGAATTGGAGATTCCTGGATTTTCCGTAACCGACAGCGAAGGGAATCCTCAATCCAGCAAACCTATTAAGATAACTGTTAAACCCAGAGAATCTTTGGGGTTGCTTAAAGGCTTGGAAAAATCTGAGAAACTTCAAAATCTGCAAGAAATTATAGAAAAAGAACAGCTTCCTGCTCC
>JAAYNI010000089.1 GCA_012520995.1 Candidatus Rifleibacteriota bacterium
CCTTGGAAAGTAGCTAAAGAAAACGATAATGAAAAACTTGACGAAATCTTTTATACAGTCGGTGAATCCATAAGATTTGCTTCTGTTCTTATTGAACCTTTCATGCCCCATATATCGCACAAAATGATCGCTCAGCTTGGCTGCAAAGAAAAATACGATATTAAAAACCTGACTTGGGGCGAATTAAAATCCGACACTAAATGCGAAGACCCTGTCCCCCTATTCCCAAGACTTGAAACAGAAAGAATAGCTAACCTTAAAAAGTCCACAGAGCAAAAGTCCTCTATAAAAGAAAGCAAACCCAAAACTGACGAAAATTTCATCAGCTTTGATGAGTTTGGCAAAATTGAGCTTTGCGTAGCCGAAGTCATAACCGCTGAAAAAATAGAAAATGCAGACAAATTACTGAAACTGACTGTCAAAACATCTGATGATGACAGTGAAAATTCTGTTCGTGAGCTGGTCTCTGGAATAGCTTTGGATTATTCCCCAGAAGAGCTCAAAGGAAAGCAAGTAGTATTGCTTAAAAACCTTAAGCCGGCAAAAATCAGAGGAGTAAAATCTGCAGGAATGCTATTAGCAACTGCCGGCAAAGATGGCAAAATGACTCTCTTAGGATTTGACCGCCCTGCCAAAACTGGAGCGAAAATAAGCTAAAACAGGTGCCAACCATATGAGCAAAAAAGAATTGATCGATGTCCACACCCATCTTAATGATGAACGCCTTATAGACGACTTGGACGGTCTTATCTTCAGAGCCAAAGATGCAGGAGTAGGAAAAATAATTAATGCTGCCTGCACAGTTGCTGAATCAAAACAAGTAGCTGACATAGCCGAAACCCATCGTGAATGCTATGCTACCGCTGGTATTCACCCTCACAATGCCTTAGAATATAATGGGCAATCTTCCCTGAACAAACTAAAAGAAATCTTGGGGCACCCTAAAGTTCTTGCTGTAGGCGAAATAGGCCTTGATTATCACTATAATTTTTCACCTGCAGAAGCTCAAAAAAATGTATTCAGAAATCTTTGGTTGCTCGCCCACGAGCTAAACATGCCAGCAGTTCTCCATATCCGAGAAGCATATGATGACTTTTTTGAAATAATAAATGAGCTTCCAGCTCCACCGAAAGTCATGCTACACTGTTTCTCAGGAGATACAGACAATGCAAAAAGAGCAGTGGATATGGGCTTCCACTTCTCCATAGGCGGAATATTAACTTTCCCAAAATCAGATGAAACCCGAGAAATTTTCACTATGCTTCCAGAAAGCCGCATACATATAGAAACAGACGCACCTTATTTAGCGCCGCAGAAAAAGCGCGGCAAAACTAATGAACCGGCATATCTGCCTTTCGTGTTAAAAGCAATGGCAAAAGTACGTAATAAAACTGACGCAGAAATGACGGAAATACTCTGGCACAATGCCCAGGATTTTTTTGGAGATAAACTTGGCAAGGCTTGAAGAATATAAACTTAACTTTTCTAGAACTGATGAAGTTCACGTAGTTCTTGGAATTGACTGTCTCAGAGAAATAGTCTCAAAGATTTCGCTTCTGAGATTAGCTCCTCGCACAGCAATAATTACCAACACTACTGTCAGCGAACACTGTCTTGAGCCTCTTATGGAAGCTCTTTCTGCTAAAGGTATAGCATCTGAGCCAGTTATAATTCCTGATGGCGAAGAATATAAAACTTTTGACACAGCTCAAAAAATCATATCTTTCCTTGCAGAGAAAAACTTCACTAAAGACACATTCATTATAGCTCTTGGCGGCGGTGTTATTTGCGACTTGGCTGGTTTTACAGCTTCCATTTATAAAAGAGGATTACCATTGGTTCTTATTCCTACCTCTTTATTAGCAATGGTAGATGGAGCTATCGGCGGAAAAAATGCTGTAAATATGCCTGAAGCAAAAAATATGATAGGCACATTCTATCAGCCGAAACTCACAGCTATAAACGTATCCTATCTCCAAACTTTGCCGCTATCACAAATTTCATACGGCACAGCAGAGACTATCAAACATGCTCTCATAGCAGATCCCGCCTACTTTAAGTTTATAGACAATAATGCAGAGTCCATAAAGCAAAAAGACCTAAGCACCCTGCAAAGGTTAGTGAGACGCTCTATAAACATAAAAAAAAGTTTTGTCACCAAAGACGAGTTTGATGTGTCCACCAGAAAACACCTAAACCTTGGACATACCTTTGCCCATGCCATGGAAGCTGCTGGCAACTATCTGCGCCTTCATCACGGCGAAGCTGTAGGCATAGGTATGATAATGGCACTAAAAGCCTCCAAGCACCTTGAACTGCTCAAAGAAGACTATTCTCTGCAACTTAAAAGCCTGCTGATTAGAATGGGTTTGCCAATCTTACCGCCAGACGAATTTACTTCCCAAAGCCTCTTGGAAATAATTAAAGCAGACAAAAAAAATGATACCTCCAGCTACACTCTTATTTTGCCTGTAGAGATTGGAAGCACAATTATTAAAAGTCTCTCAGAAGAAGAACTTATACAGGTTCTTGATGCTGCTTTGGATATCTGAAAAACTCCTGCCAACAAAAACTCTTACTCTGCCTCATTTGATTTAATTAGTTCGCTTTTTATGTTAGAATAGTGCGACTCATTTTAACAGAGGAAGTAAGAAACTATTGTGATAAAAACAAAGACTTTTCCCTTCGGCGAACATACGCCTGGCATGAAAGAAACTGCAACTTTCCCAGTAAAAGTTTTGCCTCCGCCCGAAAGAGTCCTTCTTCATCTGTCACAGCATAAAGGCGCCCCCGCCATAGCAACAAAAAAAATGGATGATGACGTTCTTTACGGCGATCTTCTTGCAGAAGCAAGTGGTCATGTTTCAGTTCCGATACACGCATCAATCAGCGGCAAAATTACAGGTTTCGGCAATTTTCTTCACCCTATGGGCTCACAGTCTTCGGCTTTCTTGATACGCAGGGATCCATCAATGCCCGAACCAGCCTTAGAAACAGAAACCGACTTGGGACTAACAAGACGTTCTGAGATTTTGCAAAAAATCAAAGACGCCGGAATAGTCGGAATGGGAGGAGCAACCTTTCCAACGCACGTAAAACTCAGCCCTCCAGAAGAGTTTAAGATAGATACTGTAATTATTAACGGATCTGAATGCGAACCAGTGCTAACAGCTGACCATCGCAGCATGCTTGAATACCCTGATGAACTTATCTCAGGCCTGAAAATCTGCGTAGCTGTTCTTAAAGCTGATAGAGGTATAATTGCTATAGAAGACAATAAGCAAGATGCTGCTGATCTTTTAACCGCTAAGCTTGAAAAACAGCCTTCTTTACAAGTTCAGCTCTTAAGAACCAAGTATCCTCAAGGCAGTGAAAAACACTTAATTCTGGCCTGCACTGGCCGACGAGTTAAGTCTGGACAACTTCCAGCAAGCACTGGCGTTGTGGTTATAAACGCTTCTACTGCTATCGCTATTTCAAATGCCGTTATACGTTCAAAACCCCTTACAGAACGCATAGTTACTCTTGCTGGCTCAGCTGTAAAAAATCCAGGCAACTATAAAGTCAGAATCGGCACAATAATATCCGATTTTATTGAAGCCACTGGAGGACTAAAAGAAGACATTACGCTTCGTAAAGTCATCTCTGGAGGCCCTATGATGGGATTTGCTCTGCCCTCCCTGGAATTGCCTATACAAAAAGGAACAGCCGGAATACTTTGCTGGACAGATGAAGAACTGGCTATCAAAGAAGAAACTCATTGCATAAGATGTGCAAGATGTGTAAGAGCTTGTCCGATGGGACTTGATCCCACATATCTGATGAAACTGCTAAAAGCCCAACAATTCGAAAAAGCCAAAGCTGAAAAACTCCTCGACTGTATCGAGTGCGGTGCTTGTTCTTATACTTGTCCAGCTGCAATACCTTTGGCTCAATATTTCGTAATGGGCAAACGTACTTTAATGGCTCAGCAAAAAAATAAGAAATAAGATAAGATAAAATAAAATAACTAAAAATGACAAAAAACAAAGAAACAAAGCTTATAGTAAATCCTTCGCCCCATATTCTGGTTCCGGAAACAACCAAAAGCATAATGTGGAATGTTGCCTTAAGCTTGCTTCCGGCGACTATAGCAGGCGTTTATTTTTTTGGACTTAATGCTCTTGGAGTAGTAACAGCTGCAATTGTCGGAGCTCTTCTAAGTGAATACCTCATACAAAAGTTTCTCTTAAAAGTTCCTGTCACTATTAATGACGGAAGCGCTTTTGTTACAGGACTTCTCTTAGCCCTTTCCCTCCCTTCAACCTTGCCTTTTCTTATAGCTTTTCTGGGGGGTGTCATAGCCATTGCGATAGCAAAACAGCCATATGGAGGACTTGGAAAAAACATATTCAATCCTGCTATGACTTCCAGAGTAATAATGTTAATCAGTTGGCCCGTTTTAATGAGTCAATTTGCAAAACCTTCAACTTCTTCTGACGCAATTACAGCTGCTACACCATTAACAGCCTTAAAGACAAATATGACAGACCATAAGCTTATTGCTGAGTTGACAGCAGACAACGTCACTCTTATAGGCGATCTTTTCAGAAAAATGAGTCTAAACTTTAAAGATATGTTTTTCGGCACAAATCTCCTTGGCACAATAGGAGAAACATCAAAACTTGCTCTCCTCATAGGCGCAGCTTGGCTTTTATATAAGCAAATTATAAGACTTCACGGTCCGCTGGCAATGATTACAACTGTTTTTGTAGGCACATGGCTTTACACTGGCAGCCTTGAATATGGACTCTTTCATCTCTTAGGAGGGGGAGTAATTATTGCAGCATTTTTTATGATTACTGATTATGTAACTACTCCCAAAACAGACAAAGGCAGAATTCTCTTCGGTATAGGATGCGGTCTTTTAACCATCCTGATAAGGTTTAAAGGAGCAAATCCCGAAGGAGCCTCATTCGCTATATTGATTATGAATGCCTTGACACCAATCATAGACAAATTCTGCAAACCCGACAGATTTGATGCCCCTAAATTTATGAAAGAGGAAAAGTGACAATGCTGAAAGATATGATTCAAACCTCATTATTGCTTGTAACAGTCGCGGCTCTTTCCGCCCTTATCTTAGCTGTCACCGAAGCCAAAACTGCTCCTCGTATAAAAGCCAATCTTTTACAGAAAGAATTGGAATTGCAAAAGAAAGTTTTTCCTGCTGCAGACTTTTTCCAAAAACAAGATATAAAACTCCCCGACCCTGCCGCTTCAATTTCCGCAGCTTATACAAATCAAAAGCTTTCCGGCGCCGTCTTGAGAGTTAGCGCCAGAGGCTACTCCTCCGACCTTGTAATGCTGGTCGGTATTGATCTGAACGGCAAAATTAAAGGTGCTGAAATAATCTCTTCCTCAGAAACACCAGGTCTTGGCGACAACATAAATAGTGAACAATTTTCACTTCAATTTTGCGAACTCCTGAATACAAATCCCGAACCTAATTTCAAAATCAAAAAAGACGATGGAGACGTAGATGCCGTCACCGCTGCTACTGTTACGTCCAGAGCCTTTTGTTCAGGCATTCAAAAAGCAAGCAGTCTCTTCGTAATAGCTAAGAGCAAACTTAGCCAAACCCCTCTTGCAAGCGATTAGGAGAACATCTGATATGCTAAAAACTTTTTTAAACGGTATCTGGAAAGAAAATCCAACATTTGTAATAGCTCTGGGTATATGTCCCACATTGGCAGTTACAACATCCGCTAAAAACGCATTCGGAATGGGACTAGCCGCAACCTTCGTGCTTTTGGGCAGCAACCTATTCATCTCCCTTATTCGCAAGATTGTTCCCGACAAGATTCATATACCTGTCTATATCCTTGTAATAGCTACCTTTGTAACAGTTATTGACAAGCTCATTCAAGCCTATTCTCCAGCTCTTTCAGAAAGCTTGGGAATTTACATCCCACTAATAGTAGTCAACTGTATCATTTTAGGCAGAGCTGAAGCCTTCGCATGCAAAAACCCTCCCATGAAATCAGTCGCAGACGCTCTAGGCATGGGCATAGGCTTCACATTCGCTCTCATTTGCATATCATCTATCAGAGAGCTACTAGGAGCAGGCACCATACTAGGACACGAAGTTTCATTTATCAAAAACCCGGCTCTTGTAATGATTTTGCCTCCAGGCGGATTCTTTGTTTTTGGCTTCATAATTGCTGCAAAAAAATACTTTGATTCAAAACATCAGGGTGAAAATCAATGACACAATTAATAGGAATACTGATATTATCAATTTTTGTTGAAAACTTTGTTTTCTCCCAGATTTTAGGACTTTGCCCATTCATAGGCGTTTCCAACAAGTTTGATTCAGCTTATGGCATGGGACTGGCTGTTACATTTGTCATGTTTGTTACAGGAATAGTTACATGGCCGCTATACCATCTCATTCTTGTTCCACTTCAGCTTGAGTATCTCGAGACTATAGCCTTTATATTAGTAATAGCCGCATTAGTACAGTTTGTAGAGATTGTTATGAAAAAAACTGCCAGAAACCTCTATCAAGCTCTGGGTGTCTACTTGCCACTAATTACCACAAACTGTGCCGTTCTCGGCGTTGCTCTCATTAACATCAAAAGGAACTACTCTTTTGCAGAAGCAGCAGTAAACGCCCTTGGCGGCGGACTTGGTTTTTTGATGGCTTTACTGATCATGGCGGGCATAAGAGAAAGACTTGAACTGGCTGAAATTCCAGCCTCTATGAAAGGCGCCCCTATTGCCTTCATAACTGGCGGAATTATGGCAGCAGCTTTCATAGGTTTCTCAGGATTAATTTAATAAATGGAGCATACAAACAATGCTGATTGTTACAGTGATAGCAGTTATAATAATCACAATAGTCTTTATTCTTTTAGGATTGCTTTACTATGCTTCAGAAAAAATTAAAGATGAACAGTAACGGAGTTAATAAGCGATGCAAATTATAATAGCTGTAGCTGTTTTAAGCACAATTGCTTTTTTTGCTGGCATTCTCCTGTCTTACGCTTCAGAAAAATTTCAAATTGAAACTGATGAAAAAACTGAAGAGATCTTAAAATATCTGCCAGGAGTCAACTGTGGAGCTTGCGGATATCCAGGATGCCAAGGCTTTGCTCAAGCTCTTTCAAGCAACGAAGCTTCACCTGACAGTTGCACTGTCATAAGTGCTAAAAATTTGACAAAATTAAAAACCTTTCTTGGTCTTGAAACTGCTGACAACAGTAAATCACAGAAACGCTTGGGTGCCCTGATTAAATGCAATGGCTCCGACTCAGAAGAGCACATGAAGTTTACATACGAAGGCATAAAGGATTGCCAAGCTGCTGTTTTACTGCAAAATGGCCCTTGGAAATGCCCGCACAGATGCGTTGGAATGGGTTCATGTGTGGCAGCTTGTCCCTTTGGTGCACTGAGCATGGGAGAAAAGCATATTCCTGTATTAGACGAATCAAAATGCGTTGGCTGTGCTGCATGCGTACCTGCTTGTCCCAAGAACCTCATCAAGATGGTCGATATAGACAGAAGAGTTCACGTTCTTTGTAATTCAACTGATACTGCCAAAGAAGTCAGAGAACATTGCAAAGTAGGATGCATAGGTTGCAAACTCTGTGAAAAAGTTTGTCCGACAGGTGCGATCACTGTAACCGACAACTTGGCAAAAATAGACTATAGCAAATGTACTGATTGCGGTCTCTGTGCAGAAAAATGCCCGACTAAAGCCATCTTTGTTGAGCCGGAGCAACCAAACACAGAATCTGTTAAAGAAACCCAACCTACAGAAAATAAAGCCGACAAAAAATGACTCGAAACGAATCTCATATGTGCAACCAAGATATCTCCGATAAAATTCTACTAGTTGCCATCAATACAAAATATACCCATTCAAATTCAGCACTGCTTTCACTGAATGCCTATCGAATTGACCGAGGCGAAAAGCCGTTTCCTATGAAGCAATTCGATCTTAATCAAGGAGATGACTACATACTAGGAGAAATCTTAGCTGCAAAGCCTGAGATTGTAGCTTTTTCAGTTTATATTTGGTCTTTAGAAAAAACTCTGAAAGCTGCTTCCGCCTTAAAAACTATTTATCCCGAAACACAAATAATTATGGGTGGCCCAGAAGTAAGTTGGCACACCGAAGACCTTCTAAAAGCAAATCCCTATATAGATATTGTAGTAAGAGATGAAGGTGAAGAAACATTCTTTGAACTTTCCAAAGCTTTGGAAAAAGCTCAAGATTTCACTCAAATACAAGGTATTACTGCCCGTAAAAATGGAATTGTTTTTTCAACTCCTGACAGACCAAAAATCCAAAATCTTGACGAACTCCCCTTCCCTTTTGCTCCCAAATATAACTTTTCCCATAAGAATTTCACTTTTTATGAGGCCTCTAGAGGCTGTTATTCTAAATGCGCCTACTGTCTGAGCTCTATTCAAGGCTCAGTGAGAACCAGAACACTTGAGCAAATAAAGAAAGATTTGAATATCTTCTTTGAATCAGATTTCAAACAAGTCAGATTTGCAGACAGAACATTTAACTCTGATAAACAAAGAGCTATAGAAGTAATCAACTACATAGTTGATAACAACAAAAAAAACATCCATTTTCATTTTGAAATCCAAGCCGATATCTTATCTGATGATGTTATAGAAGCCTTCGCTAGAGAAAGAAAAAGTATTTTTCATCTTGAAATAGGCATACAATCAACAAACCCCAAAGCATTAAAGGCCGTCAACAGATATTATGATCCTGAAAGACTTAAAAAAGCAGTAAAAGCCCTTCGTTCAAGAACCCAATGCCGCTTACATCTGGATATATTAGGCGGTCTTCCATATGATACTTACTCTGACTTCAAAAAATCTTTCGATGATGTCTACTCTTTAGCTCCAGAAGATATACAGATAAGTTTAGTAAAAATCCTCAAAGGCACTCCTATAGAAGAAAGAGTCATATCAGGCGAACTTGTCCCGCTTCCATATCCGCCATATACTGTGATGAAAACACAATGGCTGACACCTATGGAAGCTGCTATGATAAATGATATTTCAAAACTGACTGAAGCTATTCATAATAAAAAGTTTTTCCAGAAATCATTGTCCTTAATTATTGACGCTCTTTTTGCTGGTTCAATATCAGATTTTTTTGAGAAGCTTGTCAAATTTTGGAGAAAACGACTTATCCCCTTTCACTCTATAAGCCCCAATTTTGTCGCTGTAAAATTAAACGAATTTGTTCAAGAAACTACTACTTTGACAGAGTTTCAAGAAAGAATTTCTGACATGTTGAGTCATGAGCTTAAGCTTGCTTCAAATACCCCTGGCAAGATCATTCCGAGCCCATTTCCCCCTATATCTTCTAATACTAAACAGCCTCTTTTCAGAGTTAACAGCGGCATTAAAATTTTCTACTACAAATACAGCCCATTAGAAGAGTCTCTTACCACAAAAGACAATCCGCAACCAGTGGTTTACAGATTCAGCAAAACAGGGATCCCTACCACTTGCCTTGAAGAATTCAGCAATCAAGCAACTGCTTTTGCGATAGAGTTTATTCAACAAAAAGGCGAGAAAAGCAAGTTTAAACAGGAATGGGCTAAAAGATTTGGTGAAGATAAGTCTGTCCCGGACTTTGAAACAATTTTAAAAAAGTTACAAAAACAAAATATTATAGTTCCGATCTGAAAATAACCATTTCATCTTAATGCCTCTTCAGATCTATTGTTTTAAAAGGAGAGCAATATGCCTATTTATACATATAAAGCAAAAGACGAAAAAAAAGCCTGCCCATACTGCAAAAACAGCTTTGAAGAAATGCAATTAATCTCAGAGAATCCGCTAGCTGAATGCCCAGAATGCGGTGCACCTGTAACAAGAATTATTCACCCAGTCAAAAGCAAAAGAGATGATTCCGCTAAGACTATTCTTTCTGATGAAAACCTCAAAAAACATGGCTTCAAGAAACTAGTAAACGCAGGCGGAGGAAAATTCGATGTCAGTGTGGATTAGTGCTTTGTAACATCTAAAAGTTTATTATAGGACAGTTTTTTTCTATCCACAGATGTGATTTTAAGCATAGCTTAAAATCAGGGAGTAGGGTGTGGGGGTAGCAGTCCCAAACAAAGACATAGGATAGAAACTGCAGACAAAACTAAAACATTTATTTCTAATTTATACTTCATAATTTCTAATTTAATTAAGCTCGCCGCCTGCCACGCACCACTCATCACTCGCCACTGTACGATATTAGCAAGTGCCAACAATGCTTTATTCTAAATCAAAATATCTTTTATAAGAATATCCTGGGGATTGGGTTTTCGTTCTCCCTCCCCCCACCACCCCTATGCCTATCTTTTATTGGTCAGCTGTTTTCAGAAAAAGGCTGTCAAAACCTTCAACCTGCTCTATTGTTTTGCCCAAAGCCTTAAGAATAACCTGCTCATGAGGAGGTCTTCTGCTTGCAACCTCTCTTAGCCGCTCAACAATCAAAGATCTCTTAGTTAAATTTAATTCATTGCTTGCTGCTCTGTAAAGATCTCTATGCAGTTGTTCTGACAAATTTTGCAACATTTCATATTCAACTGAGTCATTTTCACTCACTTCGCCAATTGCTTGTTGCATTCCTGTTAAGAGCTGATCAAGACGCTCTGAAGTCTCAATAAAAATATCTACGAAATCTTCCATATCCAGATTCGCATAAGAAGGAGTCAGCAAATAGTCATCTTCTTCATTTGCCAATAAAGTCGGAACAGTCATTAAGTTTTTAACTTCCTTAGCAGTATAAATCCCCGATATGGCAAAATTAAAGATAGCACTGCCAGCTCCTTTGGCAAAGCCTTGTTCAGCTTTCATGCTTTCCGGGCCTCTATGTACCACCAGAGCTAGTATTCTGTCGTGCTGCAAGGGAATTCTTACATATTGATTAAAAACCTTGTAATCTTTCACAGGCAACCAAGTAATATGCGGATGAGCTTTTTTGGCTGAATCAAAAGAAATTATAGCCAGATCATACTCATTGTTATACTTATTTGCAGCTGTCATCTTTGTTGCTGTAAAAGCTACTCTGGCATACTTGCCACGCAAAGATTCAGCATTTATCTGAATGGCCTTGGCTGACCAACATTTAACAGTTCGCCTGACAACTCCAGGCACCTTGAGCATGCTAATCTCGGGTTGCAAATAGAAGTTTCTTAAGGTGGATTCATAGCCATATATGCCACCCGCTACCCTTGAGTCGTTCAAATAATTCGCAGCACAGAAAAATCTAAAAAGATCACTGACTTTGCCTGACAACTTTTGCTCGCACATAGTAGACGTTATACTTGAAAGCCCTTGGCTCTTATTGGCGACTAATCGTCTGATAAATCTTCTGCGCATTGTTGCTGTATCGACAACTCTGGTTGAAAGATATTGAGCCCACATATAGACCTGTCCATAGTTCGCAATCATGTTCTCATCCGACCATGCAATCAAACTGTTATCTGGGTTGCTAATAAAAGCTTCTATTTGCAAGGGATGACCTAATCCACACAGATAAGGAGCCAATTGCGACATAGACTCATTAAGCCAGGTGAACTCTTTTGGATCGTGATTCCAGTGAATCATGTGCTGAAACTCATGAGCAAGAGTAGACAAAAACTCATGAGAAGCAGGAACCACAGGGTTTATATCCAAATAAAGCATTTCACGTTGATTTGAAGCAGGATATTTTTTGGCTGAATAACAATCTCCAGCATTAAAATATCCCGCCACATAAGAATGTTTGCCCTTTGAAGGATTAAACCCGTCTTTTATATCCGTTAATAAAATGGTAATACTGGCATCATTGTCTATACCAGGTTTCCATTCAGAACCGAACATAGCTCGGGTGTTCGGATATATCGTGCTATCAAAAACTGAAGCAATTTTATTTATAGATGCTGCAGAAACAGGTTTGCCGTATTCCACATATATATAACAATGCTTGCCTATCTTCCTTAAAACTGCTTTAGTTGTTTCTATTTTTTCTGTTTCAACATTAAAAGTGTAAAAGCTTTCAACTGTGCCAATAACAGGGGCAGCTCTTAAAACATCCAGAGATTCTCTTGGCAAGTCCGCCAAGTGAAAGGTTTCTTTTGCTAAGCGTTCAGTCAAATTAATCCGCTGTGAAGGATCAGCCCAAAGGGTTGCTGAAACACATAAGAAAAGATAAAAAACAGCTGTCTTCAGAGAAAAGTCTTTTATTTTTTCAGATAATCTGACCATATTAGGACAATTATACAGAAAAAAACGACAAACGACAAATCGCTAACTGCTAGTGCTGTATAACATCTAAAAGTTGCGTATTTAATATAAAGCAACCTAACAAACTCTTCAAGGCTATCTGTCTCAGCAACCGCACTAGAGTGGTTAGTGGGTAGTGAAATTCTTTAGACCGATTTCTTGTCTTAATAATTACTATGCTTACTAATAAACAGCTGAAGGTCTGAAAAAAACAAATATTGATAATACTTATATGTGCAATAAATGAAGAGAAAACATTGCAAATTTTGATCAAATAAAAATCTGTGTAATCTGTGTAATCTGTGGATAAAAAAGTTTTATTTGAAACACAGCACTAGTATTTCAGGCCTGCTTCGGCAGCAAACTTTTCAAAAAGAGCTTTTTCTTGTTCTGTCAGATCTTTCGGAATGTTGATTTCAGCCGTTATAAACAAATCGCCGCCTGGAAAACCTTGTCCCGCAAGACGTAATACTGAGCCATTCTGAGTGCCTGGAGGAACTGTAACTATCAAGCTTTTGCCGCCAGGGTGTTTAAGCTTTACTTTGCTGCCCAAAACCGCCTGAGCTATGTTTATATAGATCTTAGTCTGCAAATTTCTGCCGACTATGGTAAAAGGGTCTTCATCTTCAATAGAAAGCCTAACTTTATTACCTTCTGCATCACGGATAATAGTACCAGACATGCTTCCTTCTGGTATAGTTAATATTTGAGTGCCGCTAGATAAACCCGTTGTCTCAACTCTTCCGCCAGCAAGCGCTATCGACAATGGCACTTTCAAAACCGGAATAGAGCGTTTTTTTGAAAAAGCCGAGCCGCGATTAATTATGTTTTCAAAAGATGAGAAAGGTGTGGAAGAAGTAGAACTGGAGCCACCTCTAAACGAAAATCCACTGAATATGTTTTTTAAGAAGTCGCTGTCAACTCCAGAAGCAAACTCGCTGAAAGGCCCTTGCGAAGAGAAACCGCCAAAATTAAATGAAGAGCCTGCTTTTTGGGCTGCATCATATTTTTTGCGCTCTTCAGGCTTGCCTAATACTTCATAAGCTTCAGAAATCTTTTTAAACTTCTCTTCTGACTCTTTGGAACCTTGATTTACATCAGGATGATGTTTTTTAGCTAAAGCTCTGAAGGCTTTTTTTATTTCATCTTGGGTAGCAGTTTCTTTGACACCCAGTACATCGTAATAGTTTTCCATGGTGCGATTATATCATACTTGGCATCAAAAAAGGAGTTATTTTGCTATTATTTTATGCTATAATTGCTATGTTTGGAGTACTAAATGCATAAATTTACCAATAAAACAAAGCCGCTTTTAATATTTGCTATCGCAGCAATCTTTTTTTTATTTCTGCCAAATATAGCTTCAGCATGCGATGATACGTTGGTTTTATTGCTCACATCGCAAAATCCGAACAGTGTTTTCTCTAAAAGCATAAGAAATTTCATGTCATCACTGACAACCTTGGGAACAGCACTCAAATACACAACAAAAGATTCTTATCAAAAAGAACTATCAGGTGTTCTCTCCGCTTGGCTAAACTTCTCCCAGAACTTTATGCTCAATCCTCCTCAGGAGGCGAAAAACGACATTGAGTGGAGAAAAAAAATGACAGATGCGGGGCGACAAATAGCCCAAATTCGCAGAAATGTAGCAAACAAAAAATATGAGGAGGCTCACAACGGAGTTTTATCTCTCAGTTCATATATAGGCGTATTTTTTGAAGGCTTCGGGCTCTCTGACGACAACAAACTTTTTGTAGAAACTTCAGCATTCTTGGTTGAATTCGAAAAAAAACTAATAAACAAGCAATTTATACAGGCCTCTGAAGACATTCCAGCCATTAAAACCTACATTTCAAAGTTTGTTGAACTCCTGCCTGAAACGCAACGCGAAAGCTCAAGCACAAAACTATCAGAATTAACTGTTGCCGTTCAAGATGGAATCAACAAGAAAACACCATTTGCTAAGCTCGACTCTTCTGTACAAGCTCTCAAATCAGAATTTGAAACCGTTCGTGCCAAAATTAAAATGAACGAATGGTTTTTAAAAGAATAATAGGCGGTCGAAAAACTTATGTTAGAAGTTGTAGTTATTAAAAGTGCATCTTACTGCGTAAACTGCACTGATGCTGAACGAATAGTCAATGAACTCGCAGAAAAATATCCTGACATAAAACCTGTAATTATGGTTACTGGAACCCCTGAATCCATGAAGTATGGAATAGTCACAACGCCGGTAGTAGTCTTAGGCAAAAAAATATATTCAATGGGAAAACCTGTTATAAAAGCTAAAGTAGAAGGTTGGATAAAAAAAGAACTCAAACTTCTCCAAGAAAAAAACTAGCCATAAAAGGAGACAAACCGTTTGCTACAGTTTTTGCAAAGCCTAATATATTACACAGAAGGCGTTCTGATATATTCAACCCTGGTGGAGTCCTCCGACAGTTTTTTGTCTTTTATAACCTTTTTCGCAAAAACATGGTTGCCATTTGTCTATAAACTGGGAGCTTTCATAGAACCTGGACTCAATTCTCTATTCTCATTTATAGGCGAGCATCTCTTTTCAGGTATGGTTCCAGCTTTCTTTTTAGCTGGCGCCATCGGAGTCTTTCTCGATAAACAAAGAATCACCAAGTATATGGGAAAAGATGCCAAACCTTGGTATTCCTACCCCATAGCAGCTCTTTCGGGCGGCGTTTTAACAGTCTGCTCATGCGGCGTTATTCCTATTTTCACTAGCATCTGGTATCAAGGAGCTGGCATAGGTCCTGCTTTCACTTTTCTGATGGCATCGCCTGCTGTGAATATTATAGCTCTCTCCTACACTCACTCACTCTTGGGCAAAAACTTTCTGATCGGAAGAACACTCGCAGTTTTCTTTTCTGCTATACTCATAGGCCTAGGAATGAATTTCATATTCAAAAAAGACGATCCGAGATTTCAAGATGAAACAGACCCAGACTTAATCTTTGTTGAAGAAGAGACTGGTTATACAGATATCCAACTGTTAATATTCTTTGCGATGCTGCTCTTTTTAATGATGCTGACAACCGGATTTCTGGATCCAGCGATTCTCAAGATAGCCGCTTTTCTTAGAATCACCTCAGACAGCTTCGCCTACAAATACTTTGCAAGGCTGACAGCCGCCATGCTTCAAGTAGTTTTTATAATATTCTATTCTAAGCATATTTTCGAGAAAGAAGAAATACAGCTTTGGTTAGACAAAACTAAAAACCTGGTTGTTCAAATACTCCCCAAAATACTCTTAGGCCTTTTCCTTTGTGGTGTTCTATTTGACAACAAACTGATTATCTCAATGATGTCTATCTTCGACGACAACACAATTCTCAGCAATCTTTTGGCTTCAGTTGTAGGCTCCTTAATGTATTTCGGCACAATAGTCGGAGCTACCATTGTGCAAACTCTTCATAGTTGCGGCATGCACGCAGGCCCCTCTCTTGCCCTGCTACTCACTGGTCCTTCTGTGAGTCTTCCAAGCATCATAGCAATAGTGCCTATTGTAGGCCGCAAAAAAGCTCTAGCATATCTCTCGCTTGTCATACTAACAGGAGCCTTGTCGGGATACATATACGGAAAATTTTTCTAAAGTTATGACTCCTTTCTTACGATATCTTTCTTATCCAATCAAGAAAGGCAGTCTAATGAAAAATACGGCAAACATCCATGAAGAACGGCACAAACACGCCAACCTTGAAGCCCTTTTAGATGAAGTCAAACAAGAAGCAGAAACAGCAAATAAAAACTGGGAAGAAATGCAAGAGCGTCACAACAAAGCATTGCGTCTTTTGGCTCTGTCCTGCTTAAAAAATAAAATTCTTGAAACCAAGCTTGCTGAAATTCAAACAAGACATAGTGAGCTCTTGAGCGAATTCAACCGTCGGATTTGCGAAGACAGCGGAGACGATCTTCAGTTCTGCATAATTAACTGAGAAAATAAACATAAAAAAAGAGAGAGAGTTCACAAGAACTCTCTCTCTTTTTATTTACAAATTTTATGGTTCTGCTGCCAATTCTCTGACAGGAATAGCTGTCGTTATTATAGAGGAATTATTCATTTTCAGATTTTTATCTTTCGGAAAAGCTGTCTCCAGTGTAATAGAAAGCAATGCAGTTTTTTTAGATTCCGCATGTGCTTTATAATCTACTTTAGCAGAGGCCGTATTAATATAAGAAGAGCCTTCGGAAGAAGAAGCATGAATATACTTAACTATTTCGTTAATATTTATATTAATTTCAGTTACATCATGTAGAATTTCTCTACTATAAAGCTGGTCTTTCGAATCTTTGTTTTTAGCCGCTGCTATATATTGTTCATAGAGTTTCTTGCCGTCTAAAAATTCATTTGCGGGCTCTTTGGGAAATGTATAATCAAAACTGTATTGATTAAGATGTAAGGTGCCTTTTGCCCTCTTGTCTTTTGTCTTATCTTTGTCACAGGTTAACCTAAGGTCATTCCAAATAATAGTGCCTTTTGCTTCGCCAGAACCTCTACGCTCCGCGGAAGCTACAGGTATTATAGCAATAATCTGAGCCTTTCCTTCTTTAGGAACAATTTTGCCTGGAACAGCTGCTGCTGAGCAATAATCAAGAGTATTATTCTTATCTAGCTTAAAAAGGCGACCTGAATAATTATAATGGTATCTAAAGTCAAACAAATGGATATTTTCAGTCTTTGTAGTTGGATTGACAATTACAAGGGAAGGATAAGAGGCCTTTGCAAAGGTATCAGAAATAATCCTAGAAGAGTTTCTAAGCTCTACTATCTGGGTTTGTGTCCAATTGCCTCTCAAAGCTGTTTTGCCAGCATATGAAAAGACCCCGTACATAGCAGCGGAAACAAGACCTGCTATCAATATGACCAACATAAGTTCGATCATGGTTACAGCTGTTTTTGTGTATTTAAAAGTTCTGAACATCAAAAGTCACCCAATCCTACTGCAGAAACTGTAAATTCCTCCATAGACTCATACAGAAAATCTTTAGGATCCGCTCCCACAGTTATAGAATTCTCTTTACCTATGCGAGAAGAAACCTCAATTTTAAAGGTTGAAGTAGTTCCTGTACGCTTTGAAGAGGTTCCATCACTGGTTTTAGCCGTTGCTGTGCGCGTCAAACTTACTATAGTATAAAGTGCTTCATATGGAGAGCTGGTTTTAACGGTATCCAGATCCATTGAAAACAAATCAAAGTTATTTGCGGCCTCAGAAAACAAGAGAGAATCAAGTTGCGAATCATTGTTCGACTTTGCTGAGTCAAAAATATTGGCACCTGGAGCTTCATCGGCTTTTTTAGCAATCTCTCTCGGAAGCAGAATCAAGTGCATTTTTGCATGCTGTATAGCTGACTCTCCCATCAAATAAGCTTGGTATTGAGCAATGGTTTTCTTAGTCTGAGACTTAACCGATGAAGAAAGAGAAATAATCGAAAAGAGCAATCCAGCCATAATAAAAGCAAATATTAATATTATAGCTAACAGCATTCCTTCTTTTTTGTTTTTCAGTTTAAGTGAAGCCATCATCAAGCACCAAGATTAGATTTATAGGCAACAAGATGCAAATTTTTATTTCTTGATTTTTTCTCGGCAGGGTTACGATTTTTATCTGACCATCTTACTTGAACTACTATTTTCTTCATAAGTGCATAAGAATCTTCAGAATTTTTTGGAATGAGATGTCTGTTTTGAGGGCTCTGGGCAGTACTGCCAGGCATTTCAATATCGAGAAAGAAGAGAGTCTCATTGCCGTCAGATGTTTGCTCTGTAACACTCACCCTTGTCTGAAATATAAAACCTTTAGGGCAGGTATAAGTTCCCTCTGCTATAAGTGGATATGAAGTAGTAACCGAAGGATCATTTGATAACAATTCTTTAAGAGTAGTTTGTATTACTGATTTATAAGCCTTCACTTCATCTTCGGTGAGATTATTCACCCTGTCCTCAGAAGTTGGACTATCTGTCTTTTTTGGAAAACCTATAACAGCAGGATTTCCTTTTCCTAAAGCCTGGAAAGGCAATTGCTTATGGAGAAAATCCATAATACATCTAGCTCTCGTGAAAGCCACACTCTCAGCATAAAGTTCATCTGTCCTTTTTGTTGCCCCTGTTAAAAAGCCGTAAACAGGCAAAAAGAGTAAAGCAAAAACAACAACAGCAACCATTAGCTCTACCATGGTCAAGCCAGAGATATTTCGCATGTTAAAAGTTTTTTGGCTATTAAAAATATTTCTCATTAGTTGAGTTTATTGCATTATAAAAAAAATCACAACTCTAAAAAGCTGTAATTTCACAAATAGACAGTCTAGATTAAGAAAAAATGCAGTCCTCCTGACGGAGAACTGCATTTGATGGTTTCATTCACCTTTGTATATCAAAGGTATGTACATCACTTGGCGATTACCAGTTTTATCAGAAGCATCCACATAGAGGTAAGGCTTCTTGGGAAGATTTATTCTGGAAAACTCCAATGGATTAGTGTTGGGTTCATAAACAGGAACTGGTTCTCCGCCAGCACCAGAACAAACACCGAAGAATACTTTGGATTTATCCAGCTCATAGTTGTCGCCACCTACTACAGCAAGTTCCATTACTGTCTCTTTATCGACTTCTATAGCAAATTGTTCATCCAAAACCATATTCATGCCTAAATCTAATGTGGGAGCTTCCAAGAAGTCACCTTCTTGGAGATTGAAGATGGACCCCATAGCATACACACTAGCAGTTTTAGGCAGAGGATATTTATCCTTCGGAAACTCCACAGGCCAACAGCTTCCTGTTTTGCCATTCGACAACTTAATGCTCAAACCACAAACTGGAGGCGTAATGTCTTTTACCGTGATGAGGATTGCCTTGGATCCCTGAGCATCTGTTTCTCCTAATTGCCCAGACTCATCATAGTAGGACATTCTTCTGTTAACATAGCACCTCAACAATCCGCTTGATGTCGGTGCCGTAGGAACAAGCGTCATACGATCAGGATAGACTCCTGGGAGAGCGGGAATTGTTTTGGTTGTATTGGTAGCATTATCTGTAAGATACCAAACAACCACCGGAGTATCAGCCAACCATTCAGGATAGTTGAGGACATAATGTTGATCCTTGGTAGGAGGCATACCATCTATCAAAGCAGATTTAAGTGCAAGATGTATGGGAACATCCTCAATCAAAACAGGAGCAAAGATACTGCCATCTGACATGCGAAAATCCAAAGGAACAACAGGAGCTGGATTAGCTTGGCGAAGAGGCAGAGAATCAGTGAACTCTGTAATCCAAGGGCGAGAGGGATCATACAGCTCCTTCTCACCCCCCTGGGCAAGGAGGGGAGAAACAGCAATAATAGATAAGAGGAAAATAACTAGGATCTTTTTCTGCATTAGTCCGATTATCTCCTCATTGTGTCAAAAGAAGCACCTGTATCTACAACGAAAATTGGAGATTCGAAGTATGTGGTGTTGTTTTTGCCAGCAACAGGACCGCTGGTTGAAGGCTCGTCATCAACTCTGACAGCAAGTTTATATGAGGGCTGGTCAGCATATTTGTCTCTAGGATAGTTAGGAACTCTGAACACGGCACCAGCTGTTGAAAGGCTATCTCCTTCCCAGATAGGGGTTTCATTGCCATGTTTGTCAACCTCAAAAATCGCACACTGAATTCTGTCAGCATTGGTGTTATTTCTTCTTCTGTCTCTGTTGTCTACTGAAGAAATAAATACCTGCAGCGGAACATTTTTGCGTACATAAATACCTTTAGGAGCTTTTTCATTACTGTCAAAGCTGAAGTTAGCCATTCTCTTAAGCTCTTCTTCCTCATGAACTTGAGTAGGCATATTTACAAAAGTATCCTTTACAGCTCTACCATGCCTATCAAACAAGAAACCTTTGAGAGTAAAGCGAACGGTTTTCTTTTCTGGATGCTGATCTCTAGCAGCAACAGTGCCGTCCAAAACAGGAGCTTGCCCAGGAACAAGTTTCAATCCGCCAACACCGCCTTCATCAATGGTTACATAGCTAAACTTGTATTCATCGGCAAGATCATCAAGAGTTTGTTTGCCATTAAGTTCGCTGTCCTTTGCTACAGTCATAAGATTTTTTGCATCTTCACCGCAAGGAGAACCTTGGAAATCACGTATGGAATTATCAAGTTTTTCCTGCAAATCATCTGTGCAAACATCGCCCACACATTCGCGAAGAGCAACCCAAACATCAGGAGGTGTTACATCGTGAACAACGAGCTGCACGTTGGCTGTAGCGGTATTAACTCTTCTGCTGTTAACACGGTTCTGAGATTTTTCATCAAGATCCGCTATCTTAACATCCGCAGGAACTTCATCGCCTTTTATATAGTCATTTTCTATAAGATCCCGATATTCTTCTTCAGTAATTCCGCCGTCAATTCCAGGGCCACCTACTGCCTCAGGAACTTCTACAAGTCTCGCAGCGTGGTTGCCGATTGAATAGTGCCCAGGCTGATAGCCTTCCGCATCGGCTTGAGTTGAGTTTTCCGCTCCAGGAATAGCCTCGCTGGTAGCACCTGGGATCGGATTGCCTTTTTCATCGGTGGCAGTCGAGGTCCAAGCGATAGACGGAGCATTGGGGTTTTGCTTCATATCTTCCGTGAATATAGTAGAGCCTTCACCGAGACTAACTTTAGTATCCTCAAAAGCATGAGTAGCATTAGTGGTCTTATCGTTTTGAGCTGCGAATGTGCCACCATCAGACTTCGCTTCTAATGACATAGGTGCAGCCTGACCACCTTTTTTAGGATCAAACTCATCTGCAGTAACAACTTTCTGTTCTTCTTGCTCAGTCTGTTCTTCCTGCTGCTGGGTATCTTCGCCAAGAGCATAGGACATAAACTGCGGCACAGTAACAGCTACTAAGAACACGGCTACTACGCCTATGGACAACCATTTAAAAACTTTCATAACTCCTCCTATATTTTATTACAAATTTATTTAATAGGACAAAACGGACATTAAGTATTTAAAGAACCGCTATCCACTTTTATAATACTCCAATAATACTTTAAAAGTTAAAAAAAAGTTTACGATGTATTTTTACCGGATCCGTACAGATTTCCGAGAGCGGACAGCTTCCTCCCACTTCGGAATAACATAAAAAACTTCCATTTGTGAAGAGATAATGACAATCTGTACACTTGTTTTTTATATTTTTCTTTTTTCCTTCTTTTTAAACCCTCTAAAAGACTTTAAAAAGCTCCCCAAGCCTTATCTCCAAAATAACAGACTTATTTATTCTGGTTGACAGAGAAGCGAGTTTCTCCTATACTCAAACCTATACTTAACATGACTTAGTGCTACCCTGCAAAGGAACTCATATGCAACAGCTCCCAAACATTTCCAGATTCTTTGAAGCAGGCGGCTTTTTAATGTATCCCATGACTTTGGGCGGCATTGCTATTTTCGCTTTTGGATTTTTAGGAGTTTTATCCCACTTTACAGACAAAAGCTCTAAAAAAAAGTCATCCCCATTCTACTGGAGAGAAAAAGCAATTTCCGCAGCCGCCAACCCAAAACTACTGAACGACATTTCACCCATTGATAGTGCTGAACTTTATATTTCAAAAACAGAAGAAATATTCAATCGCCACACTGTTCCATTAAAATTTTTAGCCCAAATAAGCACACTTATGGGTTTTTTAGGAACAGTTACCGGCATGATAAAAGTCTTCAACACTGTAGCTTCTCTTGGCACTGTTACACCTGGCGATTTGGCTAGCGGCATTCATGAAGCTTTATTTACTACGGCATATGGTTTAATTTTGGCATTAATAGCCTATTTTTTTATATATATAATTGAGCATCTAACTTCTCTTTCAATCGCTCACCTTGAAGAAGAAGTCATAGAAACGCTGGAAAAGCAAGAAGCTTAATCATGGCTTTACGAAGAAAAAACAGAGACAAAGGCTTTGCACTGGATCTTACCACCTGTTCAGACATTATTTTCACTCTGCTTTTGTTTTATATACTCACACAAAGCTTTGTGCCTCAAATCCAGCTAGCTCTTCCGTCCCTTGAAACTCCTGAAACTTTAAAGGAAACCAATATTATAAAGATTACCGTTGACTCTTCTTCCAATATCACATGGAACGACGTTCCCCTATCTTCGCCTTTAAGAAAAAAACAAATAAAAGACTTTTTTGAAGCTGCTCCGCATGATTCTGCAATATTGATATATACCCATGTCGATGCTCCCGCAGGAATCTGTATTGAACTCTTAGACAAACTACAACAAGCCGGAGCAAAGGCCGTCTCCTTTGCTGGCACCTTTATTGATGAACCGCCTGAAGCAAATCCAAAAGAGAATCAGAGTGAACCTTGAAGACAAAAGCCATCCAATAATTCATCCTCTGAAAATATTCGCATTGATTCTCGCGATTACAATGCAATATTTGCTTTGTTGGCAACTAGAGACTTTTTTCTTTCAAACAAACACATATTCACCAAAAGCAAAAATTATTCAAATTGCTCTGCGCCACAAAAATCCCCCTAAGCAAACCTCAATTGTCAAAACAGAGAATCCCCCTATCTTCATGCAACCTCCTAAATTGGAAAAGCCATCCCCTCCGCCTCCTATAGAAGACATTAAAACAAAGCCTCCCTTGGCTCCTGAGCAGCCGAAAATTCAGAAAAAGCCTATTCTCCCTCCTGTAGAAAAGCCTAAAAGTAAAAAGCCGGAAAAAAAACAAAAACCCGTAAAAACAGAACATAAAAAAAAGAACTCATCTGCTCTATTGTCTGAACAATCTCAGAAAAATGAAATTAAGGATTCAGAACAACCCACACGAACGACACAACCGCCCGAGACAACAACTTCCCCCCCTGCCCTTTATTCAAATCAATTCCAAGATATCCAAGATATCCAAGATATTTCACGCTCTTCTGAAGAAAACCCCTCTTACGTAAACTCGCCTTCCCTGACAGAAGCTTATTTGCTTCAAATATCCAAAATACTCAACCGAAATAAGAACTATCCTCAGAGAGCTCGCAATAGAAAAATTTCAGGTGATGTCGAAGTAACTTTTTTTATAGCCAGAAACGGAAAAGCAAATAAAATCAAAATCATTTCCTCTCCTGAGCCCATACTGTCAGACGCGGTAAAAAAAACTCTGACTTCAACGAGGTTCCCTTCGCCTCCCACGGACTGGGATAGCGAAAAACCCGTTTCCCTTACAGTCAGCTTTTCTTTACGCTAACTCCTTACTAGTAGCCTGTAACATCTAAAACTTTTTTCTATCCGCAGATTACACAGATGACACAGATTTTTATTAGATAATAAATTTGCAATGTTTTCTCTTCATTTATTGCACATATAAGTATTATCTATATTTGTTTTTTTCAGAGCTTCAGCTGTTTATTAGTAAGCATAGCAATTATTAAGACAAGAAATTGAGTCTAAAGAATCTCACTGCCCACAACCCACTGTTTGTTCTCTGTTTTAAAGAAAGCAATTTGAGGACAAAAGAATTTTGTCATTGGTTTCTTTATCTGCGGCCATCTGTGTAATCTGTGGATTAATATTTTCTGGAATTTTTATGCGGTTTTTGCTTTTTTCTTTTTTTTCGTGTTTTTCGTGGTTCCAAAAGGTATTAAAAGTTTTAGAGAAAATAAAAAATAAAAATCCGTTGCCATATTACGGATTTGGATTATCTATGTTATACTTAGTGTACAGTTCTCGATAAGTTAATAAATAAGAGAAGAAAAGCGAGGTCTAACCATGAAAAGATTATCATTCCTCTTAACTGCAATAATGCTTTTTGCAGCCATTGTTCCTCTTGCAGCAAATCAACCAGAGGAAACATTCAGAGGTCCAAGCTTCAATAAAGAAGACAAAGCCTTCGTATCCCTCCTGTGGATGATTCATTCAGATATGGAACTCTGCAAACGCAACCTAAGTCAGAACGGTTCGTTTATTTCAGCAATAGGTCATCTCAATGATGCCCAGTCAGCTCTCAAAAAGACAGAGATAGACCCTCAAAACATGGAGTTGGCTCGCGAAATTCACACAAGAATAAGCAAAATTAAATTTTATGCAGTAGTCAAAGACAAAACTGCCGCAGTAGAAAGACTTGACCAGCTCCTTCAGGTTTTGAACTACGCTTTGGGCGGAAACTCTTCCAGTTTGCCCAACTACGGCGGCTACGGAAGCGGTAACATTTATAACGGCGATAATTCAGGAAACTATCCTGTTCCCGGAACCACCCATGAAAATGTTATTAATGGCGGAAACATTGGCGTTATCGGCGGCAGCCAAATGATGCCTATACTTCCCTCCACAGGCGGACTACTACCTGTCCACTGAGCCTTAACAACTATTTCTCGCCTTTTAGATTTCCCAGCCCCTAGCCAATCTTTTTTGTCCCAACAAATCCTTCTCTTACTAGGCTATATGGCGGCTGGGAAATCTTATTTTAGCCAGGAAGCTGCAAAAAAATACAATTTATCCGCTTTTGACATAGATGATTTTACAGAGTCAAAAGCGGGTATTTCTATTAACGAAATTTTCAAAATTTCTGGCGAACCAGCCTTTAGAAAGCTGGAACATCAAGCTTTTTCGGAAATTCTGAAAAAAGCCCGTCTTTCCAAGACTCACTTTATAATTGCTGCAGGCGGAGGTTTATTAACCTATGAGCCCAACATCGCCTTACTGGAAGGCTTAACCCCTATTTTTATAGACACCCCCTTTGACATAATAAAAGAACGTCTAAAAGCAGGCAGAGAACAACGCCCTCTTGCTCCAGATGAAGAAAATGAATTAAAAAAACACTGGCAAACAAGACGCAAAAACTATATAAAATATTCTAAATATATAGTTGCCTGTGAAAAAGACTTTTACAATTTAATCGAATCTTTAATTGGAGTAACAAAATGACAAAACCTGATGCTATAGAACAATTTTCACGTCTAGTAGATACCATAGCTCAACTTCGCTCAGAGCATGGGTGCAGCTGGGATAAAAAGCAAACATTTCTAAGCATGGGCAAACATGTCAATAACGAAGCTCAAGAATTAGTAGAAGCTTTAAACAAAGAAGATCTTATCAACATCAAAGAAGAATGCGGCGATCTAATTATGACAGTCCTTCTTACAGCTCAAATAGCCTCTGAAGCTGGCACTTTTGATATAGCGGATGTCTGTGAAGGAATATCGGAAAAACTCATTTATAGACATCCACATGTTTTCTCAAGAGAAAACCCCGACTTACCTCCAGATGAGGTTCTCAAGCAATGGCAAGAAATCAAAATAGTTGAAAAAAAAGAAAAAAGTTCTATTGCAGCCATTATGAAAGAGCAAGAAAAATATAAGTCTTCCATGATGGCTGCTGTAGCTCTCCAAGCTACGGCTGCAGAAACAGGGTTTGATTTCCCAACCGTTGACGGAGCCATTCAAAAACTGCATGAAGAGTCAGCAGAATTACAAGAAGCAATTGATTCAAATGCAAACACTGAAGAAGAACTCGGCGATCTCCTCTTTGCAATAATGAATATAGCCAGATTTGAAAATGTAGATCCAGAAATCGCTTTACGCAAGGCTTCAAAAAAGTTTACCAGCAGATTTACTGTAGTCGAAAAACTGGCCGAAGAAAATGGCGGAATGAAGGGTAAAAGCTTAGCAGAGCTTGACCAATACTGGGATCAGGCCAAGCTCATAGAACGTTCTCAAAACAATGAGTCTCATTAAGCTCAATAATAACCTATGCTAGTTCTAAGATCCTTTAGTTCTTTGAGTTTGTCAGGATTCTGCTCAGAAGCTATAGCTCTGTCAATATAATCGCCTGCTTGCTGAAATTCATTTTTGCGAAGGCTTAGTTGTCCCAGAATCTTCCAAGCGTCAGAATTTTTAGGATTATATCTGATTGCGTTGTTAGCCGCAATTTCAGCATCTTCATTTTCATGAGCATCCAAATAAAGCGCCGCAGATAAAGACCAAGCCTGACTGCTTGAAGGATCTGCCGCCAAGGCATCATTGACATAATTTCTGGCTGTAAGATTGTCACCGTCATTTAAAGCCAAAATAGCTAAAGAATATCTGGGTTCATAAGCATCTGGAGCCAAACGGGCAGCATCTCTCAAAAAGCTCTTAGCATCATTAGAGTAGCCCATTCTGGAAAGCTCAACCGCAGCCTCATATTGAGCTTTAGAGTCATGAGGCTTGTTCAAAGCTTTAATTTTTACGAGATCTGCAGGAGAAGGTTTCGAGAGAGCTTCAAGGCGTTTTCGCTCCGCTTCCATTTCTTTAACCATCTGCTCATATTCTGCAACCTCTTTAAGATATGCTTTATATTTTTTTTGATGCTCCTCATCAGCTCGTTTTTCTTTGGCTCTCTCATTATATATAGCTCTTGCAATATCAACATAAGGAGAGTCTTTTAGCTGATCATACATCTTCACAAGATCATCGTAGGTGGTTTCGCGTTTCGCATTTATATAATCATAAAAGAGCTTATAGAAATCTTTGTCTAATTGAGAACCGGATTTTTTCAAGTATTTTTCATAAGCTATAAAGAGACCCCGCTCTGATTCAGCCAATAGAATAGGCTTACCAACTACTGCAGTCGCATAAAGCAAAAAGGCATTTTTAATATCTTTAAGTTCCAGAGCGGTCATAGAAGCTTCAAAAAAGACATCTGAGTAAGAAGGATTATCTGTTCTGAATGCCGAAATATGTTCGAGAGCTTTTTTATGCTCTCCTTTAGCAGTAAAAATCTTATATATTTCCAAGTGCGGAATAAAAACAGCAGCATCCAGCTTTAAAGCCCGTTCATAATAAGAGAGAGCTTTTTCAGGTTGTTTGGCAACCTCTGAATAAAAAGAAGCAAGCCAAGTAGTTACTGCATGATTATCCTCAAAATGCTTTCCTGAAGTTCTTTCAAAGAGTTCAACTTCAGCCAAGGGACTCTCCGACTGCTCAGGAAGAGTGCGCAAAAAGGTTATTGCACCAATTTCAGAGTCAGGATGTCTTTGTAAAAGTTTTTTTGAAGCTTCATATGCAGTTTTGTTTTCCGAAAGAAAAAATGAAGTTCTGACCAAGCCTTCCAAGACTCCTCTGCTTAAATTTTCAGGCAAATTCAGGTGACTTAAAACTTCATAAAGAGTCATGGCAACTGTTATGTCGCCAGTCTGCTCATAAAGACCCGCCAAGGCATAGCCGTCTCTTGGCATCCTTTCGTAAGTCATGGCTCGTTCAAAAAGAACTATAGCGGTTTCCAAGTGTCCTTTTCTGGCAAAAGCATAAGCCAGCATAGAAAGAACTTCATAGTTTTCATCCAGAGGCTTAAGCGATTCGATAACTGTGTCGTAATCGCCTCTTAAATTCGCATTTCTGGCTGTTTCCAAAAGCTTTTGGTCTCTAGCTGCCTTTTCAGCTGCAGGATCTGCCTCAGGCTCATCCGCTTTCACTTGCAATGGCTGAGTCGGAGTTACAGGAACAGGTTTAAAAACAAAATAATATGCTGCCACTCCTAAGCAAGCAATAACCAAAACAGCAATAAACAGTACCAGTTTAATTTCTTTCATATGTGCCTCTCTAAAAATTCTATCAGCTGGAATAGGGTCTGTTGAACATTCAAAAATTAGTAACTATAAGCTACTGAAAATATATCGATTATGACGACTTTCAGTAAACTCATCATAATCTTTAAAAACAGTAAGTTACACACCAATGTTCAACAGACCCTAATATAAGCAAATGCTAATAAAAGTTTTAATCTATAAGCTATGCTAAAAAATTCGCAATCACAAGCCGAATTCTATTATGACGAGGAGAAGAAATATGCAAAACAAAGAGACCTTACACCCTGAAAGCTTGCCAATCCAAGCTAATCATTTAAAAGACAATATCTCAATTGATATTTGCCATATACTTGCAGCTAATCAAGCTCTTTTAAAGAATATGAGCTTAAAAATTGAAAACCTCGAATCAGAACTCAGACTCATGAGAAAGAAAATATCCGAGAAGGAAAAACACGAACACAGCATGCTTCTGCTTCTCGCAGCCCCGCCTCAACAAAGCAAAGTCTGGAAACCTAAGGAACTGCCTAATATACAAGAGCATAAAAGGAAGTTCTCAGCTTTTGACAGATTTTTTAGGCCTTGGGTGATGCGAAGAGAATAATCAGTCTTCAACCACCACTATTTCTCTAACCTTTTCCAGATCCAAAGTGCCTTCTTTGTAGGCTATATAATGTTTACAGGTTTCGCAATCTGAATTTTCGTAAATTTCCCAGCAGTAAGTCATGTTTTTGTAACTCCTTGGTCTGATATTTAGCATGAAAAACAGTAAGGCAAATCGCCTTGGGGAATAGTACCCTAATTTACATAAAAAATCAAGTTATCCTAAAGCTAAGACCCCTCTGAAGAAGAGGCTTCCAGAGGGGTCTTGTCATTAAATATTAAACACTTTTTCTATTCACAGATTAACCAAAACAATGGAGATTGAGCACTGTCCGTTAATCCCTGCTCACTGTTTTATTTAGGCCAGTCAATTATAATTTTATCTTTTCCAGGAAAAGCCAAGTCTGTAGGACTTGTAAAATCATCGCTGACCAGACCTTCTGCACTGCCTGGCATAAGCTTGGATAAAGGCTTGCCAATCAAGGGCCAATCGGCAACAACCTCTCTGCGATCATTCACCCAGTCGATAATTTCCATTACAGTGTCAATACCTGCAGGCAATTCAACATTCTGTTGTCTTGCCAAACCGCCCACCAGTTCGCCGATAGAATTAGTATGCTTGTAAATAG
This sequence comes from Candidatus Rifleibacteriota bacterium, assembly GCA_012520995.1. Lineage (GTDB taxonomy): Bacteria > Muiribacteriota > Ozemobacteria > Ozemobacterales > Ozemobacteraceae > JAAYNI01. The sequence continues at coordinate 29,059 of JAAYNI010000089.1, forward strand.
GCATAAAGAGCTGGAATGCTATTTTCAGGAATTCTTTCTTAGAAACTCCAGCCATTTGAACAATTTTATTTACGTCTTTCCTGATAGCGTTTGCTATGCGAAGCTTAGCCGCCTTTTCTCTTACAAAACCAATTCCAAATGGAGTTTTAAACCTGCCTGAAGCCTTGTCAGCTTTGTATTGTTGGCTAGCCTTCTTATAATTAGGCATAGCTTTGTCAGCTTTTATAAGATTAACTGTCCTGTTAAGACGATCGTAAGCCTTTTTATCAGGAAAAGCTTTATCGAAAACGGCACACTGAGGAATAACGGTATAAATAAGAAACTTCTGCAACTTATCAAAGTCCGGATTCGACATGTACTCCGTAGTAAACTGAACAATTTCATCCGAAAGTTTGAAGCGATCCTTAGGCTGAAGACTGTCTATCACTGATTGTAAAGCTCTAACAAGACCGTCTCTTTTGGGATCCTTGTTAGCTATTGAAAGACCTGCGCTCTTATATGCTTTATAAACAAGCTCACTGCAATAAAAAGCTCCATCGTTGTCCTTGTCAGTAAATGCGTAATCATAGGGCTTGCCGAGCTGCTGATAGGCGTATGACAAAGCCTTATTGATAATTCTTTGGGCTTCGGCTTCTGGCATACCCTGCGTCGGACGCACTATACGAAAACGTCCATAATGACTGAACTCTTCAAACCACATCACCATTCTTATCTGATCTTTTGTGGAATCGCCTGAATAGCCTGTTATACCCATAGCTTCAATCATAACCGGAGGAGAAACATGAGTAACCAACGTGGCGTGGAAGTAAGGCCCTTTAGTCATCATGCAAATCATATTATTTTCTATATCTTTCGGACTATCAGGACCGTTAAGAACTACGTCGCCGACTTTACAAGCCTGTATCATTTCAACGTAGTCAGCATCTTTACGGATCCTTCTGGCCCATCTCAGCATGTGATCTATATTGCCGAAATCTTTTGAAAATTGTGAAGGTTTGACATTGGGAAAAAAGCTTTTGCAAAGACGTATTGAAGCTTCTTTTCCGCCTTTATCACCAGTATAAGGAGCTTTTCTTTCTTTACACAACTTAAGTTGTGGATAATAAATTGGCAAAAGCTTCATCCGGATCAACTCAATTTCTTCTTCCGTAAGGTTTTCCAAATAAGCTTCTTCTATCTGATCTAAGGGATTGTATTGAGAGGTTTCATCAACCGCCTCTGAAATAACCTCTACATTTTCATCTGAATCAATGCTAACCTCAAAAGGTGAAACAGCAAAGATTGGTGATGAAAAGCCCAAGAGGAGTGATATTAAAAATATGGAAACAGCTTTTTTTCTTATCATCTTACTACTCCGCTCCAATAGTTTTATTAGACTGCTTTATAAGCATACTACTTAGATTATACTATAAAGTTTACAATGCCGCATCCCAATTAAAGCAAATACCCTCTGAAATAGAAATTATCAGAGGGTTTTTGCTTTAACTTTCCTTATTTAGGCCAGTCATATATAATTTTATCGTTTGAAACAGCCGCCAAATCCATAGGGCTGGTAAAGTCATCAGTAACTTTGCCTTCCGCAGAACCTGGCATTATGCTCGCTAAAAGCCCACCGATTACTGGCCAATCAGCAACTACCGTACGCCTGGCATTCAGCCAGTCTACTATTTCCATCAGGGTTTTTATGCCTGAAGGAAGCTGCATATTTTGTTGCCTTGCCATACCTCCAAGCAAATCTCCAACTGAGCCCATATGTTGATAAACAGGGAGAAAAAGCTGAAATACTATTTTAACCAACTCTCTCTTTTGGACTCCCGCCGTTTTAGCAAGCTTATCAATATCTTGGAAAACAGCAGTTCCTATACGAAGCTGAGCCGCTTTTTCTCGTGCTATTCCTATCCCAAAACCTGTTTTATACTTGCCAGCATCTCTTTCCTCATTATATTGCTGCTGAGCCTTTTTGTAATTTACCATAGCTTTGTCGTTCTTTAGCAAGTCTATGGTTCTATTCAGGCGATCATATGCTTTTTTGTCAGGAAAAGCTTTGGCAAAAACGCCACAATTTGGAACAACCGTATAAACCAAGAATTTTTGCAGCTTGTCGAAATCAGGATTGGCTGTGTATTCATTAGCAAAAGACATTATTTCATTCGCAAGAGTAAAGCGATCGCGAGGCTGCAAGCTATCTACAACAGCCTGTAAGGCAGTAACAATTGAATCTCTTTGAGGGTTTTTGGCAGCAACATTAAGACCAGTACTCTTGTATGCCTTATAAACCAGCTCGCTGCAATAAAAAGCTTTGTCCCCGTCACTATCCGTAAAACCATAGTCATAAGGCTTTCCCAGCTGTTCATAGGCATAAGATATAGCACCTTCTATAGCTTTTCGAGCATCCGCTTCTGCCATGCCATTAGTAGGGCGAACTATTCGAAAACGGCTATGATAACCGAACTGTTCATACTACATCAGCATTCTGACTTGATCCGTTGTAGGATCTGAGGAATCTCCAGTTATACCCATAGCTTCAATCATGACCGGAGGAGAAACATGCGTAATCAATGTAGCATGGAAATAAGGACCTTTAGTCAGCATGCAAATCATGTCATCTTCCATTACAGTCGGTCTATTCGGGCCAGATATTACAGCATCGCCAACTTTGCAAGCTTGTATCATTTCTATCAAAGCTTTGTCATTTTGAACTTCTCTAGCCCAATTCAGCATATAATCCATATTTCCGAAGTTTTTTGAAAACTGTCCAGGTTTAACATTCGGGAAGAAGCTCTTGCAAAGCTCTATTGAAGCTTCTATTCCGCCTTTCGCGCCCATATATGGAGGTTTCTGTTCCTTGCATTGTTTCAACTGTGGGTAGTAATCAGGCAGAAGTCCTATTTGAAGGAATTTCATTTCTTCTTCCGTAAGATTATCAAGAAAATCTTCGTCTATTACAGCAGTTCCAAGCTCGGATTCCGCATCATTGTCAATGCCAGAAGCACTTTTATTAATTTCTGTTGCTTGTGAGCCAGAGATGCTTTCGGTCGTAACTGTTCCAGTTTGTTCCGTATAGCCAACATCGAATGGAGAAGACGCAAAAATTGGGAAGGAAACTCCCAATCAAAACAAACATGTCAATACTGCAATAAATCTTTTTGCTATCATACTATTAATTACTCCGCTTATTGTCTTTGAGTTTAATACTCCGATTTTACACAAAAGTTTGCAGAGAACATAAGCCCTCTTTGATTTTATCCTTTGTTTTTCTCACAAAATATAATAATATTCCTTAAGATCTTTTAAAAAGAGACTTGAAAATGAAACAAATTATTTTAAAAAAGAACACAGAATTTTCTATTATTCAAGGACACCCTTGGGTATACAAACATTCAATTAAAACCGCTCCTAAAAATTTAAAAACAGGCGAGCCCGTTGAAGTATTGACTCATAAAGAAAAGTTTGCCGCTTACGGCATAGCTGACGTAGACTCGCCAATATTTGTAAGACTATTCCCTTCTCAAAATGCTCAAGACATCCACAAGGAAATAGAGAAGCTAATATTTGAAGCAACCGAGACAAGACGATTTTTATTCAGAAACTCCGACACCACTGCTTGGAGAGCTATTAACGGCGAAGGTGACGGAATATCGGGTCTTATCGTTGACCTTTATGGCGATACAATGGTTTTACAGCTCTACACATTAGCATTGGAACCCTATAAGCAAACTATAATTGCCAGCCTTCGCAAGGCCTATCCAGAAGTCAAACACCTTTGGCAAACAGATAAAATACGCATTATTAAATCTGACGGCCCTCAACTGCTCTACGGAAAAGACAAAACTGGCACAGCCTCCTTCAAAGAAAACGGCATGCTTTTTGAAGCAGATCTTATCAACGGACAAAAAACCGGCTTTTTCTTGGATCAAAGAGATAACCGACAATTAATAAGAGAGGTTTCAGAAAACAAAAAAGTGCTGAATATCTGCGGCTACACAGGTGCCTTTACCGTTGCAGCCGCTTATGGCAAAGCTTGTGAAACAGTAACAGTTGATATTTCTGCTCCCGCCCTTCAAGAAGCCGAAAAAAACATGAAGCTGAACGGATTTTCAAGCCCCAAACATTCTTTTGAGAAGGCGGACATGTTCAATTATCTTGAAGAAGCAAAAGAAAACAGCTTTGATATAGTTATAACAGACCCGCCCAGCATGGCAAAAAATGCCGGCGAACGTTTGAAGGCAGGAAGAGCTTACAGAAAATTGGCAAAACTAGCTGCAAAAACCACAAAACCTGGCGGCTTTATGTTTGCAGCCTCCTGCACATCTCAAATCAGCCGTCAAGAATTTAGCGAAGCTCTGCTTTCCGGAATCACTTCTGCAGGAAAAAGAGCTGTTCTATTAAAAGAATCTTATCACGCTGGCGATCACCCTGTTTTACCTGCCCACAAAGAAGGTCTTTATCTCAAAGGCATGCTTTTTAAAATTTATGAGAAATAATTCGGAAACAATCCAAGTTGCTGCTGCTGTCATAGTAAATGATGGCAAGGTTTTGCTTGGAAAAAGACAAGGCGGCCTATTAGATGGTAAGTGGGAATTTCCAGGAGGAAAAATCAAGCCGTTTGAAACATCTCATGAAGCTGCAATACGTGAAATCAAAGAAGAGTTGGGCATATCAATATGCCCACTTAAAACTGTTTACAGCTTAGAACACTCATATCCGGATAAAACAGTCAACATTCATTTTTGTATTTCTGTGCTAAATGATTCAGAAAAAGCCATTGGCACCTTAAAAGCCCATTCTGAAGCAGCATGGTTTTCACCCAGCTCTTTACCTGAGACAACAATGTGTGAAGCAGACAGACAAGCCTTGTCACATATAGACTTTGAGAAGATATTTGAACTAATTGAAAAAAAGAAAATAAAAGGATACTTATGAAAAACCATAAAAATGTAATAGTGATAAACCCGGGGGCAGCAACAACAAAGATTGCACTTTACACAGATAAAAAGGAACTTTGGTCTGACGAACTTTTTCATGCCAAAGAAGAAATAGCGGTTTTCAAGAGCAGCATAGAACAGCTTGAATATAGAAAAAACAAAGTATTGGAAGCTCTTGAGCAAAAAGACTTTGATTTAGCAGATTTAGATGCCGCAATAGGAAGAGGCGGCCCAGTCAAACCATTGCCAGGTGGCGTATACAAAGTAGGGCCTGAGCTTTTGAAAGACCTTTCTAATCCCGGCGCGGTTGATCATGCTTCCATACTAGGCGGTCTCATCGCCTACGAACTTTCTAAAATCGCAAATGTGCCAGCATATATTGCCGACCCAATATCAGTTGATGAATTTGACGACTTGGCCAGAATCTCAGGTTTACCTGAAATAAAGCGCCCTGCCCTTTCTCACGCTCTAAACGTAAAAGCTGTCGCCTTAGAAATAGCTGAAAAACAAGGCAAAAAACTAGAGGAAGTCAACTATATAGTTGCCCATTTAGGAAGCGGCTTCACTATATCACCTTTAAGGAACGGCAGAATAATTGATACTAACAGCGCAAATGACGCAGGTCCCATGACACCCATGAGATCAGGCACTTTGCCAAACCAAGCCTTCGTAAAATTATGTTATAGCGGCGAGTATACTTACAAGGAAATGATGAATAAACTTCTCAGGAACTCGGGCCTGACAGGTCATTTAGGCACCTCAGATGTCAAAGAAATTTCTGCAAGAATTGCCAATGGAGATGAAAAAGCAAGGCTATGTTTAGAAGCTATGGCTTACCAGATTTCAAAAGACATAGGAGCTTGTGCAGCCATTCTCAAAGGCGATGTAGACGCAATAATATTAACAGGCGGTGTAGCCTATGACAAAAACGTGGTAGGATGGATCACTGAACGCGTTTCTTTTATAGCCCCTATCATAGTCAGGCCTGGACAAAAAGAAATGCAAGCCTTGGCAGATCATGCTTTCAATGCTCTGGATGGCACTGAAATTGCAAATGATTACGCAACTTCTGGAGTATAAAACAATGTCTTTTCAAGAAATAGAAAAAAAACTATTACATAACAAAGTAAATTTAGCAGTATGTATGCCTGAAGACGCAAACTCACTGACTGCCGCCAAAGATGCCACTTATTCTGGCTATGTGAATTGTATACTCGTAGGTTCACCTAACAAAATCAGAAGCATACTTGATGAAATTGCCCCTGAATACTCTCCCGAGATCGTTGCCGCAGAAACTCCTGAAGAAGCGGCGGCCAAATCAGTTGAACTCGTAAAAACAGGCAAAGCCGCTGCCCTGATGAAAGGAACTATTTCAACCCCTATTTTACTAAAAGCTGTTTTAAACAAAGACACTGGAATTAGACAACAAAAAATTCTTTCTCATGTCTTGATTTTCGAACATAACTCAAACCTGAAGTTTTTAACCGATGGCGGAATGATCCCGGAACCTACTTTGGAACAGAAAGCAGAACTGATAAACAATGCTAAACATGCCGCACAAAAGCTTGGCATAGACATTGTAAGAGTTGCGGTTCTCGCTGCGGAAAACAAAGTGGATTTGAGCAATGAACATTCTTGCCATGCAGCCATTCTGGCTCAAATGTCCAAACTGGGACAATTTGGCGAAGACTGTATCATAGAGGGTCCTATGACACTTGACGTGGCAATGTTTCCAGAGATAGCTTCCCAAAAAAGCATCTTCAATGAAGTGGCTGGAAAAGCTGATATACTCCTAACCTCAGACATAGACACAGGCAATGTCCTGGGCAAATCTCTTATATATCATGCAAACACTCTATGCGCAGGTCTTATAATAGGAGCCTCTTGCCCTATTATACTCTTGTCCCGAGCTGACAGTGACAAGGTTAAGTTAAACTCTATAAAAACCGCATTAGCTATTGGAGCATAATTCTCTTGCATTATGAAAGCAACCAGAAGAAGCCAAGTAAAGAATCTCCTGAAAATTCTTAACTTTCAAAATTCGGAAATTCAACCCTTGACTCCTAATAAAAAGGGCACACCTCCAACCGAAAAAAAAGACACGCTAAAGCCTGCCAAATGCAGACAATGCAACCATTTTTTCATAACTTGGGAAAGATCTGTGCCCTATGGATGTGAAGCCTACGGCTTTAAATCCGCAAAACTCCCTTCTATATCCGTAAAAGAAGTCTCTGGAGAGCCTTGCAACCTTTTTAAACAGAAACAGACACCTGCCAAATACTAGTGAACAGTGCTCAGTGAACACCGTGGACAGTGAAATTTTAGAACTCAATCACTGAAACTAACAACTGCTTTAACAAGGTAGTAAATAAGCGTTTTTTTGTCTTTTAGTTGCTTCGAATCTTCTGTCCAGTGCCTACTAATCCCAGTCCGCAGAGCAAAGCGTTGGTAATATGCGGACAAATATCCAATCTTCTTACTCGCACTCGCCATGCACTATAAGCATAATCACATTATTGCATTTAATACTCTTTTATGTTACCATCTACACCACTTCAGCTGCCTAGAAAAATCTGGTAAGTGAAACGCAGAAAACTGCCGATATATTCCATGGCGAAATTCACAAAACAGCAAGAAGGGAGAGCCGTCAGATCTTGAACTGCCCTAAACATCTTCACTTCATTGGTATAGGGGGAATCGGCATGAGCGGCCTGGCCAGAATCTATGCCTCAAAAGGCTATAACGTCAGCGGCTCAGATCGTTCCAGCAATACCCAAACACATGATCTAAAGCTTGCAGGTGTAATAGTGTATGACATGCACTCCTCGGAAAATCTGCCGTTAGTCGATGATCTCGCCGTTGTTGTAAGCACAGCTATACCTGAAAATAATCCAGAACTAATTGAAGCTAAAAGACGCGGCTTGAGAATTCTTCACAGATCCGACTTGCTTGCTAACCTTATAAACAGCCATGCCTTCAGTATCGCTGTAGCAGGGTGTCACGGAAAAACCACGGTTTCATCTATGCTTTCCTCTATTTTCGTATCAGCAGGCAAAGACCCGACTTGCGTTGTAGGCGGATATGTAAATGAACTCAAAGGCAATTGCCACACTGGTTCCTCTGATATTCTAATAGCTGAGGCTGATGAAAGCGACGGCACTTTTCTAAAGTATAAACCGACACATGCTATTATCACGAATGTAGACAATGACCACATAGAACATTACTCAACACTAGAAGCAATAATAAGAGCCTTTGAATCCTTCGCCGCCAACATTGAGCAAGAAGGCAAACTCTATTTGTGCAATGACAGCCCAATTGCCAGAAACCTCCTATTACCTGAAGAACTGGATATTGTCTCCTATGGAATAGACATTCCTTCAGACTATTCAGCAGAAAACATCACTTATCACCCCTTTGGTTCCTCTTTTGACTGTATCCATAGAGGACAAAAATTAGGTACAATAACCTTGGCCGTGCCTGGCAAGCATAATATTTTGAACGCATTGGCAGCCGTATCTGTCTCACTGGACTTCGGCATATCATTTGAACAAATAACCTCCGCTCTATCCGTTTTCGCTGGAGCAGGACGCAGATTTGAGCTCAAAGGCCGCTATGAAGGTATAACTGTAATAGACGATTACGGACACCATCCAAATGAAATCAAAGCAACCTTGGAAGCAGCAACTACCCTGGGTGCTGAAAGAATTGTCGTTGTTTTCCAGCCACACAGATACACACGAACTCTATTCCTTTCCAATGAGTTCGGAAGATGTTTTGATAATTGCGATAAACTTTTCATAACAGATATATATCCTGCCTCTGAAAAACCTATTCAAGGCGTTACAAGCAGAATCATTTTGGACAGCATGCCAGTTTCAAACAGACGTAAGGTCAAGATGGTAAAGAACGTGGAAGACGCCAAATATCTCCTGATGGACTATCTAAAGCCAGGAGACGTGGTTTTTACAATAGGAGCAGGTTCAATTACTGAATTAGGTCACCAGGTTTTAGAATCAATCAAAGCACGTAACAGCGTAGCACCTATGGCAATAAACGCTGCTGCAGTTTAAAGAGGTAAAAAATGGTTTTACTATCAGTTCTGATTTGTTTCTCAGTAGCTATATTTTTGTCTAAAGCTTGCGTTTTCGTAGGTTTTAAACTCTTAGATAAAATAAAAGCATCTTACCGCTAGTGCTGCTTTTATTTTATCTAAAAGTTTCGTATTTGTTTTTCAAACTTCACAAGACAATATCCGCTTATAAGATCACGCCATGATAAGTGGTGCGTAGCGGGTGGCGAGTTGAATTGTTTAGCTCCCCCTAGCATCGAACATCAGCATCTGTCCTTAATCAGAGGCTAGGGCGAAAATTGTGATTATGCGGTAGCAGAATGCAATTTTTGCCCAATTTTGCCCTCATCTGTGTGAATCTGTGTCCATCTGTGGATATAAATAAATGTACCCGATAACAAACTTTTAGCTGCAACAAAATACTAGTGCTGCTTTTTCTCTAAAAGTTACCCGTAAAATCTTATCTCGCGTTTTAACCGATTTGTTTATTTCAGATGCTACAGTCGCACTAGAGGGAGTAGGGGGGCGAGGGGTAGTGAAACACCTTTCAACTCAACATTACAGCCAACGACTGCTTTAAGAAGCTCGTAAATAATTAAAACTTTAAAATTTGAAAAACAGAGAAGAAAACTTCGAATAAATGCACTTTACGGTAAACATTCAGCTAAAACAGACTATTAGCGTTTATTTTTTATATAAAGCCGGATCAAAAGGAGCTGCTACCGTCACATTGTAGGTGCCTGTAGCCAAAAAATACTCATTTTTAATAGCCTCCAAATCTCCTGCTGTAATCCCAGAGATTTCGTTTTCATAAGCTTTATACCAAGCATAACCTCTGCCTGTTATTTCATCATGTGAAAGCTGACTGGCTAGCGCCCAGTTACTTGCGAGCTTTGAAAAGTGCTCTGAAATCATCCTGACTTTTGCGGCATTTGTTTCAGTTGTATCTATTGAAGAATTCTTAAACTCTTCTAAAGTCATTTCTAGAACTTCCAGTGCATTATTTGCATTATCAAGGTTTGTTTGCGCAAACACACACATACAACCGTCATTTACCATTTCTTCATACTCGACAGATATATCAGTCAAGATACCGGTATCTACAAGACGAGTTCTCAAAAAATCACAGTTTTGATTATTCAAAATATTCACTAACATCTTAAAGGGAAGAGTCCTCGGCTCATGCAAAGGAAAAGTCCTATTAGCCACAAGTATGCGTGCCGAAGAAAACTTATCTTTTACAATAGCAGGCACAGAATATTCTACCGCCTTCCAAACATTAGGAGTTATATCCACTACCTTCCCGTTTGGCAAGTCTGAAAGAATTGCAACAATCTTCTCTGTAACTTCTTTGCTATAGAAATCTCCAACTATTGAGACCACAATATTCGGAGCAATATAATGCTGTTTATAGAAATCCAACAAAAGAGACTTAGTTATCTTTGAAACATCATCAATTGTGCCCAAAACGCTATAAGCAAGAGAGGTTCCTGGAAAAATAGCAGTCTTGGCTTTGTCTATAGCACCTGCCCATGCTGTAGAATCACGGGCTATAATCGCCTTTTGTATAGAATCAGAAACATAGGCTATTTCATCGTTAGGAAATGAAGGGGTAACCAGCATTTTAACAAATTGTTCCAAGGAATCGATAAGATTTTCTGACAAGGTCGTCATATCAAATGCAACATAACTATATTCACAACTCAAAGTATAATAAATAGCCTTATCCTTGCAAAAGTCATCCAAACTTCTCCAACCTTTGGGAACAAAGCCTTTATCAAGCATTTCAGCCGTAAAGTTTGCAACCCCTTTACGATTTTTAGAAGTCTCCCTTTGAGAACCAGCAAGAATCTTAATTGAAACCGAGACAGAAGGAATATTATGATTTTCTTTCAAGATAAGTCTTAATCCATTTTTCAGGGTCAACATTTCAGGCAAAGCCGATTCGGGAATTTGCTCGGGTTCGATTCTTGCAATAGTAAGATTGGATTCCGAAAAGTAGTCTATCAGTACACGCAAAATGTCATGATGATTGACACCTTTAATTTTATTAATATGTGACTCAGCCTTATCCAAGGTCGATATCATAGCGTATTTTCCGTAATGCCTTACTATGTTTGGCAAACCCTCTCTCCTAAATACCTCCTTTGCCAAAAGGCGCCTTTTAGCTTTCTCTACTTTTTCTGCAGTAATATTTTCTCTCAGCCCTGACAAAACAAACGATATCAAATCATTTGCTGAATTATTGGATTTGCTTGGAGAGGTTTTAAAAAAGAAAGAAAAAAGAGAGTCATATTTTGAAGGTTCAAAACTGACTTGGCAAGAGGATAAAGCAGGATCATTGAAATGTGAGAATATTGAAGGTTCAGAGAAAAGTTCAAAGAGAACTTCCAGCGAAGAGGTATCTAAACTATCTATACCAGGCACACGCCAAGCTATTTCAACATGAGATAAATCTGTTTTATAATGAATTTTTTCTGTACGAAGTTCTCGTTGCGGAGGCTCTGGAGGTATATATTGCATAACTTTGTCTATTTGAATTCTGGAAAAAGAGTTTTTTAAAGCCTCATAGGCCTTATCCGGATTGACATCGCCAGCAATCACAACCCAAGCATTAGATGGAAGATAAAAGGTCTGATAAAATTTCCAAAGCTTATCAACTGAAATGTTTGCCAGAGAGTCTTGCGTTCCATTCTTTGCCTGCCTGTAAGGATGATAGTTAAAAGCTTTTTCATACAAAAGGTTCCGCAATATGTTTTCCGGGTCGGACATTTCTGAAATATTATTCTGCTTGAGAGAGCTCTGATGATTCTCAAATGCAGAGGCTTCAAAAAGAGCATTAAACATTCCTTCGGTAGCAAGGAAAAGCATCCTCTCAAGGTTTGATGATGAAGATGTAAAAATATAAGAGGAATAATCCCTAGAAAACTCTTTTGACAAGCTGATTCCATATTGCCGCAATTCTTTGTGCAGTTTTCCATCCGGAAATGCATGCGAAGAGGAAAAAAGCATACTCGAAGTTAGAGCCGCTTTGCCAGCTTCAGATGCTTCTTCATTTACAGAACCCGCTTTTACAAAGTAACCAACTGAAACAGCAGGAACAGTCTTTACTGGCTGCACATACAAGTTCAAACCGTTATCAAGCAGAAACTGTTTGGCACCTTCTGCAGAAACAGTTGTTACTACCAAAGTCAAAAAAGCAATAAGATAAAGCTTTATAAAGAAAACTGTTTTGTTGTTTTGCATATTCACTTTCCTAGATATAGGAAAATTTTATCACATTAACCCTTTAAAACAAGAAAAAACACTAGTTTATCAACTCAAATCAATTAAGTGCCGATATGAGAAAGAAATAATCATTGAACATGGGGGCAAAAGAATGCGAAAATTCAACAATCCATTTTTATTAGGCGCCATATCTGCTGTCTTAGCTGTTACACTTTTTACAGGCAACAGCTTTCTGACAACAATATTTGCAGGAGCTTTCAGCAATCAGCCTAAAGAAATTCGTCAGGGAGTTTCTCTGGGACTTCTCCGCAGAAGCCAAGTTAATCAACAGAGCCTTAAAATGCCGCAAACCAAGATGAGATTTGCAAATATGCTACTTAGCGCCTTACAGCTGATAGATTCAAAATATCAGACAATATCCGACTTAATAAGCAGCGGTATAATAACAGAATCCGGCATGACAAAATATATTACCAGAAAAGAAGTATTCGAAACCCTATGCAGAAGTGCTGAATACTTCATGACCAAAGCAAAAAGCATACAAACTCCTAACATGGTTGCCGTCAATTATTCCGACTATCAAGTTCCAGCCAAATATGCAAAATCTGCCTATTACCTGCAATACAAATTCATCGTAAGAGGTAAAGCTGAAAGCAAGTTCGACCCTGAATCAACTGTCACTTTAAGAGAAGCTGTTTATTTTTTACAAAGATTCTACGAAGCTATTTCAGCTGATATGATGGCTAAGAAACAACCTGACAAAATCTGTTTTATAGACTTGCCGATGGATCACTTCATGATGAAAACAATAAGAAATTTGGTAACTGAAGGCGCCTTCGACAAACTGATGCTTTCACCCACATTTGACGGCGACTCCTATATGAACAAAACTGATTTCAGTGAGATGGTTGCAGGAATCCTGGAGAGATCTGGAAAAGAAGTCTCAATAGTAAGACTTAAAACACTATTCACAGAAAAAGATCCAGAAAATCTTACTAGGAGAGAGTTGGCTCTAGGTTTAGAATATCTTTTTGATGAACTTCAATCCATATCCAGAAATATTTCTCAAAGCATTTCTTATAAAGATGTTGCAGGAGATTCTCCAGAATATGTAGCTCTTATAAAACTCGCTTCAGCAAATATAAGACTTGGCTACGTAAATTCTGAGCTGCGCCCATTGGAAAAGGTAAGCAGATATGAAACAGTTACAGTCCTAAACAAACTTATGATCGCCCTTCACGGCGCTCCTAGAGAAATGGAAGAGGAAATAGAAAACAAGCCTGTTCAAAAAGAAGATATTCAAAGACTGGAAAACATAATTAGAGAAAAGCAAGCCAGAATAAGAAGAATCCTTGGAAGTGCCCCTACCCATTACTAATTTTTACTCCTAAACAAGAACAGCTCTGAATGTTCCTTTAACATTCAGAGCTGTTTCTTTTTAATTTAATTCAGTATTTTTCTTCGCCTCTAAGTTTTTCAACTTCAAGCGCCAATTCTCTCACCTTGTCACCATAGATATCATTTTTCTTATAGAAGCTCGCAAGCTCTTCTAGAACTTCTATTTTTTTGGCGACATCATCGGGAGATACAGCTTGAATTTGCTCAAGCAGCCTAGCCTCTTCTTTTCTTATAATTTGTATTTCATTGCGAATCTGGGTTGCCGCTATGCCTATAACAAAAGCCAAAGCTAAAAACAAACCCCATTTCAAGCCAGAAACGAAACTTTTTCTGACAGAATCATCGCTGTCCATATAAGTCCTAGCAGGAAGCTTAAGAGTCTCATCTTTGAGTTTCAGTTCTGATTTTCCTTCAGTGGAAAGCTTTTCTATAATTGCATCCCATTCTTCGGCAGAAATATTCTCAGGCGGGATTTTAGCCTCTTTCTCAAGAGCTTTCTTACAATCTTCGCAAGATGATATATGTTCAAGCGCCTTTTCATTATCAGGGTTTTCTAAAAAAAGCTCTCTGGCCTTGTCACAAGTATTCACAGATTTAACTCCAATATGACCGGACAATGATCTGATGGTCGTTCTCCCCCGCGTAAGGTCTGATCTATTCTGCAATCTTTAACCATTTTCATAACAGGTTCAGTTGCTAACATCAGATCTATACGTAAACCTCTATTACTGTCAAAACCTCTAGTTCTATAATCAAACCAGCTATAATCTCTTTGTTCAGGGTTCAAAACAGCATAAATATCTTTTAAACCCCAATCAAGAAGAGCCTCAAGCCATTCGCGCTCCTCTGGAAGAAAGCAGCATTTGCCTGTTCTCAGCCATCTTTTTGCATTTTGTTCCCCTATTCCGACATCCAAATCATCCGGAGCGACATTCATATCTCCCATTATCACAATGTTATCTGAAGGTGAATAGTTTTGCTTTAAGAGCTGCAAGAGATTAGCGTAAAATTCTTTTTTTTCAGGAAACTTGGTCGGATGGTCACGCGATTCTCCCTGGGGAAAATATCCATTCATAACGGTAATCTTTTCACCCGAGGAAAGAGTATAAACTGCTGAGATAAAGCGCTTCTGGGACTCTTCTTGGCCCTTCAGCAAACCTTTGACGACCGAGGAAGGTTCAATGTCAGAAAGTATAGCCACGCCATGATAACTTTTCTGTCCATAAATGTAAGAGCTGTACCCCATTTCTCTCACAGCTTCTTCCGGAAAGTCATTGTCCGAACATTTAATTTCCTGCAGAGATATTATATTGGGTTTTACTTCCTCTATCAAAGCTTCTAAATGATGAAGTCTAGCTCGAATACTGTTCACATTATAGGTTACAATTTTCATTCTGATTCTTCCGATTTATTTTTTTTCTCTCTAAGGATGCTTGCTATTTCTGTTTCATTAACCAAGTAAACTTTACTGCAAAAATGACATATAGCTTCGACTGTTCCATTCTTCTGCAAGATATCCTCAAGATCACTTATAGGCAAATAAGCTACAGAACGTAAAATTTTATCTCTTGTACACTGACATTCAGCTGTTAAAGTGCGATTTTCTGTAGGCTTTAAATCCTCAATTTTCAGAATCTTTAATATTTTAGGTAGTTCTAAATTCTGTTCTAAAGCTTTTTTTATTGTCTTGTCATTAAAACGCTCTAAAACCTCCACAAAAGTTTCTGTCATACAACTTTCTTGCTTTGTCACCTTAAGAGCGACTACATTGCAGAGACTCCCAGCATGGCTTACAGCTGTTATTTCAACTGCTGTGGGAAAGCCCAGATTGTTATAATAGCGTGCAACCACCTGACTAAAATTGAAGGGAGAAGAAGCAAGTTGACTGGCTGATAAAACTTGAGTAGAAGTTGAGGCTATAATCGCCACTTGTCCATATGCTCCTAATATTTTATCAAAATTTTCAGACACGTTTTGATCTAACTCTGTTAAAGTTTTGATGTTGGTATATGCCCTTATATTTCCATTTTTACCTGCGTCTGCAAAGCAGCCCTTCACCGGACCATCAACCGCAACTTGAAGGGAAATCCTTCCGTCAGGTTCTGTTAAGCGATCTGAAAGCAAAGCTGCCGCCGCCATACCTTGTCCCATAAACAAGGCGGCAAGAGGGCCAGCTCTATGCTGTTTTTCCAGTTTTTTAGCTGCATCTGTGACATTGACATACGTCAATTCAAGGTTCTTTTCTTGCGAATATCCAGTGAGAAAATAGTCCATTTGAGCCTCTATAATTAAATTCAAAGAATTATACAGTTTAAACTGCTTCAGCCTTGAATACTATAATTTTGTCAATGAACTCTCGGATAATCTCTGCATCCAATTCTGTAATTTCTGTGTACTTTTTAACCAGTGCAAGGAAGCGGTCGGTATTGAGGGAGTTTTCTTTTGCTGTATCAATGGCATTCTTTAACACATCCACCTTTGTCTCAAGAGCTTTCTGCTCAGCTTCATATTCAGCTGACATTTTGTAAAAACGCTCTTCGGAAATTTTGCCCATCACATTATCCTCATATAGCTTTCGAATGATTTTGTCTATGTTAGCAATACGAGCCTGTGCTTGTTCGTACTCCTTTTGAATTTGGCGGAGTTCTTTGGCAAGCTCCTTTTCTGAATTATTCATAACTATACGGATGAATTCCTGTTCATGGTCTTTGGCAAAGGAGGTTACACGTCTTAAGTCCTCCAGCAAAAGCTGTTCCACCACAACATTGCGTATCTGGTGTGAACTGCACATCCCCTTTTTCTTGCGGTAAGTAGCACAAACGAAGTATTCCTTATCGCGTGACCATCCCTTTCCTCTAACCTGATACAGCTTCGCCCCACAGTCGGCACAGAACATCATACCTGAAAGCATTCCCATTTCACCTAATCGTGATGGTCTTCGCTTGCCATCTCTGATTTTCTGCACTGTTTCCCAAGTGCCCTCATCGATAATTGCTTCATGGGTATTTTTGAAAACCAGCCAATCTTCTGGATTGTTCATTATCATGACTTTGTTCTTATATGACTTTTTAGAAGTCTTGAAATTTACTGTGTGACCTAGATATTCCATTTTAGCCAAAATATCTGCTACGGTACGAGCCGACCAAGCATATGGGTTTTCAGGCGGTCTTGCTGGAGTGTTAATACCCATTTTGCGTAAGCGTCAAGAAATTAACGTCTATATAGATTACGATAAAGGTATTGCAAGGTAAAAATATCCATACAACAACCACACAATTTATTGTATTATGTTAAC
>JAAYNI010000090.1 GCA_012520995.1 Candidatus Rifleibacteriota bacterium
GATGTGTTAAAGGCTTTACCGGACTTCTTTTGGCGGTAAGGCTTTTTTATGTAGCAAGCTTTTATACCCATTTCATGCATATATGCTCCCACTGTTCTCTCTGCTATTGAAACACCCATTTTCTTAAGTTCTTCTCTGATTTTCGGAGCTCCGTAGATTTGTTTTGATTCTGTCCAGAGCTTATAAATAATGCTTTTAAGCATCTCCTTGCGGCTTATAGAAGATTTTAGTTCGGATTCCCGTTTTTTGAAGCTGTAATAACCGCTTCGTGAAACGCCTAGGAATCGCAGCACTCCGCTGATATTGAGGCGGCGTTCGCTTTTGCCGGACAGAATTTCTTCTTCCGAAACCAGCCGGAAAAGCTCCTCGGTCAGTTGTTCAGAATGCCGATGGCTTTTTTTAATATTCTGAGGACATCTTTTAAGTCTTGGTTTTCTTGACGAAGTCGTGCCAAGTCCTTATCTTCAGAGGACGAAAAGTTGCCGCTGCCCCGATGTGCTTCGCCTCGCTCTTCTTCTACACGAATCCATGTGCGAAGAGTGCTTTCATTGACACCCAAGTTCTTAGCGCATTGTACGAGGGTTAACTCAGGGTGTTCTTGAACATAAAGAAGGGCATCCTTTTTAAACTGTTTCTCTTCTGGCAGGCGCAGTGCTTGCTGCATATTGGCCTTCTTTATAGTTGGCGGCATAATTGGGCGGACTTGTTGTGTATTGAGTCTCTGCGGAACTGTTCAGCAAAAGTGCCGCGTAGCCTTTATTTTGAGATGGAGTTAGAGCTAATTCAATCCATCTGATAGTGCCTGGCTGTGAAGCGGAAGAGTTTGCTCCTATGGTTTCTTCAGTGCAAATAGGAAATGCAAGTATTGGAACAGGCGCATTTAGAGTTTTTATATCAATTGCTCCGGAACCAGCGGGCAAAACAGCAAAATAAGAGGGATTTTCTGCTACTTTAACTATATTTTGTCCCAAAGTAGATGGGTAGGAGCTGGTTCTTGAGGCTTCATATATTTTTCTTGTGAATATGGATTCTTCTTTGGTTGCATTGTTGATCCATGAGGATTTTGTTACTGTTTTTTGTCCGTTTCTGAAAAGACTGAAAAGTCCCATGAAGAAAAGAGCTGAGACTACGGCTGCAACTAATACTTCGGGCAGAGTTATAGCTTTTCTTTTGTTTTTTAAATCTGCAAATCGCATGCTTAGTCCCTTCTCAACAGTCTTTGAATTTTTATCAACATCTTTGGTAGCTATTGGCTTCCAATTAATACTGCCGTCTGAGTTTGTCCCGTTATGTTCGGAGAAAACCATAAATAACCTGTAGGTGTTTTCTTTTCCTTCTTCGCATTTGAGGGATTGGCTGCCTTCGCCTTTATATCTATAATCTTTATCTTCGCCAGGCATGATAAGTTTCTGCCCATTCTTGGGATCTATGATGGCTATCTTTGTGGGAAGTCCATTGATTCTGGGGAATGGTTTGACTTGTACACTCATGGTTTTGGCTATCATAGTTGTTACTGAATCTGAGTTTTCATAATCAACGGTGCAAGAGAAGTTGTATGTTCCAGGCACGTTATAGATGTGATTTTTTGTGTTGCTTACAACTCCAGGCTTGGTGAAGGTTTCTATAGTGCCATCTCCCCAATTCCATGTCCACTTTCTGATTCTTTCAGTCAGTTGCAGCCTTCGCAGCTCTACTGATGCAGTGCCGCTGAGTCTTCAGCCTTCATATAGTTTGAAGTTGGGGTTGTCCAAGTCAGATGTAAATGTAATATATTTTGGAGGTAAACGCCAAACGTGTCTGTTTTGCTGTCCCCATGTGGTATTGGAGCCCAATACGGGTTCCGCACCCCAAGCCATAGCAGTGCCTCCGACTATAACACCAGGCACATCCGGGCCGAATGTGTGAGTGCCATTGAAAGGCAAGTCAAATGGAAGCTTCGGTCTGCTTCCTGCATCAAATACTCGTTGAGTTTTTCCTCTTCGCCGGGCGCAGGCGGCTCAATCAGATTGTAAGACTGAAAATAGTCATTGACAAGCAAGGCTGCTATGCTGTTTTCTTCGGCTATTGCCATAACCAGTTTGTCGGCATCAAACATAGCCATAACATATTGAGTTTTGGATGAATCAGCGGCCAGCAATCCTGTGACTGTCAGACAAAACAATAGGATCGTTGTTACTCTTTTCAGAACGGAGTCGTTCATTGGTCGTAGCTCTCTAAAAATATATGCTACTTTGCGAAGTTTTTCATATTTATCGCATCTCATAATTTATTATAACGAAGTAAACACATTAAATTGTCTTAAATTGCAAAAAGTTGTGTAAAAAATATTTTACATTTTTATTTGTAATGAGAAAAAAACTCTTAGCATAATGAAAATAATATGTGACTTTAAGTTATTTAATACTATTTTGTGTGTGTTTGGTCTTTGTGATTTTCCTTTAGTTTTTGATAAAGAACAGATCCCTGGAGACGAGTGATTAGTGGTTGACTTTGGTTTTAATGAGGTATAAAATTCGGCGGTAATGACGGGAAATTTTTCACAAAGTTTTCTGTCGATATATTTAAGGAGATGCATATGAAATCACTAAAGGGTACACAGACAGAAAAAAACCTGCAAACAGCTTTTGCTGGTGAATCGCAAGCCAGAGTAAAATATGAATATTACGCTTCTCAAGCTAAAAAAGACGGATATGAACAAATAGCGGCTATATTTGACGAAACTTCAAGAAACGAAAAAGAACATGCAAAACTGTGGTTCAAATATTTGCATAATGAAGGTATTCCTCCAACAATCGAAAATCTAGCTGATGCAGCTGCAGGCGAAAACTATGAATGGACAGATATGTACAAAGAATTCGCTGAAACAGCTAAAAAAGAAGGTTTTGCCAAGCTGGCTTATCTTTTTGAAGCAGTAGGTGAAATCGAAAAAGAACACGAAAACCGCTACAGAAAACTAATAGAAAATATTGAAGGCGCTTTGGTATTTTCTAGAGACGGTGACGCTATCTGGAAATGTATCAATTGCGGACATATAGTAATAGGCAAAAATCCTCCTGAAATGTGTCCTGTATGCGCTCATCCCAAAGCTTATTTTGAACTTAAAGCGGAAAATTACTAAGCTGACAATATTATTTAACTGTTGACTCGCAAGAAGCACTTCGGCTTTATAGCACTGAAGTGCTTCTTCTTTAGGTGCTTGCAGTAAATATTAGCTTGCATAAATGATGAAGATTTTCTATTATTAGAATAGAAAATTGTACATAAACAAGCACAGAAACAATTAAATAAAGGTAGCACTATAAGATGTCACTAGAAATATTGCAGCTCCCGCGCGGTGGAACTGCGATCAAGACTGCTAGCGGTATTTTGCAGATAGGCTCCCCTCCGGAAACCATCAAAGACACTATAAAAATGTTTGAGGCTGTCCCGGACACTTATGTGATACCTCTAAACTCTTTTTCCTTAAAACGCCGTATATCATTGGCTGATCTGGAGTTTCCTGTTAATTTTAACTTTTTTCTTAAGCGTAAACCGCTTAAAATTGTCGGTACAAGAGCTCAACTGTCAGTAGTTCTTGCTATAGTCAGAGAAGCCCTCTTTGGGCCGGAACGAATCAATGTAGCTCAGGATTATTTGCCAGGAACTCCCGAAGAACAAATTCCTGATCTGGCAGCTGAAACAGATTTTCTCAGGGCAGACACTATTTCGGGCGAAAGAAAAGCTGAGCTGTCTGATATGATTACCCCGGTAGAGTGGGGCAACTCTGGCAGAGTTCCTTTCGGCTCTATAGCTCTGGAGCGGGTAAAAGATAATCTAAGGCTGGTAGACGGCGATAAAATACTGGCAGAGCTTCCCTTAGATATTGAAGCTGTTTCACCTGTATACGAGCCATTTAACGACGGTTTTTTTGAGCCTCCGATGTTCGGAGTAACAGTAATAGGTTCTGGTTCTGGCTTTGATGTTAAAGAGCGAACAAGCGGTTTTATTCTCTGGGTTAACAGGCGCGGTATCTTGGTAGATCCGCCTGTAGATTCTATGAGCTGGCTCGAATCGGCCGGAATTTCTTTGCGTATGATAGGTGACTGTATTTTGACTCATTGTCATGCAGATCATGATGCTGGTCTCTTGCAAAAGATTCTTGCTGAAAACAAAGTAAATCTTCATACAACCAGAACTATAATTCAGAGTTTCGCATGTAAGTATGCCGCTTTGATAGGCTTGTCAGAGCAGGATTTTTATAAGCTTTTTACCTTTAAGCCAGTTATTATTAACAGTCCCTCAAAGATAAATGGAGGCACTTTCCAATTCTTTTATTCTCTTCACTCGGTTCCAACTATAGGCTTTAAAGTTTCCTTTCAAGGGAAGACTTTTGTTCACTCCTCTGATTCTCTTTATGATCCTGCTACCTTTGATCTTATGTTTGAAAAAGGTATTATTAATGAATACCGCAGAAATGAATTAAAGAACTTTCCTTGGGATTGCGATGTGATTTTCCATGAAGCAGGAGTTCCGCCTCTTCACACTCCTATGGAAAACCTGATAAACTTGCCTGAAGATGTCAAAGAGAACCTCTATCTTATGCATCTCAGTTCGGAAGCTGTTCCGGTTACATCAGGTCTGAAAAAGGCTCCTGACGGCAGAGAGGCTTCTATAGATATTCCAGTTACTCCTCCTCCTATGAGTGACATGTTTGAATATATGGATCTCTTGAGCAGCATAGATATATTCGAGTTTTTGCCTCTGGAAAAAGCTAAAGAATTTTTGACTCTGGTTTCGCCCATGCATTTCAACGAGGGTTCATATATTTGTAGGGCAGGAGATGAGCCCAAGTACTTCTATATGGTTTTGTCAGGTTGGGCGGCTCATTTAGATGAAAAAGACGCTAAGATTAGAACCTATACGGCTAACGAATATTTTGGAGAAAGCCCCATAGTTCTTGGCAGAACCTTGAAAAACAGTGTCAAAGCTCTTACGGACATTTCTTTGTTGGTAATGACAGCCAAAGATTTTTTGGCCTTTATAGAGGGTTCTCTGATTTCCAAATGTATGGGCAGAATAGCTGAAAACCGTATTAACAGAACGGATGTACTTATTACAGAAACGACCTTCTTTAACAATTTGAGCGCTTCACAAATAACCTCATTGCAATCTATGATGGAACGTCAATTTCTGAAAGCGGGAGATTTGTTGTGTAAACAGGGTGATTGCTGTGAGAGCTTTTATCTTGTTTCATCAGGAGAAGTCGACTTTATAAAAAACGGTAAAAGTGTTATAAAAGGCAAAAGAGGCACTTTTATTTACAAGCTCTTAGGAGCAAATCAAGATAGGGCGGTTTGCAGCTTTACGTGCAAAGCCTTGTCTGACTTGGAAGTTTATTCTTTCAGCACAGAACTTTTTTGCCGCTTTCTTGAAAGGAATCCAGGGGTTTTCTTGGTTTTAAAGAATTCACGGCTTCGCTCTTCTGTAGTGATGCCTTAAAAGGTGGTTTAATGATAAACAAGTTTCAAGCTTCTATGTTGGCGTTTGCTATAGGTGACGCATTAGCAGCTCCAATAGAAGGTTATGAGCCTTCTGTTGTTGAGAATTATGTTCCTTTGACAGAATATATAAAGGCCAAAGCCTCTCATCCCTTGCATCATCTGGAGGCAGGGCAGTATTCTGATGAGACTCAAATGATGCTTTTAATGGCGCGAAGCTTGACGGAGCGGGGTATTTTCGATGTTGAAGATTTGCTTACCAAGTTTTCTGATTGGTATTATTCTCAAAGAAAACGTTCGGAATGGCGATTCCCAGGCGATTCCCTCTATCAGGCTTGCAAACAAATAGCCAACGGAGCTGATTCTGCTCTTTCGGGTATGAACTCTGCAGGAGTTGCCCCTGTAATGCGAACTCTGCCTCTGATCTTGGTTTATGGCAGGCAACCGGAAGTTCTGGGAAATTATGTTAGACGCTCTTGTGCTCTCACTCATCTGGATCGCCGTGTCGGCACTGTTTCCATGATGCTTGCATCAGTTATTGAAGCGGGTTTGTCTGGGGCTGAATTTAAGCCGGCAGTTATTATGGCATCAGTTTTGGAAGCTTCCAAAGACACTTTTGCTGAGACAGATAAAAAAATAAAACAGATAAAGGCAGCTTTAGCTTCTTCTCATGAAGATGCCGCAAAAGATATTCGCAATACAGGATATGCCATAGATTCCTTTACAGCTGCTCTTTATTGGTTTTTGAAAGGCAAAGGTGATTTTGACGCGACAATCGTAGGAGCTGCTAACGGTGGCGGTGATTGTGATGCCATAGCGGCATTGGCTGGTGCCATGTATGGCAGTTGGTTCGGCATGGAGAAAATTTCAAGCAAATGGCTTTCCAATCTTGAAGGTCGAGAAGAAATCAAAGCTTTGGCCAATAAACTATACAGGCTGGCCTATCCTTGACAACAGAAAAACGCCGCTGGATCCTCGCTATAGATCCTGGCCGAGCCAAGGTTGGTTATGCCCAGGTTTACGATGATTTCAGTCATGGTGAAATGGGTGTTGCCGAGTTGACAGGTCTCAGTTCTGTCTTAAAAAAGTTCTGTAAAAACACAGAAGACCCTCCATTTGCTATAGTCGTTGGCTCTGGAACAGCCTCAAATATTATATGTAAGCTGTTTAAAAACATGGATACTGGTATTTCTATTAAATTTCAAAACGAAAAAAATACCACTCTCATGGCAAGAGAGAGGTATTTTGAAGAAAATCCGCCTAAGGGTTTGTTTAAACTGATTCCACGAGGGTTACTGTCTCCGGGAGAGGCGATCGACGGCTATGCCGCGTGGATAATCGGCGAGAAGTATATGAAGGAGCTTTCTAAGGCTTGACTTTGCCTTTTAAATATTTTTTGAGAAGATCCCAGGCTGGTTTGTCTTCTATAACCTTCAATAGATATTTAAAGGCTTCCTGTGATTTATCTTTTTCTCCTAGTTTTTCCAATATTTCTCCTCTGGTGCAAAGTGCTGGGGGATAGTCCTTGTCGGCTTTCAAAACTTTGTTGATTTCTTCCAAAGCTTTGTCATATTGCTCTAGCTGTAAGAGAGCATCAGCATAGTTGTTGCGAGCTTTTGAATCATCTGGTCTATATTTGAGTGTAAGTTCCCATTCAGCCGCAGCTGTTTCAAAGTCGCCCATATCATAGCTGGTATTGGCTAGGTTATAGTGATAGTCAGGATCTTCGGGATCATATTGGATTGCCAGCTTGAATTCTGAAATAGCATTTTCAAATTGGCTGGTCTGATAGTAGGCTAATCCTAAGTAATGATGGGTGTCAGGAAGAGCAGGGTTAAGCTGAGCGGCATTTTTCAGCATTGAAATGGCTTCTCGCATGAAGCCTGTTTGGAAATAATGATATCCAAGATTGAAATAAGCGTGATCAAAGTCCGGTTTGTATTTAATAGCTTGTTGCCAAGCAGCAATGGCTTTATCAAAAAACTCCATTCTGTAGTAGG
The DNA here is from genome assembly GCA_012520995.1 of Candidatus Rifleibacteriota bacterium. Classification (GTDB taxonomy): domain Bacteria; phylum Muiribacteriota; class Ozemobacteria; order Ozemobacterales; family Ozemobacteraceae; genus JAAYNI01. Next base: position 7,478 of record JAAYNI010000090.1, read on the forward strand.
CATTTCCTAAGTTATAAAGAGCTTTGTAAAATGTTGGGTCTATATTTATAGATTTTTTATAAGCTTCTTCGGCCTTTTCATAATTACCAGCTCTGAAGTACGCATTGCCCAGTTCTTTTAACAATTCAGGGTCGCGTTCATTGGTTTTCAGTTTTTCGGTAAGTTCTTCTACTGTTTTGGACATGTTGTTATTGCACCGCCTCCCGATTTATATTGAAAAGTCCGCTTAATATGCTCAGGATAGACCAAAACAAAAGCATATGCAATAAAAAAAACTGCTTACCCTTTATTTAACGCTAATTGTGACTGCCGAAGCTGTTTGATCTTCAGGAGAAATGGCTGTTATGGTATGCAGTCCTTTTTCCAGTTCTAAGACGGCTTCATAAGGAGGACCGCTTCTGGCTAATTCAAAGCCGTTGTAATACCAGATAATTTCTTTTACGGGCATTGCAGGTACGGCTCTTAAAAGCGTTTTGTTTTCTCCGCCTGGAGTTATGATAAAACAGTCTCCTTCCATGGGAGATAAAATTTTTATACTGTTTTGTGCTGCTGTTACTGCGTTTTCGGCAAAATCATCCAATCTCATCAATTGATACGGGTCGGCATCATTTATTAGACTCCTGGCTGAAAGCCAAGAAGCATATTCCGGCATAAGTCTGTGACTTCCGTCAGTTTCATTGTGAAAATCGCATTTTGGAGGCTTTTGAATGCCTTTTCTGAAAAGGTCTTTTCCTTTTTGCGGACAAAACTTATTAGGAAGTTTCCCTGAAGTGCCGCAAACAGGTAAAAGTTCTATTGTTTCAGGTCTTAAAGGAAGATTTATTCGGCCTCTTTTTTCAAATATATTCATTATGTCCTTGAAAATTCTTCCGCAGGCTGTGGCTCCGCTCATACCCGTAGTTGGGGAGCCGTCAAAGTTTCCTGCCCATATTATTATGATAAAGTCTTCTGTGAAAGCGGCCAGCCAAGCGTCTCTGTAATTTGTGCTGGTGCCTGTTTTGATAGCGATAGCGTCTCTTGTCTTGAAAAATGAAGGATTGCCGAATGTAAAGAGCCTGGCTGATGAGTCGGAGAGAATGTCATAAATCATATATGCTGATTCTGGACTTATGAAATCCATTTCTTCCTGCTTTTGACTCTTATGGCATTTTAAACTTTTGTATTGTCCATTGTTAGCAAATATTCCGTAGGCTTGTCCTAAGTCATACATTCTGACTTCAGAGTTGCCTATGGCTAAACCTAGACCTAAGCGCTCAATGGCTCCTTCTTCGTAATCCAAAATGCGAAGTTCATTTAAAAAGTTATAGAAGTTTTCTAATCCTAAGCTGTTCAACATTTTTACTGCAGAGACATTAAGGCTGTTTCCTAAAGCTGATCTTATAGTGACAGGGCCGTATGATGTTCTGTTTGCATTTTCAGGCCTATAGTCACCGGAGGTTGTTCTAAAAACCTGCATTGTGTCAGGAATTACATATGATGGATAATAAGATTTTTCAAAGGCCAGAGCATAAAGGAAAGGTTTTAAAATTGAACCTCCTGAGCGTCTGGCAAAAATCGCGTTATTAAAGCCGCCTGCTATTGGGCTATATTCAGCTGAACCATGCATTGAAATTATTTCCATATTCTTGGGTTCTATTATTAAGCATGCAGCTTGATTCATAGAGCTTTCTCTTAAAGCTTTGATCCTTGAGCGTATAATTTCATAAACTTCGTTGTGAAGGGTGAGATCAAGAGTTGTAGTGATTTTGCCCTTAGCTTCAGGCAAAAGCTGTTCCAGGTAGTCGCAGAAATGCGGGGCGTTAAATGGCAGTTTTCGTCTTACTGTTGGAACATGTAGTTTTATTGCATCATCAAATTCTTTGCGGCTGCACTTGCCTGTTTTTAAGAGCTCGCGCAAAACCCAGTCTCTTCTTTTCTGCAAAAGCTTGTTGGAGTCAAGTTTAAACGGATTGAATTTTCCAGGTGCCTGGATGGCGGCGGCCAGCGTAGCTGACTCGGCTAAGTTTAAGGTTTTTGAGGTTTTGTTGAAGAGAATCATTGAAGCCGCTTCAACTCCTCTGACATTGCCGAAAAAATGGACGCTGTTCAGATAATAAGTCAGTATTTGTTCTTTGGTAAAGTTTTGCTCAAATCTTAGAGCTGTGAAGAGCTCTAGAAGCTTGCTCTTCAAAATGCGGGGCCGAGGGTTCAATACCCTAGCCAGTTGCTGAGAAATAGTCGAAGCTCCTGAAACAATTCTCCTTGCGGATATGTTTTGCTTTAAAGCTCTCATGATTGCCCAAACATCAAATCCCGGATGAGAGAAAAAGTTTCTGTCTTCAGCTGTTAATACAGCATCCAGAAGACTTTGCGGGAAATCCTGAAAGTTTGCCGGAATATGTATAGAACCATCTTTGCAAGGTGTAACCCGTAAAATTTTAGCTTCTTTGTCAAGAATACATTTTCCTATTCCATTCTCGAAGTTTTTTATAAGAAGCTTGGGGTCATCTCCCATGAGCGGCAGCCAAAAAAATCGCAAGAGCCACAATAAAGTGACTGTTGCGATTAATGTTGTCAGTATAACTAATACTTTGTTTCGTTTAAAAGTTACGCATAATTTTGTTCTGTTTCTCAAGGACTTCATCAATTTCAGAGACTGCTGTCGCACAAGAGTAGGTAGTGAATGGGTGGGTAGTAGTGAAATTGTTTAGAACTCAATTTGTTTGCTTTCTCCTTTGGTTCTAGTTTCACTACTACCAACCCCTACGCCCTAGTCTCTTTTTTAGGGTGCGATCTTTATACGAGAGGAAGGAGTGAGACCGTAAACATCGCAGTCATACATGAGACCTACAAATGTTGGCTTGGCCACAAAGTCACCAGGGCATACTGCTCGCAGGTAATAGGTCAGCTTGTAAGCTCCGCTCCAGTAGTAGTTTTTGTAAGCAAACAAGGAGCCTTCGCTGAACTCTCTGTGAGTCGGCCAGAACTCATAGAAGCCGTCAGACGAATATGTGTAGTAATATTCGTCTTCAGGATTTTCTAAGGTCGGAGGCAGAGCGTCATTCTTGAGAGCTGAATTTATAGCTTCAAAGCCTGCAGGTATAGGATCTTCAAGAATTAGATACTCGTAGTTTGTATTCTTGTATTTATCTTCAGAAGCCATATCTTCAATAGTAAGAACTACTTTTACTATGTCGCCAGGTTTTATTTCTTTGCCGCCTGACATATTAGTGAAAGTTTTTCCAACTATGAAGCCGTTCTTTTCAGGTTCTTTGCGATCCAAAATGTCCGGATAGTCGTAAGCTATAGAATAGAAGAGCTTTGTATTGTTAGGTGCTTTAACAGAAATTTCCGGATTTTTCAGAAACTCTTTAAGGTTCATATCTATAAGAAGTCCTTCGTTTAAGGCTTCATACTTTTTATTTTCGCCTTTTGCTTTGATTTCCAATTCTACCTTGGCAGGGGTTTTCTTGATCTCTGGCAAATAATAGGCTGTGAGAGATATGAGGGCAAGACCCGTATCTGCGGTAGAGTTCCATCTGCCTTTTGGACCGAGCGATTCCGTCAGGGCAACTGCGAAATTATCCGCAACCTTGTTGGATTTGGTCAATGTTGCCAGCAGCAATGTTAGAGCATTTTTCTTGGCATTGGAAGAACGCCATGAAAAATTTCTTCCCTTATATGGTTCAAGACTGTCATTAGGCTTTCTCGGTTGTTGGCCTGCTGCGATATTCAGATGAGCAAGAGCGAGATTCAGGAAAATCTCTACTTCTTCTCTTTCTTCTTTGTACAAATCCTTAGGTATGTTTCTGTGGTAAGCATCTAAGTCGGATGCATTTATCTTGTTGAGCATTGCAAGATTATAGACTGCAAAAGCTGTTTCGCTGTCCATGTTCTTTGCACGGTAACCTATATGCTTGGCGACATAGTTTGCTGCAAGGCTTTCGGCTTCATCAATTCTGGGGGTTCTCAAAGACTCGTTTATTGATATCAGAGCAAACAGAGCATATTGAGTTGCCCACCAAGATTCGCTGCCGGAAGACTTCCAGAATGAGAACCCGCCTGAATTGAGCTGCATGCTCAGAAGGTGATCCAAGCTTTTTGAAATAAGCTTTTCTATTTCGTAGCGGCTGCGGCTAGGCAGTTTGTTGTTGGAGGCCAATTCATAGGCAGCATAGAGAGCTAAAAGTCTGGAAGAGGTCTGTTCCAGACATCCGTGAGGATATTCTATCATATACTCTATTGCTGGAAGGAGTCTTATGAAGGGATTTGGAGATATACTTAGCTTGACAGAACCATCAATAGTATTGGCAGGCATCTTAGATACATATTCCGGTATTTTCGGAGCTATGTTTTCCTGCTCTCTTATAATTCCATTCTTAAAGGCTTTTATGCTCAAGGAAGGAATAGTTACTCTCAAGTCTCTTTGAACAGCATCTTTCATGCCATTAAAGTTGCCGGAAAGAGTCACGGAAGCTTTGGGAGTTGCTTTTTCTGCTTCAAGAAGGAGCTTATGAGTTGTGACGCTTTGAGGTTTCATCAAGGCTTTTTCAGCAACAAAGCTGGCTATTATGTTTTCAGCTTTTTCGACCTTTATTTCAGCTGTTCCTGATTTTGCAGTTTTGTTTTGTATTGCGACTGTCACATCAGCACGATCGCCAATAGACATATAGGAAGGCACAGAAGGTTCCAGGTAGAAGTCCTTGGTGACTCTGAGCTGTCTTTCTGACTGACCGCTGCCTGCTGATTTATCTAATGCAACAGCATAAATTCTATAAGAAGTCATGCTGTCAGGCAGGGTGAAGTTGATTGAGAATTTGCCGTCTTTATCAGGGGTTATAGCAGGGTTCCAGTAGGGAACCGGCCTGAAGTCTTTTCTGATCTTAAGATCTGATGTTACTGAACCTGAGCCTTCACCGCCACCTGTCAAAACGTTGCTTTGAATGACTTGCATTATTCTGTTCGAAATCAGAGAGATTCTGGTATCGCCAGAAAATACAGAAAGCAGGTGAGGCAAAAATTCAGAGATGCTTTTGAATGAAGGTGTTTTGAAGACTGTCAGAGACAATATGGCTTCATCAACCACACAAACAGCTATTTCAGTGTCAGAAGCTTCTCCGGCGGGATTGGTTACTTTGAAGTTCAAAACGAAGTCTTCGCCTGGAGCTGCGACCAGTTCGCCTTTTTTCTCCGGAGCTATGTTTACTTTTATTTCTGCAACTTCGTCTTTGATGCTTATATCAGCGTAGCCGAAGAACATTCTAGGAAATTCGCTATCTATTTCATAGGCGTAAAGAGGGAAGCCGCTTCTTGTTGAAGGTGCTGCCATGCTGAAGAAAGCGTTGGGTTTGAAGTGTTCTTTAACATCTGTTTCGATGACTCCGCCCGATGATTTCAAAGCTATTACTTTATAATCCAGCAGGTCGTTTGTTTCCCATGTTAACAAAGCATAGTCGGCTCCTCTAGGAATACTATAGCGCAGAGCCAGTTTTTCTCCGGCTTTCGCGGGGTTTGCTGTGGGCTGGAGATGTATTTCATTTTCAGAACGTTGAGCTAAGTCTCTGTCGGAAATCGTGCTGAAATAAGGTCTTGAATAAGCTATGCTTGCAGACGAGGCTGCTGCAGCTCTTTTTCTGCCGTGGCTATAGACTGCTTTCAGCAAATATTCACTGCCTTCAGGGAATACAAGCTCAAATAGAGCTGAGTTGTCGGAAATTTCTTTTTCGTGATAGGCGAATGGTGTCCAAACATCTTCCCAAGCATAGTATATTTGGCCGTTAGGGAAACGTTTTTGAGTATAAACATTCCTTTTTTTCATAAGAGAAAGCTGGACTTTTCCTTTATTTATCAAAGTTCCATCTTCATCTAGGGCTATGACGTTTACAGGTATGTTTTCCCCAGGAGCTGCACTGTCAGGAATGCGGGAAATTCCCAGTTTGATTGGGACAGGCACTTTATAAGACTGTACAAGAGTAGCTGGACGGCCATCTATATCCAGAACGGTTGCTGTGAATTCTACTGTCTTGATTCCATCGGCTATGTCTTGTGACATTGGAATGGAAACCTGCAGTTCACCATCTTTGTTCAGAATCGCAGTGCCTGAATCTATAAGCTGTCCTGAGGGGGAAACGCCAGAACTTCCGAAGTCGTATAGAGGGTAATCTCCGACATTAAAGTTGTTGTCTTTCATTTTTGCAGACCATTGAACTTTTGTGTGCTTTAAATTGCCGCCGGAGTAATACTTTGAGGTGATTTTGCAATCTATGAAGTCTTGGTCATCAAGTCTGCCTACTATTTTTTTGATCTTGCGGGTAGATTTGGACATTGCCATTTCAACATAATGTCTGGGAGGAGTGAAGTCTTGAACTTGAAACTCTTCTGTTGTGAGATAGATGGAGTCGCTTGTTTGAGCATTGGTTCCTGTTTTGGCTTTTGTGCTGTCTTTACGATCCATAAGGTAATCCCACTTTTGGTCGAGAGATGTGCCCAAAGTTGCTGAAATGCTCTTAAGCAATTCTAAAGAAAGGCTATAAGCGCCTCTTTTGGCATTGGCGGAAAGAGTGAGCTTGCCGTTGACTGTGCCAAACTCTGATATTGGAAGCTCTTCGTTGTAAATAACGTCGTTGAGAGGGTCGTAAATTTTTACTCTGACTTTGGCATCTGCCGGAATGGCTGCTTGTCTTCCTTTTAATTGTCTTATAGCAGCTTTCCAGTATACATCGTCTCCAGGTTTGTAGACGCCTCTTTCTGTGAACGCTTTTGCCGAAAATTTTGCAGGATCTTCGCTGTCAGGAGCCGTTGCCCTGGCTTGAGAAGAATAGTATCTGTTGCTGTTCAGAGGCGTGAAAATGCTGTCGTTTGCAGTTGCAGCCATAACAGAACGTAAATCGGCTGTTTTTAAGTTCTTTTTTGAATATTCAAACTTATTTTCTGTGTAGAGGAAAGTATCGTAAGCTTTGGTTTCATTTATTATAAGTATTCCGTCTGAATCAGTTTTTCCAGGGAAAATGAACTCATTGTCTTTTGTCTTTAGAAGCAGGGAAGCATTCTTAACGGGCTTTCCTTGTGAAAGGGAGGTAACCCAAATAAGCAGTTTGTTTTTGGTAAACTTGTATGTGAGTGCCAAGTCTGTAATTTGAAGAAGTCTGGAAGCAGAATGATAATTGTCTTGCTTGGTTTCTCTGAAAATTAAAGCAAGCTGGGCAGCTTTCTGAGGTTCGTCTCTAAGATCAAGAGGCAGGGAGAAGTTTTCTGCATTTTCTCTGTCTTTGGAGCCAAGAAATTCTTGAGTTTTTTGGACTAATTTGTTTGCCTTATAAACTTCTGCATCTGGAACCGGGTTTTTCTTCAGAGCTTCTTTGAAATTTTCGCTTATTTGCTCTATTCTCTTTGCTTCCAGTTTAAAGAGGTCTTCAGTGTATTTTTCTGTCAACTTTTTGAAATCTTCGCAGGGAGAACTGTTTCTGAAATTGTCAGCTGAGTCCAGTTTGTTGAAGTGAGCAATATCTTGAAAATGGAAAGCTATAAAGGGAGGCAAGTTGAGAAAATCAACTTTAAAGTTCCCGACATTTGTATATGAAAAAGGTACGGTTTGAGGGCTTGAAAGTTCTATAACTGAGCCCAGAGTCTGTATTTCGAAAGAAGGTGCCGGTTCTGAAGCAACGAAAGACAACTTCTTGCTGGTTAGACGATCTTGATATTTGCCATCTTTGTTTTTGTTGATTTGAGCGTCGTTAATAGTAATATTGTATATGAGTCCAGGAGTAAAAGAGCCATAAACAGTTATTACTGGCTTTTTATATTGCTTTGAAAGAGTGAAGTAGCCAGGACTAGGAGTTATTTTTATGTTCGGACGCAAATCTTCCGTTGAGACTTCATCTGTGAAGGTCAGCTTAACTCCTTTTGAAGATGGGTCATAAAAGAATGGTTCTGCCGTATCCAGTTTGATGTTGGCAGAATATGCTGCCGTTGAAATTAGAAACAGAAAAAATATAAGCAAAAAAGCGGGTGTTTTCCTCAATTTAAAAGATCCTTCCCTATAAATTTGCATCAATTAAATCTGATGCTACTCACTTGTCTATTATATTACGTTAGAGTTTTTATGTAAATGTGACAAAACAGTGGTCAGTGATTAGTGTTTTGTGTGTAGTGGAGTTCATTTGAGGGCAATTTCACAGATATAGAATGAAAACTTTTTTTATAGGCAGGTTATAAAGTATACTGAAATAAAGCTCATGGATTTTCTTTGTGTTTTTGAGAGGATTTTTAGATGAAAAAACTTATTGCTATTTGCATAACTATCTTTTTGCTTCTATTACTGACATCTGTTGCCTTGATTGGCCGTATTTTTTATATAAAGAAACTGATGGACAGCAATTCTATGACTTTTGGCGAAATGGAGGAACTTCAAGCTCTTGAGCGTAAAGGAGAGCCTTCTGTAGCGCTGCCTGAGGAATTTAAATCTTTCGGTCTTCATGAAGAAATAGAAGCTCTGAATAAAACGAACAATATGTTCAATGAAATGGCCGATCGTGAACTTTCGAGGTTCATGACAGATCTGGAAAAAGCTGTGGGGATAACAGATGAGTATATAGCTTCAGCTGAGGAAGTTGAAAAACTTATAAATTCGCTTCCTGAAGGATTTTTGGATTCCTTAGAAGTAAAATTGCCTTCATCTCTTTCTGTTCTTGAAGAATGGATCGGTTTTGAATTTGCACCGGATCCTCTAACAGGTGAACCTTTCACATATAATCCAGAGAACAAATCAGAGATTTTGTCAGTTCCGGAGCTCATCATAGAAAAAGATCCGCTGGTTGAACTCTTTGATACTTCTGTCAAATTCAATCAAATAATCTTTGTTCCTCCAATATTCAAAGAAGAAGGATACTCACAAAAATATATTTATCATGTTTTTCACTGAGCGCTAATCCCTGTCCGCTGTTTTATAATTGTGCGGAGGCCAATTCGTGGAACTGTCCAGTTTCTCTCTGGTAAACAAATAATACTGACTCTGTCATGCCGCATCTGGCACTTGCTACTTTGATAATAGGGTAAGTATCGCTTTTGAAGCGTTTGCCTTGCAACAGAGTAATTGCTTTTTGTTCCAATGTTGCCGTAAAAGCCTTGTCAGCAGAACCCTTCAAGCTGGCTCCGAATTTTCTGAGATTCTCTCTTTCAGTGCTAAAATAAAGCAGGGAATCTGCGTATCTGGAGTATTTTTCTGTAAATTCATCTCCAGCTGCTTCTTTTGAGAGAGTTTTTCTTAGGGCTGCTGAATCACGTACAGAGAGAGCTATTGTGGCTTTCGATTCTTTTGCTAGTTTTTTAAGGGCAGTCATACTCTGGTTCAGGTCTTCGCCTGCTAATTCATCTTCGCTGATTCCATCAATAATTATAAGTCTGTCATCTGCGTCAGGCAGCATGGCTGCAAACTGGGTAACCTCATTTACATCGAATTGTCCGCTGAGGCTCCCTGAACAGGAAACATGGAGGCTATCGGTTATACGTTTTTCAAGGTTTTTGAGTATAGTTGTCTGAGCAGCTTTTCCCTTTTGCTTTAAGTTGCCTTCTAATGTAAGAGAGTTTAAAAGATTGCGTCTGGGCAGATTTGCAAGCATCAAGGCAGCATTAAGGGCGAATTCGTCCAGCTCTTTTTCATAATTGAGATATAAAATTTGTGGAGGTTTGGTAAAACTGAATATTTGCTTTGTCAAAAAAGCTGATTTGCCTGATGCTTCAGGGCCTGCAATTATATGAATCCCGCCTTTTCTCCAGCCGCCTTGCAAGTTTTTATTTAATAGACCTGAGAAAAGAGGATAAACAGGGAGATCTTTTTCTGATTCTTTAATTAGAGCTAAGAGAGTTTGCTTGAAAGGCTGGAAAACATTGGAGGATACAGGTGCCGCTTTAGATTGTTGATCGGCAGTTGTTTTGGTTCCTTTAAATGACGATTTTACAGGAACAGGAGGCAGTCCTTTTATTATTTCGGAGAGACCTTTTGCGGGCTCGACAGGCGTATTTAGGAAATTGAGCCAGTTTTTAACTTCCTGAAGACTTTCTTGCAAACTGCGCTTCTTTCCGCAGTAGTCAGAAAAAGCAGCTATTCCGTAGGCAAAATGTGAGGGACCCACAGCTACTCTTGCTCTATGCAAAGTTGGGTGATTGTTGCCTGGTATAAGTATTTGGAAATCTCTGTCACAGCTGTCGAGAAGCATGGTTTTTAAAAGACCTTTTTGCAGTTTGCCGCTGCTTTCTTTTACTTCTCCTAAGTAAATTAGAAATCGTTTGTAATAGTCGTCAAGATTTTCCGAATCTCCTAAATTCAGAGCATTTTGGTGTATTTCCAAGGATATTTCTTCAGGAGTCGCAAAAATCATTATGTCATCTTGGCGCACTCCCAGGCTTTTGAGCTTGCCAATACATTTGACAGCGTCATCATATACATGCTGAAAGGTTAAAACTTGTGTTGCAGGCTTGAAAGGACGTCCTTTTATCTTTATTATGCTGTCAGGTTTTTCCAAAAGACTTATGAGTTCTTCTCTTGGAGGGAGTTGTGGCAATACCTTGCCTCCCGCTTCTATTTCTGGAGAGAGATTTTGATAGAGGCAATCTTCAAGAACTATGTCTTTAGCCGTACGGATAGCAAATGTTACAAGCATAGGGCCTGACAATTCTTTTGTGCCTTCTGATGTCAGATATGCTTCTCTGCGGCAATTGTCAGGGTAGTCTTGGATAAAGGCTTGCAGAGCGGAGATTTCAATCTTTATAGGACTCTTCTCTATTTTTTCGTGATGAAGAGTTACAAGTTTTTTCATATCATATCCTTTCATAAGCGTATAAAGTTTATGAGCATTTTTATCCACAGATTAACATAGGACAAACAGTGGGTTGTGGGTAGAAAGGACAAAAGCCTGGAGAAGTAATAGCAATGTACTTATCAGTTTCAGCAATTGAGTCTGGTTTTCTCTACTCCCCACACCCTAACTCCTACTCCCTTGGAGTTTTCACCACCCGCCACTTTCTTTAGGTTATGAGTCTATTATAGCGGTTTTTATTCGCTCAGGAGAGCACTCTTTGTCTAATAGCAGTGCAATTCGATCATTTATTTCCTTCAGCTCGCATTCGGTTGTGATAGTGGAAGAAGTGTAAATTACAAAAAGTATATTTTTTGTATTTTCAAAGACTTTGGTTTCCTGAGAGTCTTTTACTGGGCTGCCTATTGGCTTGTGACTGTCGCTATTTTTGGCTATGACAATCAGATTTTTCAATGTAAGCTCTTGGCCTTCACGGTTAAATATATATTTTTCTTCGGGAGCGCCTACCCTCAAGCTGAGCTCAGAACCGGATTTATCCAAGTCTATAACGCTGATGGGCAAGTTGTATAGCAAAGAAATGTGATTGTTGATATCTACAACATTGTTGATCGGATTGAATGAGCCTCGATTGCCTAAGTCTTTGGCCAGAAATTCCGAGGCTGGCCGGCTTCTGCCTGAGGGATGAAATCCGAAAGTTCTCAACAGGCTTCTTATGCCTTTTTGCATTTTGTCAGGATAAACATAATCAGGCGAGAGAATAGGGGCAATGTCTTTGTCTATTTCTGCCAAATAGTCTGAATTTGAAGGTTTTACTGTTACGCCTTGGGCTTCTACAAGACCTATTCGCAGTGAGGAAGGGGGCAGAGAAATGATAAAATTGGTTTTCATGAATTGTTCTTCCTATATTGAGATCTGATATGAGATTAACTCATGCAGGAATTGCGGTCAAGCGCGGCGTTTTGTCTAAAAGCTGCATAAGATATTATAAAACTTCGCAAAACAAATGTTGTTCAACAATTCTGCTGCTCAAAATCCACTAGTAGACTGTTGCAGCTAAAAGTTCGTTATCGGGTACATTTATTTATATCCACAGATGGACACAGATTCACACAGATGAGGGCAAAATTGGGCAAAAATTGCATTCTGCTACCGCATAATCAC
>JAAYNI010000091.1 GCA_012520995.1 Candidatus Rifleibacteriota bacterium
CATGGAAAAGTTGATAAAGAAGGCAATATAATCGAGCGATATTAAATTTTGCTTATATTTAAATAAAGGAAAAAAGTATGACTCACTATCAAAAAATTATGAAAAAAATTGAAGATAACACTGAAGTCGTTGGTGTTATTGGGCTTGGCTATGTGGGCTTACCGCTTGCAGTTACCTTTGCACGAAACGGTGTACAAGTTTTAGGCTTTGAAAAAAGCACAAAGAAAGCCGACAAGGTTAACAAAGCTGAAAATTATATAGGTGATGTTTCAGATTCAGATCTTGTAAAAGTTGTAAAAGAAACTAGAAAACTTAGTGCAACCACAGATTTTTCTCGTATAAAAGAGTGTGATGCAATTCTTATTTGTGTACCAACACCTCTTGACCATTTCAAAAAACCAGATATGACTTATATTGCTTCTTCTTGTACTGATATTGGGAAATATATGAAGCCCGGTACTTTTATTAGTCTTGAAAGTACAACCTATCCGACAACAACTGAAAACTTTATGAAGCCGATAATAGAAAAAGAGTCAGGCTTAAAAGAAGGTGATGGATTTTGGCTTTGCTTTAGTCCTGAACGAGTAGATCCGGGAAATATTGATTATAAAACAGATAATACTCCGAAAGTTTTTGGAGCAATCGGAAAAGAAGCTCAAGATATTGCTCAAGCGGTCTATTCAAAAGCAATAAAATATCTTCATGTTGTTTCAAGTCCACGAGCTGCTGAAATGGTGAAAATTCTTGAAAATACCTATAGACTTATAAATATTTCTCTTATAAATGAACTTGCACTTCTTGCAGGGAAAATGGATATCGATATTTGGGAAGTAATTGATGCAGCCAAAACAAAACCCTATGGTTTCCAAGCATTTTATCCTGGACCAGGTATCGGGGGGCACTGTATCCCTTTAGATCCGTTTTACCTTGAACATATTGCAAAACTCTATAACTTTGACCTTTCTATGATTCATACAGCAGGAGCAATTAACGATCTTATGCCTTATCGCATGATGAATAAAATTGCTTTTGCATTAAATCGCCATAAAAAAGCAATGAATGGCTCAAAAATTCTTTTTATGGGCATAGCATATAAGCCAAATATAGATGATGCGAGAGAGAGCCCTGCCCTTTTGGTAATGCAAGAAGTTGCAAAAAAAGGTTCTGTTGTGCTTTATCACGATCCATATATTAATGAAGTAACCGATGAAAAAGGAAACTACTACAAAGGCGAACAACTTACCGATGAACTTCTATCAAGCGTCGATTGCGTTGTTTTTACCACAAATCACGACTGTTTTGATGTAAAACATATTGTAGAAAAATCAAAGCTTGTAGTTGATACAAGAAATGCAGTGAAAAATGTACAGATAGAAACAGATAAGGTGTTTAAGCTGTAGTTGAAAAAAATAATGATCAAAATAAAAGAAAAATTCTCAAAAATTCTCCCCCCAAACAGCTTTATTAGAAGTGTTTCTGTTTTGGTTGGTGGGACAGCAACCGCTCAAGTTATATCTATTTTGTCATCGCCCGTTTTAACCCGCC
>JAAYNI010000010.1 GCA_012520995.1 Candidatus Rifleibacteriota bacterium
GCGAAGTCAAACGTATTTTCTCAATAGAATGCGTAGGCGGCAGTTATACTGAAGCAGCAGCCAAACCTGAAGAAGGCATGCTTTGCACTATGACAAGGGATGAAATTTACGAATTTCTTCTTGTAAAGGTCAAAACCAAGTATGAAGAAAAACGTGCTTCAATGGGCGAAGAAGCTTTTTCAAAACTTCAAAAATTCTTACTGCTTCAGATAGTCGACAGCAAATGGAAAGAACATCTATATATGATTGGCGACTTGGAAGAGGGCATACATCTGAGAAGCTGGGGACAGCAAGACCCATTGGTGGCCTATACCAAAGAAAGCGGCGACCTTTATGCCAACATGCTCTATTCCATTAAGCACGACTTGATTTATTACCTCTTCAGGTTAACCCTCTCGCAAGTACATGAGCAAGAGGCGGAAGAAGAGCAAAAAGAGATGTATTACAACCGCGGCGATGACGCTCAGACCAAATCAATGCCGGTTGAAGCCGAAGACAAGATCGGAAGAAATGATCCATGTCCGTGCGGAAGCGGACTCAAATACAAAAGATGCTGCGGCAAAGGCTCATAAACCTTTGCCCTGTTCTGACTTTTAAATAGCTGAGGACGAAAGTCATAGAAGAAAAAACAAACAAAGCTCTGCCAACCCTGACTGCAACAGAAATTTTAGCGCTTATCGCTCTTTTGAGCTTTTTGCCGCTTATTTTATTTCCCCTGCGTCACTTGCGCCAAACAGTAACTTGGAGCTATGAAGAATTTTTCACTTTCCTTTCAGAGCTGGAAACCAAAACAGACCAAATCTTGCTGATGGATTACGACACATTCCCTGCGGGAGTCTATCAAAACAAGCTCTTCAAGGATCCTGACGGCAAAGAACTGGATCTGAGAGACAGAACTCTGCCTGACGGAACTCTTCTCACTTATAAACTCACCGTAGAACCTCGAGAGTTTTACATGTCTTTTCTCTCAGATTCTGTTAGAAGTATCCATGCCAAGAAACATTTTTCAAATCATTTGAAGTTTATAAAATTGCAACAGATAACCAGCAAAGGCGAACGCAAACCAAAATTGGAACTGGCGGTCTACAAGGCAAAAAAATGAGCAACGACAAAACACTGATACTAGTTATGTTCACAGCGCTTTTAATATCAGGACTTCTTTTGTATATTCTTTTCATTGCCAGCCATAAAAGAAATATTTACACATCTTTCGCTTCAATGCTGGAAGAAAAAAAGGCCTATTTTATGGCCAAGTCAGCTATTGAACATGCGGAACTGAAGTTTAACCATATGCAGGAAGCATATCCCGAAAACCTAAGATTACTTGCCTCTCCAAGGACTACGTCATCCACATTAAAAAAACTGGAAGAAATCTATATCAAAGATTTAATTCCGCCTCGCAAAGGGTTCTCTCCTGAAGAGGCTCTTTACAACTATTCTGTAGAACATGCAAAATTTCTGGAAGCTTCGGAAAAAAAATCATCTGTAACCTTGCAAATAAGGGTAACAGGGTTGTATTCTGATAAAGCTTTCACACTTTCGCGGACGATACCGCAAGAAATCTCCGACGAAAGCTTGGAAAATATTACGGGAGAATAATGATGGAATACGAAGTTCAAGAACAAATTAAAAGCATCAATTCCAGACTCTCGACAATCGGGAGCTATCTTTGACTTGCCCTTAAAAAAGGAGCAAATCAAAGAATTAGAAGCATCAGCCGCTAATCCGGAGTTTTGGAATAACAGAGACAAAGCGTTAGCGATAACCCAAGAGATAGCCTCGCTCAAGAAAACCTGCGAGAGCTACGAAAAAATCCAGTCGGACGCCGAAGACACAATTGAGCTTATGGAACTTGCGGAAGCCGACGAAGATATGCAAATGTTCAATCAGTTGCTTTCTCATTTGAACGAAATTGAGGCTTCGCTGGATGACTTAGAGCTGACCTCTTTCCTATCAGAACCTTACGACAAGTCTGACGCTTACCTTTCAATAAAACCCGGCGCAGGCGGAACTGAATCCACTGACTGGGCATCAATGCTTTATCGCATGTATTGCCGCTATCTTGAGCAAAGCCCCTTCAAGTTTGAAGTCATAGATTTGCAAGAGGAAGAAAACGGCATAAAGGGAGCAACTTTACGCATAAAAGGCGAATATGCTTACGGCTATATGAAAGGCGAAAAAGGCGTTCACCGCCTTGTCAGAATTTCGCCATTCGACTCAAATGCTCGAAGACACACAAGTTTCACAGCTGTTGATGTCATGCCTATTCTTCCCGAAGGTATAGAAATAGAAGTAAAACCTGACGATATCAAGATGGATTTTTTCAGAAGCTCTGGCGCAGGCGGCCAACATGTCAACAAAACCAGCAGCGCTGTCAGAATAACTCACTTGCCTACCGGAATAGTCACCTCATCGCAAGTTGAAAGAAGTCAGCATCAGAACAGAGAAATTGCCATCAATATGCTGAAGGCGAAACTTTTTGAAATACAGCGGCAAGAAAAAGAACAGGAACTAAAAAATCTTCAAGGCGATCAGAAACACATAGCTTGGGGCAGCCAAATAAGGTCCTATGTTTTTTGCCCTTACACAATGGTTAAAGACTTGAGGACAGGCTGTACAACATCCGATGTTCACAAGGTGATGGACGGAGCCCTTGAACCTTTCATAAAATCTTACCTTAACTGGCATGCAAACGGCGAAAAGCCAATGAACGTGACAGATGCCGATTAATTAAAAATAGAGTATAATGTAAAGACAGGTTATGAGAATTTCTAAAACATATAAGAACAATCTCTGGGCAAAAGCACTTCAGAGTTCTTCCAAAAACGGCAGCGCCATGATTTTTATGATCTTCGTTGTCGGAGTTCTTTTTATGCTTGGACTTTTCTTGATAGACTACATGACCCAAGAGCGTTATCTCACTGAAAAAGTGAGTGAAAGAATGCAGGCTCACTACGCAGCTGAAGCCGGAGTTCAAAAAGCCGCTGTTCAACTTAGAGAGCTTTTTTCACAGAAGCTTTTATCTGACAAAGGAGAGGTGAACAGAAATTTCTTGAGCCTGCTGGACATAGACAAGGCTCAAGATTTCAGCTTTAAAACATTCATCAAGCAGAACGAGTTGCTTCCGGATACTGAAGCAGAAGTAATTGTCACTCTCAGCGCCTTAAGACCCACACCTTTCTACGCAAACATAAACAGATTCGAGCAGATTCCCACAGAGCTGCAAGCCTTCTATGAAAGCCCTCAAGGTGAAGACAAAGGAAAAGCTTTAGGCGGCTGGGAAGGCATCTTAGTTTATACTTCTACCGGAAAATATAAAAAAACAGAAAAAACAATCCAAGTAGCCAAAGAAATCAAGGTTACTGATCTGACTGCGCCAGCAGATGAATACACTCTGTTTATTTCAGGGCACAAAGACGAATTTCTGAAAGAAGGAGAATTCCGCTGCAAAAATTGGTCTGTTGTCAGAGAGCTCTATGAGATGGTTACAAAGCTGGCTCAGCAAACAAACAAGGCCTTTAAGTCTGTCTTGGGAAATACTGCCACAGACTTTTTCTGGGAACCTTCTGTTGCAAGCAACGTAAGTTTTGAAGGCGAAGTCAAAATGAAAACCTTGGGCATCATCAGGGATTTTGTCCTCTCTGTTTCTGACGGAGATATCAAAGACTACGTCGATATGACTATTCAAGAGCTAAAACCTCACAATTGGGGAAAAGTAAGAACTAACGGACGTTTGCACGTTTTCCTTCCTTTTTTTGCTGCGGACGACATAATCAACTATTTTGAAGACAAGAACGTCTTTTCGCATCAGCGCCCTGAAATAGGTTTTCTGTTTTGCTCAAATCAGCTACATGACCCTTATTTAAGCAAATACTCCTATTATGAAGGAGATATCATACGTTATTATCAAAAACTGAAGCCCTACGTGCTTGGAGTAACTGAAACTCCTTACCCTTCCTCTGAGTCTTATACTCTGAATACCAAGCATGACTTTGTAGCTGAAAATCCTGATCTCTTAGAACCTCCGAAGTTTAAGCGAATATTCAAAGATGCCAAAGACTATTGCCATGAATTTTATGACAAAGAACTCACAGTAGCAGGCACATATTCCAAACCTGCAACTCTTTGGGGATTAAAGTATGTTCAAGGTCCCTTAAATATCGGCGGACGTATCTCCGGCCAGTGCATGATAGTCTGCGAAGGCGACATAAACGTAACGAGCGACATTTTACATGACAATGCCAACTCTTATTTGGCTCTAGTCTCACTTAACGGCAAAGTTAAACTTAAACCGTCCTTAAAAAAGGCCAAGATCGAAGCAGCAATCTATGCAAAAAACAGCATTGTGGGCAACGAAAGCATAAATGTTTTCGGCAACTTGGCAGTAGAAAATCTGAATAGACAAGACGGCGAATCAGGACCTCTCTTGATGCCTAAACATGTAATCTTGGAATATGACTTTAATTTACGCTCAAGAGTAGCCAATAACATCACATTTAACATCTCAGATATAATAGTTACACAACGCAGCGGCTCAAACCTCTGATTAAAAGTTACCTATTTAATACCAAGCCAGTCAGTAATTTCTTCATGCTTGATTGGTGCCGCCGCCGCACTAGAGGGGGTAGGGTGTCCGAAAACTCATTTTTTTGCCGCTTTTTGTGATTTTTCATTTTTAAAAACTCGCTATTCAAGGCTGTTTCAGAGGGTGGACTTTTTCAGATTTTGAGTTTTTGCTAGTTTTCGGACAAGCTCCCCTAATTTAGAGTATTTCTATCGCTGAAAGGGTAATGTCGTCCTTTATGGCAGCAGGAGTTTTATCAACTTTTGAGACTATTCCGGAGACAATCTGCTCAAGGCTCTGGCCTTTGTGCTCTTCTAAATAATCTTTTACAGGAGAAATACTTTCTTTGTTGCCTGTAAGTTCTTCCAGAAAGTCAGACAGTCCGTCAGAAAAGAAAAAGAATCGGTCGCCCTGCTTAAAAGGAATTGTTTTGTTGTAAAATTCGCTTTCATAGAAAAAGCCAAGAACAGTGCCTGTAGAAGGCAATTCTTCAAAAGTGCCGTCTTTGTGCCATAAAAGCGGAAACTCATGTCCAGCGCTCGCATAGGTGAAAATACGATTTTTCATATCAAATCTTCCAAGCATAGCGGTTGAATTGAAATGGGAGCCAGCACCGAGTAATTCTTTCAGAATTCCGTTTACATCTTTCATAACATTGGCCGGGTCTGAATCTATTTTCATTCTAGCCTTAAAAAGTGAATAAACTACTGAAAGAACCATGGCTGCCGGTATTCCTTTGCCGCAAACGTCTCCTGTTAGCAAGCATAGCTTGTCGTCACTGTTTGAAGCTTGATTGCAAGCAAAATCAGATTCTTCGAAACTGTCAGGCAAAAACTTCACAAAATCTCCGCCTATAAATCTTGCCGGTCTGAAAAAAGTCTTTATTTCCAGACCTTTGACAACTGGCACAGCTCGCCGCATAACACTGTCCTGAATGGTTTTGGCTATTTCCAGTTCGCCTTGAATAATATTTTGTCTGGCAGAAAGTTCGGCAGCTCTTATTGAAAGTTCTTTATGCAAACGGCAATTGTTTAAAGCTATAGATATTCTGTCTGTAATCAGTTCTAATCTGAATACATCGTCAGGGGTAAGTGTCGCTTCGGGATCCCGCCTTCCGACAAGAAGAGACCCGTAATAAACGCCGCTTTTTTCTATATTGGTGCTTGCAAGAGCTCCTCTGACTTCATTTTTTTTGAAAACATATTTGAGCAATTCATATGAGAGTTTGTCTGGGGCTGTGTGCTCCAACTCTGAAAAATCAAAGCTCTTGAAAAGACTTATATTGATACCTGAAGCTTCAGCTGCATAGAAAACATTTTTTTCATAATCAATTAAAAAGAGAACTGACCAATCGTAGTACCCAAGTTTATTTGTCTCATCAAGAAGAAACTTGTTGGAGTCATCAGTTCCTAGAAGCTCCATATCGTCGAAAGCATAGAGTTCTTTGTAAAAACTGCATATTTCTTTAAGAGAGAGATTTTCTTTTATCCTCTGATGAATAAATGCCAGCAAAACCAGCATCAAAAAAATAATAGCGCTGAGAGAAAAGACAGAGTTCTCTGAATAGAGAATCACCAAGAAAATGGTGCTCAGCCAAAATAGATAAAATATAGTCTCTGTAAATTCTTTTCTTTGCATTTCTTATTATTGGCGGTGAAGTTAGTACTAAGGCTTAGAAAGTCAAATCCTCAGTTAATAATAATGTTTAAAAAATCGTCTAAAAAGCAAGCAGAAATTACATAATGCTAGTGTTGCATTTTTACTAAAACTTCTCTCTTCAATGACAAGCAGTCAACATGGACTATTCATGGTTATTTGATGCAACAATCGCACTAGAGGGAGTAGGGCGTAGAGGGTAGTGAAATACTTTTCAACTCAGCATTACACCCAACAACTGCTTTAAGATCCTATTAAATAGTTGAAGCTTTAAGATTTGAAAAACAGAGAAGCAAAGCATAAAATAAAGTACCCTATAGTAAACAGTTAGACAAAACAAAGCACTAGATATTTCAGTGCTTGTTTTTTTGCCAAAGCAAGCTTATCATGTTTTAAACCTGCTTTGAGACAAGCATAGGAAGCAGAATAAATGGAGGTTTCAGCTTTTATGACTGCAGACTCAAAAATGCTCATTTTAAAACTTCTTGATGAAGGAAAAATTACAGTTGAAGAATCAGAAAGACTTTTAAAAGCTCTTAACCCTGAAAACGACAATAAAAAACAATCCGTGCCTGAAAAAGAAAAAGCTTCCTCTACAAGCGAAGTTTTTTTTAATCCATTTATTCAAGCCGGAAAAATAGGTTTTGATATTAAACGCTTTGCGCAAAACCTTCAACGCACCATGTATGAAACCATGAAGCAGGTAGAACCAAAGACTGCCGAATTCAAAAATAAAGTTAAAGAATTCGCCAACTGGATGGAAGAATCTGTGAACGCAGTCGCAGATGAACTAAATAGCCCAAGAGGCGTTCCTATAGACGGCGCAAAAGTAGAACTTCTGCTTCCTCTGCCCAAAACCATGGAAGGTTATTCTAATTTGTTTGCCGAAAACACTTTCGGTTCAATCAAAATCAGCGAAGGTGAAAGCCTCAAAGCCTTTGTTACTGGCCATATCAGCAAAGCTGACTTGCAAGACCGCTCTCCTGCAGACTGGCTGTCAGAAGGGGTTATCTATAAAGAAAACGGAAAAATCTCCATAGTTTTAAACAATTCAAACAAGCCTGCCAAAGCTGTTTTAGACCTGGACATAACCCTACCCAAGGAAAAAACTCTTGAATGCCGGACAGTCCGTTCTCAGATTATAGTTTCCGGCAATTTCAATGTTAAATTTATGGAAACTGTAAGCGGGAACATCAGAATAAACCGTTCTCAAACCAATGACGCAAGATTAGTAAGCGTCAGCGGCTCAACACAGCTAGATGCCTGCGATATAGCATCACTGTCTGTTCATTCTACATCAGGCGATATAATTATAAGAAATTCAGATGTTAAATCTGCAACAGCTGAATCAGTATCAGGCAATATACTTTTTAATGACGTAAAGGTATCAATTGACAGCAATATTAAAACTGTCAGCACTTCCGGCGACACCTATATAGAAAATATCGAAGGTCCATGGAAATCATTGCATGCTCAAAGCGAAAACGGTGAAATAAACGTAAATTGGCAAGGCAAGCGAACCCAAGGACAGGGAGTCAATATGCTTTCCGGCGGCGAAGGAGCCAATTTCACTGCAAAATCCGTAACCGGAGCCATAAACTTTCTGTAGGAGAAAATGATGTTAGAACTATTCATAGCTATAAGACTCTTCACCTGAAGATTGGCTCTCAGAACACATTGAATACCAGAAAGATAAATTATCAATAACATTGGGCGGATTTAATAGAGTAAAAGCAAAATACGTCAAAGTAGTCGAACTAAAGCCAGGCGATCCAATGCCAGAGGAAAGCCAAATAGAAACTTTTTTGAATCTCCATATTAAACTTCCTCCCCAAAAAACTCTTAAGGTCAAGAGTACCAAGACTCCCATTACAATCGTTGGAGATTATAATGTGGATGAGGTAAAAAACCGGACCGGAAAAATTACAATTCACAATTCTAACAGCAAGGACACCAAGATAACAAACTGGAGCGGAACAACTGAAATTGACAACTGCAATATAGAGCATTTGTCACTGAGTGCGCCAGCTGGCTCAATTACCGTTAAAAATTCAACTATAAAGAAACTGAAAACAAAGACAGATTCAGGCTTGACGATTTTAGAAAACTTAAACTTCCTCCCAGGAGGGGAATTTGAAGCTGAAACTGTTTCAGATCTTATTTCGATCAAAGATTCGAATATACTAAAAGCAGAGACCAAAGCAATCAGAAGACCAAAAATCAAAGTCTGCAAAAGACAATACTATTGGCAGGAAATAGAAAAATGACTATAACATATTCGAACATAGCGCTTATTGTTTTGGGAGTTATTCTGCTCGTGTTTGCAGCAGTAGCCATAACCGCTTTGAGATGCTCTCCAATAGTCGAGACTTTAAAATTTGAAAAACAGAGAACAAAACTTCAAATAAACACACTTGACAGTAAACATTTAGAGAAAAAGCAGCACTAACGTTCCACGAGCTTGAACTTCACATTCCCTTCGTAAAGATCTATATTTCTGGGTTTAACAAGAATGTGATCTCCTACCGAAACATCAAAATTAGGCTTAGGGGCTTTTCTGAAAGAGCATAGCTCTGGCGAATAAAACATCACTTCGGCACCGATTTGCACCACTTCTCCATGCAAAACGAAGTTTTTATCTTTTTCTAGCTGCTGCTCCAAATATTTTAAAATCCAATAGGTTTCACGGCTTTTTGCTACCTGAATAGCCCTTCTTTCGGAAATTCCGGAAAGCGTCATCAAATGTTCAAATTCATTTTGCTCATATGCAGGCAAACCGTCTTTTAAATAAGCTTTTACCTGTCTGTGCAAAAGCAGATTTGAATATTTGCGCAAAGGAGATGTAAACTGGGTATAAGGATCCAAGCCAATAGAAGCGTGAAGCCCTGGTTTATCTGAGAAAAGCGTTTTCGGAGAGTTGATTATAAAGTTCCACAAGGCAGCTGCAGAAAAGTCTTGAGAGGTTTCAACAGAAGATTCTTCGTTTGCTTTTTGTACTCTGTAGCGACAAGGCAAGTTCCTTTCGCTTATCCACTTTGCAGCCAGATGATTTGCCCAAATCATAAATTCAGCAATCATTTTCTCAGCAACTCCGTCCGGATTCGAATAAGAAAGTTCTACTGTTCCGCATTCTTTTATTGAGATTTCCAAATCAGGTCTTTCCGGAAACTCCGAAGAACCCGATTCTTTTCGCTTTTGACGCAATGCAGATGCTACAAAAGAGGCTGTTTTAAGCTCTGGAGTCTCATCCATGAGGCTATTAGCTTCTGAATAGGAACAAGCCTTAAAAAGGCTTATAAGCGAAGAAAATATTTCGAAAGAAAGCAACTCAAAAGTTTCGCTCAGTTCCAAAACCAAGGTTATAGCTGGACAATCCCTGCCTTCCGCAAAACCTGCCAACTCAGTTACAAAAGTATCGGGAAACATGCTAATAGTCTCATCCGCCATATAGATCGAAGTGGCTCTCACACAGGCTTCCTTATCTAAGGGAGAACCTGGCAAAGCAAACTCGGCAGGATCCGCCAAGTGAATATACAAACGATATTTGTCTTCGTCTTTCACAATAGCAAAGGCGTCATCTCTGTCTCGTGTATTTTCGCAATCTATCGCCCAAGAGGAAAGATATCGCAAATCTTCTCTGTCAGAGAAATCTCTGGACTTTGCCAATTCTTCATCGGCAGATATCAATACATCTTCTGGAAATTCAGATTCTATGCCTTCTCTCAATTTTTCTATGTTAGCATCGGGAGGAAAAACTCCGGCAGAAATCAATGCTTCAAAAAGCAAATCCGGTTTTCCCAAACCTGCTCTAGAGAGGGCTGACTGCAGTTTGTCTGAAATATTGAAGTTTTCTGTTTTCAGAGCATATTTTTTCATTTCCGGCAGCCGTTCTTGAAGCTTATCTGAAAGAGCATGATTTTGTTTCAGGTCTGCTAAAGCTTCAGCAAGCTCTTCTGCAGCTTTCTGTGCAGCAGCTTGTTTTTCCAGCATAAGGCTCATTTCTTTAAACTCTTCTTCTGAAGCAGGTTTAAATGTAAAATCTTTGGTTTTGAAATAGAGATTGTCTTTCAGCAAAGCTCTCAACAAAGCCGCTATTTCATCATAATCTTCTTCGCCATACAAATAGGCAGCAATTTCTTCAGCTTCATAAAAACGCTCTTCCTCTAGCAATAGCTCACGAAGTTCAGCCAAATCTATCTCTTCAGAGAGCTTTTCTCTTATTTCGTCTTTTTCCACAAGAAGAGCCTTGGAACTCTCAATATCAGCAATATTGGCCAAAGCTTTTGAAGTAACCGAAAAAAGCTTGCGGCCTTTTATGTTTATTTCCTTGCCGTTCTTAAGAAGCAATCTGACATTTGGCTCAACCGCGGACATTATCGCGCCTATTTCGTATTTCTTTCCATTAATAAACTCGGCAATTGCACCGGATCTAAGTATCAATTGGTTCCGCCTTTCAGTTTTTGAGACAAAATTTCGTCAAACCATCCAGAGAGGGTTTCTTCAGCAGTTTTAAACAATCGCTCGCAGGTTAATGAGTCAGGTTCAATTGCAGTACAGCTCTCCTGTACAAGATGACTCTCTACGAACGGAATAAATTTATTAAGCATCAGCAAATCCAGAAAATCAGTCGCCAAATCGCCATCATCCCATCTTATGCGACCTTCTTCCGCAACTGCCCAATCCTCTTCAGGACGTTCTTTGTCATCATAAAATTCAATTGAATAAAAATCTCTCATCAAGGAGAAAATTTCCTTTGCTGCCCTAATATAAACAAGAGCCGCAGCTTTATCTTTGACCTCTATTTCAGGAAAAGAATCGCGCCAGTCGTATAATACAGCAAGAGATTGCAAAACTGTTTCAGAAAAGGCAAGTTCTGTCGGCGCAATATCTATAATTCTCCAAGCAAGGTGTCGTCTTTCTGGTAAACTCCATTCCTGCAAGTCATAAGAGAAAATATTCTCTCTCTTTTGTAAATCATCTCTAAGAGCTTTATTAAAGCGATAAACACGTTTTCGATCACGTTCAAAAGCCATTGAAGGATCAGTTTCTTCTCCTAAGGCAATGATTCTGCTAATTGAGGCTATATCGGGATAAACATGTAAAAACAAAAAAACAGGAAGTGATTGCTCAAGCTTGCCCAAAGAGCAGAGATTGATTCTGGCGGATTTTTTAATTTTTTCAACTGAATTTAAGCGGGCATATGTAAAAAGCGGCGAAGGCGAACTCTGACAAGATAGGCTCTCGTCAAAAGCGGGAATCAATATTTCTTTGCGTTTATAAGGCATTACAAGCCTGCGAAGCTTTTTATCTATGTAAACAAAAGCTGCATCTACTGAAGGCGCCTTTTTAGCTGTGAAGTCCTCAAGCAATATCAAAAGGATCTCTGTAATTATTTCTTTAACTTTATCCTGAAAAGCCATATCAACCGCCTGCCATTTAGCGGCTTTAGAAGCTATATATCCCTGTAAAGTTTTCACAAAATCAAAAGCTTTGGAAGCAGCAGGATTTACCAGATATTCAGCGAAAGCTTTTTCCTGAAGCTTTCTGGCTGCAATTTTCTCTGAAGTTTTATCTTGAAGCGAAATCTTTTTTTTCATTTTTAAAATAAAAGAGATTTTTTTTGTCCCATTTTTCCTTCTCATTTGATTATACCGGTGAACCTCTAAAAGAATAAAGGAAAAGGAGAAACACAAATGAGTTCTTGTTACACTTGTCCTCTTAATAAAAATTCCGTATTTTTTAATCCTTTCATGTCCAAAAGAGCGCCGGAAGAATTCCGAAGACTTTACACCTGCGAATCAGGCACCCGTTTTTTCAATCTCACTTCAGGGAACGGATGCAGTGTCAGGCTCTGCCCAAGAGATCTGTGGGTTTTGAGCTATTTGGATGATAACGACGCTTTCGCAATAAGAGAATCCCCTCGCGTTTTGGACAAGCTTGCAAACTCAAGCCAGCCTGAACTTCTTTTCAATCTGCTGGAAAGCAGCGAACCGTCATTGCGCAAAAAGCTCTGGCAAAGGCTCACTTCATTGCACTTTGATAAACTCAGTATTTTCTGCGACCTGCGAGATGAAGTTCCAGATTCACATATTATGTTTGAAACGCTGCTGAATACAGAGCACACCCGCTGTGCAGCATAAAGCCACTTAAATCTAAAAGTCCGTTTTCTATCCACAGATTACACAGATGAATGCTGTCGCACAGTGAGTAGGGCGTAGGGGAGGCTGTCCGAAAACTCGTTTTTAGCTAAGCTCCAAAATATGTAAAATTAGACTCCGCTTTTTTTAAAAAATCCAGTTTTTGGGCAGCCTCCCCTGTTTTTAAGTCATGTTGCTCATTCTGCCCAAAAGTTTTTCCGCATATATATGCTGTTGGGAACTAGGCAAAGTTTTATCTTTCACCTGCTCAAATATTTCAATTGCTTCTTTTATAGCTCTCCGTCTGTAGTAAACCATGCCCAAGTTCATCAGCAAGGTTACATCTTCAGGCGAAGTTTTAACCGCCATCTGATATGACTTGGTAGCATCGACAAGCTTTCCTTGCTTATAATACATATTGCCCATAGCCGAGTATATATAAGAAGCGCCAGGATTCATCTTAAGAGCCTTTTTGAAATACTTTTCAGCCTCATTGGTATTGCCTCTGCGCATTTCTTGCATTCCTGCTTCAAAAGCCTCTGCAAATTCTTCCTGCTTCTTTCTGGCAGCATTGACAGCTTTTTCGGTCTTCAAGAACTCTTCCTTGTCCATCATCACTTCAAGAGCGTCCATAGCAGCTTTAGCCACAGCGGGTTCTTTATCTCTTAGAGCTTTAATCAATACCTGCTTGCCTTCCACAGCTTTGAGTTTGCCTATAGCTCTTAGCGCATGGCATCTTTCATCGCGACTTTCTTTCTGTTCTGCCAACTTCAGCAAACGAGGCACTGCAGCTTGATTTTTCAAAACAGCGAAAGCATCTATAAAAACAAGCCGCATATCAGGATCCGTCTCTTTGTCAAAACGTTTAAGAAGCTCTTTAAAAGCCTTTTCATGCCCTGTCATGGCTATAGAAGCAATAATATTGGCTTTGAGTTCCATTGTGTCTTCATCGAGCAATTTAAGCAAGTCAGGAAAAGCCCTTGCAGCCCTTAATTCTCCCAAAATTTTGACAGCATTGTATCTAAGCAACCAAGACTCTCGTTGCAATGCAGAAATAAGCACAGGAATGGCTTCCTGCTCACCTATTTTGCCAATAGCTGTTACAGCTGCCGCAGCCAGTTCTTCGTTGCCGTCTTCCGCCATTATCATCAGGTCTTTCATAGCAGGCTTATAACGCAGCTTGCCTAGAGCTTCCGCTACAGCTATGCGCACTGGCCAAGATTCATCCCTGACATATTCCGCAATCTTTTTGCCGTCTTCCGGGCGCCCCAATGAACCCAAGGTCATTATAGTTTGCCTGCGTACTTCAGCATAGGCGTGCTCTAACAGAGGCAACAGATGTTCAGGAGCTTGAGCAGGGAAAGAGAGAAGAGTTTCTCTTATCCAGTAGTTTACATTCTCATCCAAATGCCCCAACTTATAGCACAAAATCGGCACTATCATATCCGGCTGCATTAGAGAAAAAACCTTTGAAACTCCAACTAGCACGCGTCTTTTACCGCTCTTGAATAAAGCGAACAAATCGTCACAAATAGTCCTGCCATAACTGGCCAAAGCTTTTTGAGCCGCGTCTCTGATGGCCTCTGAAGGGTCATCAAGAGAAGCAAAGAGAATAGGCAAAGACTCTTTCGCTCCTATTCTGCCAAGAGATCTCAAAACCCAATATCTTACTTCAGGATCGTTTCTCTCTCCCGCTAAAGGAGTTATATCATTCAAAACCGCTTCTCCATACTGACTTATAACATCAGAAGCAGTTTTTCTGATAGGCCAAGCAGGATCTCTGAAAAGCGATAGAATGTGTTTAAATACGCCTGCGGGTCTAAGCCCTCCTATAGCTCTCAAAGACCAGTATTTAATATCCTGTTCATCGCTTTTCAAAGCTTTCAGGAGATATGGAACAGCTTCACTTGTAAAGGAAACCACTCCCTCGCAAGCCTTTTTACGAACAACCCATACAGGATCTATAAACTTTTCCAGCAAAAGGGGGATCACAGAGGAATTTCTATAGGCCGCTACAGCTTCTGTGGCAGCCAATCTGATTTCCGAATCAGGGTCTGACATCAATTCTTTGATGCGCGGCAAAGCCGTCTTTTCTTTCAGTTCGCCTAAAATTCTAATAGACCAGAATTTGCGTTCTTTGTCAGCAGACTCGAGAGCCTCAACCAAAGGATAAACAGCTTCGCTTCCCATATCGCAAAGAGCCTGTGCAGCCAAAGCTCTGGAAGTTCTATATTCGCTGGACAGAGAATCTACCAAATACGGAATAGAGTGGGTGCCAAAATCCTTGAGTATTTCAAAAACCAAATCCCGAATTTGTTCCGATGGCTGTAAAAGTGCTTCAAAAAGCTGCGGACAAACAGAAGGATCGCCGATTTCTCTCAAAGCTCTTAATGCCGCTATTCTGACACCGTGATCTTGATCTTTTAAAGCTGGCACCACAATAGGCAGATGTTTCTTGTCTTTTAGCGCTCCCAGACATAGCAAAGCCCAGTAGCGGACATCAGGATTTTTATCTGTTATTGCGACTGTCAATGCCTCAACTGCCTTGTTTTTCATATGTTTGACAGCAGTCGCCGCTCTTGAGCGTACTTTCCATACAGGGGAAGCAAATTCTTTAATAAGCAGACTCAAAGAAGCTTGAGGAAATTTAGCCAAGGATCTTGCCGCCATATCCGCAACTTGATTCTTAGAATCGTGAAGCAGAGTCATAAGCGTCATAACAGAAAGTTCTTCCGGGTAATCGCCTAAAGCTGCTGCCAGCCTAAGCCTTACGTCTGCGGACTCATCCTGCATAACTAATCTCATCATTTTGGGAAAATTATCAGGCCTGTGCGCCTTAATAGAATCAACCACCGCACATCTGACATCTGATGAGCGATCTTTTAGGAGGCGCAATAAAGGTTCTATACTGACAGGATTTTTAATTTCCGCCAATTGCTTTATTGCTTTGAGACGCTTTGCGATCAAAGTAGAGTTAAGATCTAACAGGATATCGTCAAGCTCTAATGTTCTAGCACCCATTCTTTTCCCCTTGTTGTTTTCTTATCTTTCTAAGGGTATCACAAATCGCCTTAATACATAGCTACATCCTGTAAAAAAAAGGTACATTATTTTAAGTTGACCTGAAACGGATATATCTTATATTATTGTGTGACTGTAGATTAAAAATGAGGTGAGATATGCGCGCTCATAAAACATATAAACTAATTTCCATACCAGCAGCATTGCTGCTAATGATATCACTCTTCTTAGCTTCACCTGTTCTTGCGGTGAATATGATAACTGGAATATCACCAGACGAAATTATAGTATCAACAAAACCTCCTGTTACCGGAAAAATAGCGGATGCGCATGTCAGACTTATTGAGTTCATGCTTCAGACACGTATGACTATAGCTCAAAAGCTTGTGCTGTTCAGAGGAATGAATGCCGAGTGTCCTAACATGACACCGGAAGAGTTCGCCGACTTTGCTTCCGCTCCTGAATTGCTCCAAGGAATAAGCGAAATCATAGATTCTGAAATCGAAGCCGTACGTCGAATGCTTCTGGAAGAATACATACAGGCTGCCTTGGACTCCCCCGATGATCAAGTAGCAAAAGTTTTTGTACAGCTCAACAGAGATGACGACAGAAAACTCATAGTTCGCGAAGACCTAAACATAACCTACCAAGCAGCTAATGCTTTTATTGAATACTTGGCTTTTCTCGCAAATCCTGATGCTCCAAAATGGTACAACGAAAAAGATGCCGAATCTATAAGAATGCGTCTACAAGTTGGCTTTGCAGGCTTCTCTGAAGATGAGCAGTATGCTCTGGAAGACTTTGAACTCTCTTGGTTCTTAATAAGAGCCGCATGGCAAGACCCTGCCAACCAGAACTTCAAAAATGCTTGGAGAAAAGAATTTTCCTCTGTGAATATAATTCCCGGAAGACTTCCTTCGCCTGCCCAGCTCCGCAAAGCCCTTTCAATTGACATATACTCAGACCTCTTAGACAGAGCGGTAATGTCAGGAGTGGACCCCATTGAATTTTCTATGACTTCCAAAAGGATGGTCTGGTAAAGCATATGGCAAACCTGCCCAGAAGAAACAAATATCATTTGAGTGAACAGCTTCACACAAACAGCCTTGATGCCTTTTACATGGTAAGAGACAGTGAAGATGGGCACGCTCTGGCAGCAGTCCAGGAATACTCATCTCTGCCTCAAAAGATCTCGCGCATGTTTCTTGATAAAGTATTCCTGCCTTCTCACTTTGTGATGACAACTGACGAGGGAGACAAAATATTTTCTCTGGACAGACCTATTTCGCCGCTTAAACCTGAATTCACAATGAGGAATCCTAAAGGAAGAACGGTTTGCATTTTTAAAAAGTCTTCCTTTAACTTTGCTCCCGAAGTAGATGTTTTAGACGAAACTGCAACACAAATAGCTACTATAAGCGGAGATTTGCGAAAATCAAAGTTCGTTTTCAAAGACAAATCCGGCAAGCTCATATCTGTAATTTATCACGAAAGCAGTCTTCTCAAAGACTTTCTATGCACTGCTGACGACTATAAAATTATCATGGAAAACGAAACTCTTGACACTGTTTTTCACGAAATGAGCGTAGCTGCTGCTCTTTGCCTTGATGTCATGTATCATGACTGAGAAAAAGACCGCAAAAAAAACAACACGCAAAGATTCTCTTGAATCGCTTAAAGAAAAAGCCAAAAAACTAAACAACATTCTCTCCGAAAGATATCCACAAGCAGGTTGCGCTCTTAACTTTGCCACTCCTTGGCAGTTGCTTGCCGCAACAATTCTCTCTGCTCAATGTACAGACGCAAGAGTAAATATTGTCACCAAAGTTCTTTTTAAAAAGTATCCAGATCCTGAATCCACCGCTAAAGCCGAGATCAAAGATTTGGAGCGAATAGTTTATTCTACCGGCTTCTACAAAAACAAAGCAAAAAGTCTTTCCGGAGCAGCGCAAGCTATTATTGAACGCTTTAACGGAAAAGTTCCGGAGGAACTGGAAGACCTCATAACTTTGCCAGGAGTCGGCAGAAAAACAGCAAACGTTGTTTTAGGCACAGCCTTCGGAAAAGCCTCAGGAGTAGTTGTGGACACTCATGTTTCAAGACTGTCAAGCAGATTGGGCTTGTCATCAGGGAAAAATGCAGAAAAAATAGAAGCTGACCTGATGAAAATCTTGCCGCAAGACTACTGGATTGTCTTTTCACATTACCTCATTCTATACGGCAGAGAAATTTGTTCCTCTCGCAATCCAAAATGTGAGTCCTGTGTCATCACTGAGCTTTGTGAATTTTTAAAACAAAAATAAAAACTTGACCGGAGCAATTTAATATGGAAATCCTCATTATTCTCTTCTCTATATTCATATTACTTGGATTTTTATACTTGCTTATAAGAATTTTCCATATACACTTGTGGTTCAAAGCTAGACAAGCAGGTCTAAAGGTATCATTGACAGAGCTGTTCGGCATGAATATGCGAGGGGTTAATGCGAAGAACGTAATGCTGCCTGCAATAATGCTTCACAAAAACGGCATACAAGTTGACACAGGCAACTTTGACGTTGAAGGAGCCGCAAGAATGGACGACTTGGAATATCTTGACAAGCTTGCAGAACAGGAAGAGCAAAGAAAACTTGAAGCAGAAGAGAAAGGTTCCGTAGATTTATCTGACCTTGAAGCCCACGCATTAGCCGGAGGAGACCCAAGAAAAGTAGCTCTAAACATGATCGCTGATAAAAAGGCTGGCCGCAAAGTCAGTTTTAGAAGGTCTGCCGAGATAGACCTGCCCAAAACTTCCAAACCCACAAAATTAAGGCGGGCATAAAATATGCCGCTAAAGGAATTTTTGACAAATAAATGGTTAATTGTTAACA
This sequence comes from Candidatus Rifleibacteriota bacterium, assembly GCA_012520995.1. Classification (GTDB taxonomy): domain Bacteria; phylum Muiribacteriota; class Ozemobacteria; order Ozemobacterales; family Ozemobacteraceae; genus JAAYNI01. Next base: position 18,249 of record JAAYNI010000010.1, read on the forward strand.
TTTAATTCACACAGAGAACCTTGTTGCAAAGATATTCAACGATTCTCTTTACTGGAGGAAAAAATATGGCATTGGTAACATCCACAGAACTCTTTAAAAAAGCTTATGCAGGCAAGTACGCCATAGGAGCTTTTAACGTTAACAACATGGAAATCATCCAAGGAATATTCGAAGCTGCTATAGAAGAAAAATCACCATTGATTATTCAAGTATCAGCTGGCGCCAGAAAATATGCCAGACACGAATATCTCATGCACCTTGTCCAGGCATCTATTGAAATGGCTAAAGCATCTGGCAAAGACATTCCTGTTGTATTGCACTTGGATCACGGCGACAGCTTTGAGCTTTGCAAAAGCTGTATCGACGGCGGCTTCACATCTGTAATGATTGACGCTTCCCAGCATTCCTTTGAAGAAAACATCAGAATCACCAAAGAAGTTGTTGATTATGCACACTCCAAAGGCGTAACAGTAGAAGCCGAACTTGGCAAGCTTGCCGGTGTTGAAGACGATGTTAAAGTTAAAGCGGAAGACGCTACTTACACAGATCCCAAACAAGCCAAAGAATTCGTTGAAAGAACAGGCTGCGACTCACTGGCAGTAGCTATAGGAACAAGCCATGGAGCCTACAAATTCAAAGGCGAACCCAAACTGGATTTCAAACGACTTGCAGAAATTGAAGCTTTGTTGCCAGGCTTCCCCTTGGTATTACATGGAGCAAGCTCAGTTCCTCAAGACCTGACAGACATTTGCAACCAATATGGTGGCAAAATTCCTGGAAGCAGAGGCGTACCTGAAGAAATGATAGCTCAGGCTTCCAAAACAGGCGTTTGCAAAATCAACGTAGACACAGACCTCAGACTTGCCATGACAGGGCAAATCAGAAAGGTCTTCTTTGAAAATCCGTCTGAATTTGACCCAAGAAAATATCTGGGACCTGGCAGAGATGCCGTAAGAGAAGTTGTTAAACGCAAAATGAGAATCATGGGCTGCTCCGGCAAAGCCTAATAAAAACAGAAGTTCGAATCTGTAAAAATCAAGTTGAGAGAGTATCATAATGAAAAAACGTAATTCAGTGCTCGTGGATGGGAATATCGCGACCATTAAGCTAGACATTTACGCTTCTATCTGGGAGGACATCCTTGTAGACAATATTGTTCTCATGGCCGAAAAAAGCGAAAGACGCGTAAGACTCTTCTCTATGAACACAGGTGAAGAGCGCTTCAGATGTGACCTTGACAACAAGTATATGGATCTTCTGAACGCTGCTCCGATTAAACGCATTACCAATTCATCCTATCCAGACTCGGAAATTTACAGATTCGAACCCTTCGATCTATCAGGCACTCTGATAGATGCCTTTGAAGCACAAACCAGAGCACGCTATGACGTGGCGGCAGGGCTTTATCAAAAGCTGGCAGACTCAGGTTTCAAATTAGGCTATGTTTACAACCTTATGGGACTTTGCCTGAAACAAACAGGCAAACTCAAAGAAGCTTTGGCAGCCTATAACAAAGCTTTGGAACTGGAAAAAGAATCAGCTCCCATATATTCGAATATAGCAAAGATGTATGAAAAATCTGAGCATCCTGAGCAGGCAGAAAAACTTTATGAAGCCGCTCTAATGGTAAACCCCTTCCATTACGGAAGCCTGATAAAATACGCCAACTACTTGCTCACACAAAAGCGCTATGACAACAATGTTAATATAATTCTTTTCAATAACTATCTAAGGCTAAAGTCCACATCTGATTACTTTGCCGATCTCTACGATGTCCTAGAAATCGATAAAGAAGAATATGAAGCCAACTTGAACGCGAGAACCGATATGTTTTCCTCTAGAGAATTCCAAGACATGCAAAGACGTCTCGTGAACAAAATAAACAATTTGGCATTCCGCAACGCAGCTGAAGATTTCGTAGCTCTAATTCAACACGTAAAAAACAGCCAAGAAAAGACCAAGGGACTTGAATGGTGTAAAGATCGCATGAACATTTTCGAACAGAAAATGCACAGTTATCCTGAAAAAGCCGAAATAATAAGCATTTTATTTGATGCCTTTGAAGATGCCGAACCAGGCTTTTATCAGCAAACAGTAGAAGAAACTGTCGGACAAGTCAGTGAAAAATCTTTGCCCGAAATAAAGCCCCAAGAAAAACCTGTTCAATCTCCTCCAAAAGCCGAAACTCCAGCAAAAGCTCCAGAGACACCGGCTGCAAAGCCAATTCAAACAGCCGCTAAAATAGAAAAACAGCCTGCCTCTCCTGTGCCTGCCCCTCAAGCAAAGCCGCAAGCTGCTGCCGTCAAACCTCAGACGCCCTCTCAACCCCAAGCTGCTGCTCCAAGACCTCAAGTCAGAACTCAGGCTCCCGTGCCCAAGCAGTCCGAACCCAAAATGCCGGAACTCCCCAAAGCTGCGGGACCTCAAAGAAAAATGCCTGATCTGCCGCAAACAGAACAAGCAAAACCCAAAGCAACCACAACTTCTCAACCTCAAGAGCAGCCAAAAAGAAAACTGCCGCCTCTTCCTGGCGAAAAATGAGGCAATATCCAAGAATACCTTCAATATTAGTATCCAATGTCATCAAATTTAACTATAAATCATAGAACTGAAGGCGATGTCTGCGTTATAGTTCCTTCCGGTTATCTGGACGACCATGGCGGAGAAGTCCTGTTGGACTTCATTGAAAGCCAAATCAATCTTGGATATAAATTCTTCGTTATTGATTTTACGGGAACCCCTGTAATTAACTCGCAAGGGATAGCCCACCTTCTGGAAACAACAGAAATAGTAGCAGACGAAATTGCAGGAGCCATAGGTTTTACCGGTCTTACCCAGCTCTCTTACAATGTATTCCAGATGATAGGCCTTCTTCAAATGGGCACTTATTACCAAACACCTGATGAAGCCATAGCAGGAGTAATTGAATAAAAAACATTCAGCTCTCTTTAGAGGGAAGCATGCAAACAGCCAACTCCTATCATTCTGGCCACTTCCGGAAGAAAAGCGGTTTTATTTTAGCAATTGTATTAGTTGCCGGTTTTTTCTTAGTAATATTGGCAACCGCAATTTACTTTCTCACTTCATCCAACCGCGTCAACATCAGCAGAATATTAAACGGAGAGAAAGCCCATTTAGCGGCAGAAGCTGCATTGAGCTTCGCCATAGCCGACTTGCGCAAAGAAATAATTAAAATAGGCGAGGGAAGAGCCAACCAAAATCTTCTAGAACTTCTTCTGCAACCCGGAGCGATAGAAAACAAAGAAATAACCGGCTATATTTCCTTTGATAAAATGGACAGTCTAAACCGCCATTTCAGACAGCATGATCCTGACACCTCCACCGCAATTAAAATATACATAGAACAGCTTCACTTAACTGAAACAGATCCTTCAAGATGGAATGACCCCGCAGTCAAAAAAGGATTGATAAAAATAGAAGCAAAAGCCAGATGTAAAGGTTCTGAAAGAAGTATCTCTGTTATAAGATCCATAAATGTGGCGAATATCTTGCCTGGTCCTTTGTCCAAGTTCACCTTTTTCATGAAAAAGAATAAAGAGAACTCACAAGGACAATTCAATCTTATTAAAAATGATTATCAGGGTGACAATACAAACGGTCCCAGACCCTTGATTCTTTATAATCACAGACTACCGGAACATGGCGCAGATCTTAACGAGATTCTTTCTGAAGAAAAAAAAATAGATATATGGCAAAAGCGCGGATGGGTGAGCTTGAGCGACTCCACAACTGTTCTTAATCTCTGTTCAGGAGCTGGCAAATATGGAGAAGTATTTCAATTTTATGAAATAAAAAATACTCTAGACTTTCAACCTGTAAAATTTGAAACTCCAAAAAGCGATTTGCCCCCTAAGTTCTCGCAAACTTTAACATTGCCTTGGGACAAGGCACATCAGAGCATAAAAATGATGGATTACAATTTTTCCCATCATTATGTCTTGGACGGCTTTCATGACAAAAGCTCCAGAAAAAACACAAACGCTATGTATGAAGGCAACATACTGTCCAGCGATGAGATGAACCGTTACGGATCCGCTTCTTCAATACTGCATCTTTACGGTGACACTCGGTTGGGTTATCAATCACGAACAAAAGTATTCGGCAGAGTTTATTCGGCTTTCATACGTTTTGCAAATCTGGAAGTCGAACCGACAGATTCATTTTTAAAAAGCACTCTAAACAGCGTTTCTCCTCCTCCCGTATATCTGCTCCCATCAAAAAGTCCCTTTGAATACACCCCCGCTCTGGACATCACAGAATTTTTAAACAGAACTATAGGCGGTCCTATTTTAAAAGCGGGAAACCTGTTTAACTCCTACAAAGAATATATGAATTTTATGAGCCGCATAATAATGCAGCCTTACAATACTTCCTATAATATAATGCAAGATGTCTATAATAGAACATACCCAAGAACTTTCCCAACTAGAACATCTATAGTGCCTGACTTCCCCAACAGAAATATCACCCTCTCAAAAAACGACTTCACATATTTTTCAGGAATCCCATCTCTTGAAGGAACAGCTGAGCTAATGAAAAGCAGAGCGACTCACAAAGTGAAAACGATTGCAGACTTCAAGGAAAAATTCTTTAATAACAATAATGACTTGGAACTCAACGAGATATTGATTATAGAAAACCTTGAAAACAAGACCCTATATTTACCGCCAGACAGCACCTCGGGTACTATGAGAGTCAAAGCAGGCGGAGCTATAATTCTTGAAAGAGGCCAACTGGTTTTAGGCGGAATTAAAATGGAAAATCCTAGCGATTCCTTAACCTTGGTAAAAATGTCGCCAGGAACAATTGCATTTACCTCTTCAAGTCCAGTTCAAGCCAACATCATAGCCCCCAACTCTTCTTTGGGTTATACAAGCTATTTTTCACTTCATGGCACTCTCGGAATAGAGACTGTTATCCCTGAAAATAACTTTCGAGGCGGAGAAATTTGCTTTAACTGCGATCAAGATCCGACTCAAGAGGGCTATGAGAAATATTATAGAATATACTTAGGTAAAAATGACAGCTACTATATTAAATAGCAAACTTCAAAATGCCTTTGCTAAACGTTCTTCCTTAAGAACGCTTAAAAAGAGGCAGACTGCTTTTTCATTGACTGAGCTTTTAATTGCAATGGTCATACTGGAATTGATTCTTCTGCCCATTACAATAACCTTTTCAACAAGCAGCAAAAATATCTCTGTCTCCGAACAAGCCTTCATCAAGCATCTACGAGCCTTAGAAATAACAGAACAAATAATAGCTCTCGACTTCAATGTAATTCCCTTGGGACATTTTGATGATGACAACTTGAAAGAAGGAATCAAGCTTAACAACGACATTAAATATATGCTTCACTTGACTGATTCTCCTGGATTGCTGAGAGAACTCTCAATTGAAGCAGACTCATCAAATAACTTCAAATCTATTAAGATAACAATTAAAAGCCAAAGCAATGATGAAAAACCATTTGTTTTGGTCACAATAAAAGCGAACGAAAATGCTTAAACCTCTTAAAAATAAAGCCTTTACCCTAACAGAGCTCTTGGTAACTGTAGCTATTACTGGAATTCTGATGACAACTCTTTATTCATTATTCTCTGCCATGACAAGAAACTATAGTAAGCAGGAATCCTCAAACAAAGCTCTTCAAGAGACTTCACTTTTCATGGCTCAATTAAGGCAAGACATAAACAACGCAATTTTCTATGACTCTCTTTTGCCTCAAGAAACACAGTTCTCATCTGAAAACGGGGAGCTCAACTTCAAAATTTATGACAACCACACAGGCAACACAGAAGAGATATTTTACAAAGTCATACAAAGCGGCAACGAAATAAAGGTTATTCGCACTTTTCAACACAAAGAAAAAGCCTTTGAAACAGAGTCCTTTGAAAGCCTGCAAATGGATTTTAAATTTTCAGAAAAACAGACTGAAGGCGAAGAAACCCTCTATTCACCCTTAGCTCTCCATGTTCAGCTCAAGGCTGTACAAAAAAAAGGGAAGGACTTTATATTTAATACTTATTTAGTGCCTATAAGAGCTAACCGCCAACTACTTTAAAAACAGTGGGCAGTGATCAGTGCACCGTGGGCAGAGAGAACAACGGACAGGACTATTTTGTTCTAAACAATTTCACTGTCCACTATCCACCATCCACTGCACACTGAATTTATATTGGCATTTGTTGAAAATTTAATTATAATTATTATGTAGAGATGTACAGAAAAAGGAAAGCCGCATGAAAAAAACAATCAGCATAATGCTCTTTTTAGCTTTAATGCTCTTTAATACATATAATTATTATCTTTGGGCAGACGAAATCCCTCCCTCATATAAAGAAGGAGAAACTCAAGAAACAACTCCTCCTGCTCAACAAGAGGGAGAAAAAGATGAAAACCAAGAAGGGGAGACACAGCCGCCAGAAGATATAACACCTCCCCCCACTCCCGTCACCCCGCCTAAACCTCCAAAACCGCCTCTGACACCCGAACAAGAGATTTTTGAAGAATATGGAGTTATCTTCAAATCTGAATCAAAGATTCTCTCTTGGGATACTTCTAAAGTTCAAGCTATAAAAGAAGTTCTTGAATCTGTGCCCAAAAGCTTTTCATCTTCCACGAAAGTCTTCTATCTTCTCTCCACTTACGAACAATTCGAAATCAAATACAATGGCTTTAATCGCGAATTTGGAGTGGTTCAATTTGGAGCAGGGGCTCTTGAAGCCTCAAGACCTTACAATATAAAGTTTAAAAATGTCTATGGCTCAGAACCATCCACCACGGACTTGATAAACAGATTTAAGGCCATGGCCGCAAGAGGCATGACCTATGCTTATCTCCAAGAAAACCCAGAAATCCCCAGAAAATACAGAGGAGTTCTGAAAAACAGAAACTTCTCTGAAGTTACCAAGCTTTATGGGCCAGCACAAGAAACCTATATGGTTGTAGCTCCCGGCAAAGACGATATGTGGATAGACTTGGCCTTCGCTGTTGAGATGTATTTAACAAATCAGGGCGAGCTTAGCTCAATTTGCCCGGAAAGAGCCAAATTTGTAAAAGAAGAAATTTTCGGAGGGGAAACAGTCAAGACTTGGCCATATAAACCTTTACATAAAAAAATAGACCAACCCTCTGTCAATCCCGATCCAAATCCCGATCCAAATCCCGATCCTAATCCCGATCCTAATCCCGATCCAAATCCCGATCCTAATCCCAATCCTAATCCCGATCCTAATCCCGATCCTAATCCCGATCCTAATCCCAATCCTAATCCCGATCCTAATCCTAATCCCGATCCTAATCCCAATCCCAATCCTAATCCCTCTCAAGGCAGCAGATATGTTTTGGAACCATTAAACACAAACAATCCTGGTCCTCCCGTAGAAGAGGAACAAGATGGGCAACCCTATATTCCTGAAATAGCTGTAATTCAGCAAGGAGGAGCGCTAGACTTGCCTGGAGGCATGAATGAAGCAATAATCGATCTCTGTAAACAGCTGAATGTTTCTTTCAGCGGCTCAACCGCTGCAATCGGCTATTTAACAACCATTGACACAAAAGATGCCTTTTCACGTGAAAGCTACATATTTGTAACCCAGAATTCTTGGCATCCATTCTTAGACTCTGAGCGCACAAAAAGATTCCAAGAGATTCTCTTGAGAGAAATGGCTTTCAGATATGCTTATCACAAGGCAGATGTACTTATAAAGTGGAAACGAGACTTTTCTATGGCCAACGACTATGATGCAATTAACAGTTTTGCAGAAACGGTAATAATGTACATGAACGCTCCTGGACATCTGCAAACAATAAACGAAGATCGTTATAAGTTCCTGACAAATGAAGTTAAGCTGAAAAGACCCTGAACTAGCAGCAGAAAGTTTTTGGTAACTGGGCAAACAGTTAAAATTGTTCACGTTGTTCTCCAACAAAAATTACAACTGCTTTAAACAATAATAAAGCTTAATCTATCTTACATAATAAAAAAATCGCAGTTAATACTACGATTTTTTTGTTTTGTTCTAAGGGTTTCTTTTAAGAATAAGAATTTATTATCTACAGGCTGAACAAAGCACTAAGCTTTTCTCACTGCTTTTCAGAGTGCTTTCCTTCTTGAATTTTATCTTGTTCTTTTTGGGCTCTCATCTCTTGATATTCAAGCAAAGATACTTCGTCAAAGTTAAATCTGACTTCGTCTTGCAATTTCGAGAAGCCTGTGCCAAGAACCTGCTTAGCTTCACCTACTATTATAAAGGCTTTGGGATCAAAAGAATAAATTAAAGTTTGAAGTGCCGGCAATTCACCTTTTTTAATGGCAGTTACTAAAAAACCGACTTTTTTGCCAGAGTAAACTCCATGAGCATCAAGCAAAGTGGCTCCGCGTCTAAGCTCTTCAATAATAGCTGTTCCTATTGCATTAGCTTGGTTGGAAATTATGAAAACAGATCTGAAAATAGACATTCCTTCAAGAGTCATATCTACCATCTTAGTAGAGATGTAGAGAAAAATAAGACTGTAAAGAGCACCGTTCAAGCCAAAAATAAAAGCCGTACAAGCGATCACCGCAGAATTAGTCACAAACATAGAATAGCTGATGGGAACTCTCAGTTTAACTTGCAGTATCTGATTCAAAATATCTGTGCCGCCGGTAGTTCCGCCTGCTTTGAAAGCCAATCCTATGCTCAAACCGCCCAATATTGCACCATACACGGTAGCAAGATTCATATCGTTTGTAGCTGCCGGTACTTTTATAACTTTCATGAAAAGGTCTGTCATTAACGAAGAAAATACTATGACAAAAATAGTTTTCTTGGCTGTTTTTGCTCCAACCAGTTTTGTTTGAGCAAATATAAGAATAAGGTTTACAACCAAAATGAACATACCTATAGGAATATTCAAGGTGGCATAAAACAATGTAGCCAAGCCTGTCAATCCCACAGGAACTATTTTATGCGGAGCGGTAAAAGCTGCAATACTATAGGCCATCAAAAGAGATGATATGACTAGGTATAAAAAGTCTCTTAGCTCAAGGGAGTTTGATTTTTTTGGCATTTTCACTGTCCGAATTTATTTTTTTGTTGGGTGCATGATACCACAAGTGAAAAAAAGTGCAAGAAGCATCTTGAAGATGCCTCTTGCACTTTTTATTCAGAAGGCAGATTACGTTTTGACAAGCCCACTACACTTGCCAAAGGTATTGTAAAGAGAATGCCTTTCCCTGGAGAGTTCAACTGTCCTGACTCCACCATAGCCTCAGTTACCTTTTCAACTTGGGAATTAGGGGTAATAATCATTATCACTTCTTTGGCTACATCAATATGTATATTTAAAAAGTGTTTAACATCATCTCCGCCAGTACCCCGGCCATAAAATATAGTTCCGCCGCCAGCTCCTGCAGCCTTTGCAGCGTCAACCACCTTATTTGCCTGTCCGCGTTCCACAATTGTCATTATAAGCACATATTCGTTCATATTATTAAACTCCGTTTCTTATGCGAAGAGTCCAAGAATCATAACCGAAACCATGGAACCCAGGGAAGTCAAACCTACAAGGCCAAAGCCTTCCAGCAAAGGATCCATTCCGGCAATAGAACTTGCTAAACCAACAGCCAATGCTGTATTGATGGGAATATTAACCGGACCCGTAGTTGCGCTTGCACAATCAAGCCCCAAAGCCGCAAAAGGTTCTTTTGTCAAAATGGACAAGGCTATTACAAGAGCAAGCAACGGAATAGCTACATTTACATATTTAACACCATGCAAAATACGCCAAAGACCTATTGCCATAGCTCCACCGAATCCTAAAGCCACAGTATTAATCAAAACTGTCGGAGAAATAGTGCCTCCAGAAGTTTCATCTATTTGCATTGCAAGAGATTTCAAACCTGGTTCCACAAGGGTCGCTCCGTAACCGATAGCAAAACCTATCAGTAAAATTATCCACTGCTTTTTCTGAAGAAGCGAGGCACCCATATCTGTCGCTAAAGGCACAAGACTCTGTTCTGTGCCTTTAAGGAAGAAATGCAAGCCTAGAATTGCAAAACAGACACCAGACACAAAACCTTTAACATTCTCAATAGGGCGTTTCAAGATTAGGAGCTGAATAATCAGAAGAATCATAGTGATTGGCAAAACTGATTTAACTGTTTCCCACAGAGGCTTTAAAAATTCCAATAGAGCCATGTTTTCCTCCAAGCTAGATTAATTAATATAAAGATGATTCCAGAAGTAAATATTGAAGCAATCTTCCATTTTTTTGTTCCCTTACAAAAGAAACAAAAGACAAAGGAGATTTTTTCTTCATAAACATAAGAGAAATAATTACATTGCCAGATGATGCCGGATCATATGGTATTTTTTCAACTACAGATTTTGAAATTACAGGGTCACACGGGTTCCAAAAAGCCATTTTAGCATTAGGAAACTCGCTTACAGATACAATTTGAAGTCCAGCCTCTTTTATGTCATTCAACAGCATCTCCAGAGCCTGAATATTTTCCCTATATGTATCATGCAAAAGAATTCCGCCGCCTCTTGGTCTGCCGGAAGTTATACCCAACTGAGAAGCTGCTATTTCCCTGGTCATATTTGGATTTCTGTGTTCCCAGTCTTTAGGATCAACGTTCCAAAGCAATATTCTCATTCCCTCTTCCGAGGCAACTTCCAATACCATGTCATTATATTCCCCGTAAGGCGGTCTTAAATAAACCGGTTTAACCCCTGTAATTCTCCTTACTATGTCATTTGTCCTGATAATATCTTTCTTCAAGGCTTCACGATCCAAACGAGTGTAATTGGCATGCGCCCAAGAATGGTTCCCTATTATGTGGCCCGCATCATACAAAGCTTTTATTATATGCGGATTTGCGGCTGCTCTATAGCCTTGCACCAAAAAAACAGCTTTCACGTTGTATCTGTCGAGAACATCCATTATGAATGGAGTAACTTCTTCTGAAGGCCCGTCATCAAAACTTAAGAAAACCTTCTTGTTGGCACTGAAATATTCCGCTATCTGAGGACGAAAGAGATGAACTGGAGCAAAATCCTGCACAGCAACCTTATCATATAAATTTTCCAGTTCCGGAACAGTTCGAAATCTGTTTTCAGCAAGAGGGGCTTTCATTTCCCAAACAGGAGTGACAGGAGCCAAGCTTTTTCTGTCAGCAGAATTTCCAGAAGACAAGCTAAAGCTGTCTTCAATAAGAAAAGTCCGGGAAATTCCCAAGCTTTCTGTTTTTTTGTCGAAAATATAAGGAAGATCGTCGTAATCAGGCTCTTTTACTTCGGAATACAGGGGCGAGAAACGAAATGGCAAAAACAGAAAAAAAATTGTTACTGTTGTGACTATAAAAAGCTTAATTTTTTCAAGTTTCATTAATAGGCGTGAATAGTTTTACATAAGAAAATATTCTTATTTGATGTATATTAAAGTAATTATGTTATTTTTTTAAAGTTGCAAAGTACACAATCGGAAGATAAGATAACACAAATTTATATTTACGGGTAATTTTTAATGTTTCTCTCAAATGCGAAAATAATGTTGGCAGAACCGGCAGACGAGGAATCTCTTATTTCATCACTGCAAAGCGGTGTAAAAACTCTTTCTGCAGGTGGCTGGGGCACTCTCTCTGAGCATGCCGTTACAGATATAACCATAGACACGCCAAAAGATGCGGCAATTTTCGCTTTGACAACCTGCACGGGAAAAACCCTTCATTGCACTCCTGGACAACTCTGTTTCGCAAAATTTGCACCCAGCCAAAATCAAAATGTTCTTTATTTGCATGAGCGTTCAACTCTGGGATACAGGATAGCTCTTTCTGATAACATCTTCAGAGACTTAACAGACTCTGCCCCCTCAAGATTCCATCAAAGAGAGATAACCGACAAAATCTGGATTCTTGACACAAGCACAAACAACATGCTCTCAATCTTTATGCTCAAATATGTTGCCAGCAAATACGGCATCCCCGATGTGCCATTTATCCTGACATATACAGCCAACTCTCTCAACGAAGAGTTCATAAAACAAATATTTGACAGAATAGACACGCCAGCCCGTGCCAGAGAGCTTTTACAAGATTCTTGCATGTTTTTTGAATATCCTCATATAACAGTCAGATATTCAAACGACAATTCAGCTCAAAGCAATTCGGTACAGCTTATTGTTTTCGGCGGAAACGAGATAAGCAGAAACGGCGAATTTTCGCATTTAATCAATATATCCAGCCTTTCAGATTTGTCCAAAATAGAAAAACAAGCGATACTCTGCAAAAACGGCAACAACAGTTTCTGGCTTCTTGAAATGACCAGAGAAGACCTAGAGGAAGCTGAACTTTTCGTAAAAACACTTTCACATTTGGACAATCTTGAAATAGTCAGAAAAGTCCAGCTGACAAAACAGGATCCCTTCTATATTCTTCCAGCCTCCCATATAAAACCGGGAATGACAGTTCCTGTTATAAGCGGAACTAAGAAGACCATTATGGAAGATACGGTTCAAAGAGTTGAAATACTGGAAGCGCCAGGACAGCGCTACCGAGTTTCAGCAGGCAAAGCCAGCAACATCATATGCAACGGCTGGGTAGTTATGTGTTCCGATGCCTCTGAATAGACAGGAGTGTGTAAAAAGTGAGAAGTTCAATAGCTGAAGAACTAAAGGGTCTTAACCCTCAACAGCTGGAAGCAGTCACTTGCACTGAAGGTCCCTTGCTTGTCGTAGCAGGAGCGGGTTCAGGCAAAACCAAAACCCTGACTGTGCGTTTAGCTTATCTGATCACAGAAAAAGGCGTTCCGCCATCTTCGATTTTGGCGGTAACTTTCACAAACAAAGCCGCTAAAGAAATGAAAGAGCGAGTAGAAGGCTTGGTAGAATTTTGTGAAGAAAAGCCGACTGTTACCACATTTCACTCATTTTGTTGCAGTCTGTTGCGCAGATGGAGCAAATTGGCCGGCTTTGAAGATGGATTTACCATATACGACGAAACTGACAGCAAAAAGCTCATTAAAGACGTTCTGAAAGAACTTAAGATAAATACCAAGACTTTTTCGCCCGCCCAACTCTCTGAGCAAATTTCAAAAGCTAAAAACGAGCTTCTTCTTCCTGACGATCTTATAGGATTGCATGAAATAGGCTTCACCAAGAGAGATACAGAATGTTATGCTCTCTACCAAAAGAAACTGGAACAAAATGCGGCCGCCGACTTTGACGATCTGATATTCAAAGTATATCTTATGCTCAAACGTCATCCTGAACTTCTGGCAAGACTCCAGGATATTTACAGATATTTTATGGTAGACGAATATCAAGATACCAATAAAGCGCAGTATGAACTCATAGCTATGCTTTCTGCAAAAACCCGCAATCTTTGCGTAGTCGGAGATGAAGACCAGTCTATTTACAGTTGGCGCGGAGCCACAATACGCAATATAAGAAACTTTGCGGAAGACTTTCCAGGCACTAAGGTTATTAAACTAGAGCAAAACTACCGCTCCGCTCAAAATATTCTTGACGCTGCCGGAAGCCTTATAGCCAATAACAAGTCGGTTCACTCAAAACATCTCTGGTCTGAAATAAAAGAAAGCCAACCCATAGTATTTAAGCGTCTTCCAGACGACAGAGAAGAAGCTGTTTGGGTAGTCAGAACTATAGAAGAGCTCCATGCCGAAGGACAAAGCTGGGACGACTTTTGCGTTTTATTCAGAATGAACAGCTTAAGCCGGCCGGTTGAACAAATTTTGAAGCGCTTGAATATTCCATACGAGATGGCTGGAGGCACGAAGTATTTTGAACGCAGAGAAGTAAAAGATATCCTCGCTTACCTGAGAATAATAGACAATCCGCTGGATTCTGTTTCTATAGAACGCATAATTAACGTTCCTAGGCGCGGGATAGGAAAAACCACTTTAGAAAAACTCATAGATAACGACCCGGATACTTCATTATGGGAAAAAATTCTAATGGAAGCTTCTGAAAACCCTTCTTCCAAAATCGCAGGTTTTTTAGAAATGATCATGGGCTTTATAGAATATTCTGAACAAGCGTCAGTCTCAGATTTGTGCAGAAAAATAATAGCAGAAACCGACTATTTTGAATATTTAAAGAAAAACGATCAAGAAACTGCCGAAGAACGAAAACAAAACGTTCAGGCTCTGGTTTCAGACATAAGATATCAAGAACAAGACGCCGATGAAGAGGGTCTCTCCCTTCGCAGCTATTTGGAAAGCGTAGCACTTCACTCAGACTTGGACGAAATCAAAGACGAGGGAGACAAAGTACGCCTCATGACCTTGCACAACGCCAAAGGCTTGGAATTCACCAATGTCTTCATGATAGCTATGGAAGAAGATATATTTCCTCACAGCCGCTCAAAAGATGAGAAAGATGATCTGGAAGAAGAGCGCAGATTGGCTTACGTTGGCATAACCAGAGCCAAAAAAGGACTTTATATGAGTTCTGCCGATCGCAGAATGATGTTCGGCAACTGGAAAGGCAATCCAGTCTCCCGTTTTGTGACAGAGATACCCACGCATATTTTTCAAGAAGGAGCCTTCAGCAGGGAAACCTCCTTTACAAAACGCGACTTTTCCTCTTCCAGTTCATCAAATTTTTCAGGACAACAAGCCTCAAACTTTTTTAAAACGCAAGCCCAAACTTCTATTCAAAAACCTAAATATACTTTCGCCAAATTCAGGCAAAATCCACAACAGAAAGAAAAAGATGAGACTTTTGCTCTTACCACTGGAATGGCATCTGGAAACATGGTAAACTTGATACCTGGAGCCGAGGTATTTCATAATATATTCGGCGAAGGCACAGTTCAAAGCGTTTCTGGAGAAACGCTTGATGACTTCAGAGTTACGGTCAACTTTGAAGGCAAAGGCTTAAAAACCTTGCTCTTGCAATACACTACACTCAAAGTAAAAAATACATAGTTTGGAGAAAATAATGAAACTGTTCAGATTTATTTGGAAGTCAGTCATATTGGCCGGCGTATTTGGCGTTGGATTTGTAATCGGCAGAGAACACAGTTTTGAAGAAGAAGAAGCCTGGGAACTGGAAAACGAAAAAAAACGACAAAAAGAAAAAGAGAATGGCTCCGATGATGACGAGGAAGGTCCTTGTAGCAGCTGTTCCTCAGCTGAATCAAAAAAGGCAAAAGCCGTAGAAAATCCGGCAGATAACGAAGTTGTTTTTGAATACGAAGACCCTGAAGCAAACAAAGTCTCTTTGGTAGGCACCTTCAACAACTGGAACAAAGACTCTGATCCGATGGAAAAGATCGACAACGTCTGGAAACGCACTGTTATGCTGCCTCAAGGAACTCACGAATATCAGTTCGTCATAAATGACACTGAATGGCTCTCTGATCCTGCAACCGAAAACAAAGTTCCAAATAAGTACAAAGGACAGAACTCAGTTATCACCATCCAATAAACACAGAAAGCTGAAATGACTCCGAAAATTTATCTCGAAGAAATATGTGACAGAGAAAATCTTAAGACCTTTGTCTCACGCTTTGCACATTTTACAGACGTAAATGCGGTACCTGTAAACGAGCGCGGCGAGGCGCTTTTTGACAATCTCCACCAGATACTTCCCGGAGTGGAAGATTTCAATGAGTTTGCAGCCTATCCTGCCTCTGAAATGATACAACGCCCCGATGGTTCTCACGTAAAGCTTATGAAGCTTATGAACGGCTCTCAGCATTACGGCTCAGTCTTGCTGGGTCCATTTTTCTTTGAAGGAGAAAACAAAGGCGAAAGCTCTGCTCCATCATTGTCTAAAAAGACCCTCGAAATTATGACTGAGATGATTACAGAGTTTTTTGAAAACTCTATAAAACTCTACGAAGAACGCAGAGCCCTTGCAAAAAAAGAAAAGATTCTCTCTGTACTTGAAAAAGCTTCCAGCGTAATGAACACCAAAATAGAATTCCAGAATCTTCTGGAATTTCTCATGGATATCTCCATAGATATAACAGGAGCTGAAGGCGGCACAATTCTTCTCAGAGAAGAAAACAGCGACAATCTGGTAATTACTGTAGCCAGGGGCAAATACCCCCAAGAAGTCAAAAAGGTAAAGGTTCCTATAGGTTCCGGGCTCACTGGCTGGGTAGCCAAATACAAAAAGTCACTTAACGTTCCAAACGTTCTCTTAGATCCCCGCTACATCGAAACACCCGAATCCATATATTCGGAACTAGCCGTTCCGATGGTAATAGTAGAAAGAACCATAGGCGTACTGGTTGTCAATTCTTCGGAGATCAACGCTTTCACAAAAGAAGATGTCCAGACTCTCACTACTCTGGCTTCCATAGTAACAAAGGTTCTTGAAAACTCAAGACTCCTCTCTGATTCTGATCAGAAGCTGAGAGAGCTTTCAAAGCTCTTTACTATTTCTGAACGCCTTTCAGTCAGAAGCCTTGACAGAGCTGGCTACTGCGACATCTTAGGACAGCTTTCTGAAGCGCTCCTTACAGATGCGGCATCTCTCATGCTTTTCAACAGTGACAGAGAAGAACTAACAATGAGAGCTTCCTATGGCCTGCCAGAAGAGCTCGACAGCCTGACAATAGCCAAAGGGAAAGGCTATCACGGCTGGGTTGCGGCTCAAATGACTCCAATTCACATTCACAACACAGCTCTCGATAACACAATTGCTCACGCATGTTTTTTAGACGAATTCTCCAAATCTTTGATGATCATACCATTGATCAATGCCGAAGAGCGCTTGGTCGGTCTTATCGGTGTTTACAGCAATGAAGACAAAGGCACTCTTTCCGAAGCATCAGCAGATCTTTTAATGGCGGTCGGAAGAATAGTGACAGCCCACCTTGAAAACGACAGGCTCTTCAACGACTCCAGAAGAAAGCTCGATTATCTTTCCACTCTCTACAAGGTCGGTTCTTCAGTTTCAAAAACCCTTAACATCACCCCGCTCTTCGAAACTATATTGCAGCAAGTTCAAGAAGTAATGGACGTTGAAAACTGCTCGCTTATGGCCTATGATTCCATCCGCAAGAAACTTACCTTAGATGCGGCTATAGGCTTGCCAAGCGATATGGTCGGCAAAGTAGAATCAGATCTCGGCGAAGGTATAGCTGGCTGGGTCGCAGCAAATAAAAAGCCTGTTCTCCTCAAAGATATATCCAAAGACGCAAGATTTGCCAAACGCAACGGCAGACTTGACTATAAAACACGTTCCGTTCTTTCTGTACCGATATTGCACCAAGAAGACCTATTAGGCGTTTTAAACGTGAACAACAAAAGAAGCGGTGATGCCTTCTTTGAAGACGACTTGAATCTGCTTCTAGGCATTTCCGGCCAGATCTCCCAAGCCATAGCCAACGCCAGCCTTCACGAAAAAACTGACATGCAGGTTGCCGAATTGAGCCTCATCCAAGAACTTGGCAAGGCTATCAACTCCTCTCTGGATCTTGATTCTGTCTTGAATTATTTCATAGATATGACTACCAGAATCACTGAAGCCGACAAATCAACCTTAATGCTCTTCGACGAAGAAACTCAAGAGCTTTATGTTGAAGCTAGCAGAGGTTTTGAAGATGAAAATAAAATCAATGATGTCAGATTAAAACTTGGCGAAGGCATAGCAGGTCAGGTAGCTCTGTCTCATAGACCTATGAAGCTTGACAATGTCACAGCCAGCAAGGAATATACTCTCTTGGACTGCCTGAAACGTCCAAAAGATCTCACTCTTATGACCGCGCCTCTGATTAACAAAGAGCAACTTATCGGCGTAATAAACTGTGAACGCCTCTTGGAAAAGAAAGGTCCTTTCACGCCCGAAAACCTTGACCTTCTTGACACATTAGCTTCACAGGCTTCTATTGCTATAGAAAACGCGAGGCTCTATCATAATCTGCTGAGTGTCTACCTTGAAACCATTAGATCTCTTGCAGCAGCTATTGACGCTAAAGACTCTTATACTCACGGACACTCCAGACGTGTTACAGAGATAAGCGTAGGACTGGCTATGGAAATGAATCTGCCTAAAAACGAAGTAGATACCATACGCCACGCCTCTTTGCTTCACGACGTAGGCAAAATAGGCATATCAGACAAGGTTCTGCTTAAGCCTGGCAAATTGACAGATGATGAATTTGAAACAATCAAATCACATCCATTCATAGGCGCCCGCATTCTTGGCTCCATCGAGTTTCTCAAAGATGTCTGCGAAATAATAGAGCATCATCACGAAAGGTTTGACGGCAAAGGATATCCTGACAAACTCAAAGGCGATGAAATACCTTTGGGTGCAAGAATTATCTGCCTTGCAGACTCTTTTGATGCCATAACCTCATGCAGACCTTACAGAAAGCCGCTGACTTTTGAGGCTGCCACTGAAGAAATGTTACGCTGCTCAGGCACTCAGTTCGACCCTCAAGTAGTAGACGCTTTCTTGAGGCTTAGAACCTCAAAATACTGTCCGCCTTGGTTGCTTTCCTTCCCCTCAACAGAAACAGAAACAGAAGAAAAGTGTCTGAACGTGACAACTCAGGAAATCTGATTAGCACTTTTAGGTCTTGACTCAAACCTTCATTTATATATCTTCTCATTACAGTATTAATGAAGAGGAGAACTTAAATGAAGAAACATTTATTGACCCTGTTCATACTTCTTTTTGGAGCTTCAACCGCTTTTGCGGGAAGCTTTTCAATTTTAGGAGTAAACAGATGGAAAAGCGACCTGTCAGGTAACTTGAAAATCGGGGAATCTACAATTCCTGGAAACAAAGTGGAACTGGATTTGGGAAGCGAAGCTGGCTTTGGTAAAGAAAAAGTTACAGGCTTCACCTACAAGAAAGATTTTGGCAATTCATGGAAACTTGGATTAAGCTACGTAGGAGTCGACCATGACACCACTTTCCAGCTTACACAAGACTTTGAATTTGACAACAAAGTCTATAAGGCCAATGCTGATATCAGCATGTCACTTGAAAACACCTGGTTTGATATTTCAGCATCAAAAGAGCTGACAAAAAGCCAAGACAAAAACTTCAACTTAGACGGCACTCTCGGAGTGAAAATCAGCAAAAGCAAGATTGCTGTTTCAGGCACTGACAATCTCAACAACCAGATGTCGCACAGTTGGGACGAAACCATCCCTGTACCTTACATAGGACTCGCATTAAGCGGCGAACTTGGCGAAAAATTCACCTACAGTGCTCACTACAACTGGCTTGGAGCCAAAGTTGGCGACTATGATGCCAGCTTTAAAGACATAGAGCTCAAAGGAGCTATCCGCCTCAATGAAAAGAACGCAGACAAGGAATGGTTCTTCTATCTTGCCAAGCAAAAAATCGAATATGACATAGAGGGTAAAGACAATAAGTTGGTTCTTGATTACTCAGGTCCTGTTTTCGGTTTGGAAGTTCACTTCTAAAAAGCTTAAAAACAAAAACCCTGCTGAATAGCAGGGTTTTTGTTTTTTAAAGAAATTCAGGCGACTCCCAAAAGCTCAAAAGCAACATCAAAGAGCTTTCTCAAGTCCTCGGAGCGACCCGTTACAAAGAGATAACCGACCCAAGCTTCCAAGGCTGTTGCCCTAGCATATTCGCCAGGAGTTCCCGCACCATGCTTGGCAGGCATTTTGGCATTTCTCCAGCAAATCACCATAGCTTGCTCTTCTTCCGACAAGCCAGGAAATATCTTGTCAAAAAGCACCGCCTGAGCTACAGAGTTTACTTTCTTGGTAATCTCTGAATGCAAGCGGCCTGCATCATCAATGCCGTTTTTAACATGTTCCATGCGGAACATTAATTCATAAACAGCATCTCCTATATAAGCCAAGGTTCTTGAAGGCAGCTTGGCAGCCTCTTTCGGGTTCCAGACTTGAGAAATCTCAAAAAATGAAGAGCCCGACAAAATGCCTTTATCAACTTTCATGCCGATTAAGCTTTCCGCCAACGTGCACCGTCTTTGGTGTCTTCCACAAGAATACCCGCTTTATGGAGTTCATCTCTTATTTTATCGGCTACTGCATAGTTTTTGTTTTTCTTCATTTCTGAACGTATATCCAAAACCAAACTCATTATAGGCTCTAAATCAACTCCATAGCTTTCCTCTTCATATGCAGGCAGAATTCCGAGAAGTCCGTCAGCCCACTTCTCAAGCAAGGATATAACAGCAACTGCGCCCTTTTTCCCTATCTGCCCTCCGTCAAAAAGTTTATTCACTTCTGAAGTGCAAGAATAAAGAATCGCTATAGAGCCTGGAGTATCCAGATTATTGTTCATACAGTCATTTATATCTTTATCAGCTTTCTCACAGATTTCTAATAAGTTCTTGTCTCCGGAACCTTCTTCTTTGCCTTGAGCAGCTATTTCATGAGCTCGTCTGTTAAGATGATCCAAACGGGCAACGCCTGTAGCCATACCTTCGATAGCTTCTTCTGTATAATTGGAAGGCGAAGAGTAATGAGTGCTAAGCAAAAAGGCTCTAATTGCCTGCTTGGAGTGACGTGAAAGCAAGTCTTCACAGGTTATAAAGTTGCCCAAGGATTTGCCCATTTTTATGCCGTCAACAGTGATCATGTTGTTATGAACCCAGTAGTTGCAGAATGGCACTTTGTGAATAGCTTCAGATTGAGCAATTTCGCATTCATGGTGAGGAAACTTATTTTCCAAGCCGCCGCCATGTATATCGAAATTAATTCCCAGATACTTGTTCGCCATAACAGAACATTCTATATGCCAACCAGGATAGCCTTTGCTCCAAGGAGAATCCCATTTTAAAATATGCTCAGGTTCGGCCTTTTTCCAGAGAGCGAAGTCGCCCGGATGTTTTTTATCGGTGTTCACGCTTATTCTTACGCCGTCTTTTTGTTCTTCCAGCTTGTTGCCTGAAAGCTTGCCATATTCAGGAAAGCTTTCAACCGAATAATAAACACTGCCGTTTATTTCATAGGCATGCCCCGCATCTATAAGTTCTTTAATAGCATGTATTTGCTCCGGTATATGCTGACTTGCCCTTACATAAAAACTTGGATGAGCTATTCCAAGACGTTCCATATCCAGCATATATTGCCTGGTCCATTTGTCGACTATTTCCCAAGGATGAACCATGTCAATTCTTGCTTGACGCTCTATTTTGTCTTCACCCTCATCAGCATCATCTGTAAGATGCCCGACATCGGTAATATTCTGCACATACCTGACGTTGTAACCCGAAATGCGCAAAAACTTTGCTAAAATATCGAAAGTTATATAACTCTTGGCATGGCCAAGGTGGGGCGGCCCATAAACAGTGGGGCCGCAAACATACATACCGACATGCCCCTCTTTAACAGGTTTAAATTCTTCTATTTCTCTGCTCATTGAGTTATAAAGTTTAAGCGACAAGGTTCATGCCTCCTAATAATTTGTTATTTTCCCTTATTTCCCCCCAAAGTGGGTTTTGCCTTTTTTCCTGATTCTGATCGCTTCGGGCGTGATCTCAACCCACTCATCGTCAGCCACATATTCAAGTGATTCATCCAATGTCATAATTCTCGGGGAAGGGAGTCTTTCAAGCTCTTCAGAAGTTGCAGATCTGTGGTTGGTGACATGGCGTTTTTTCACAATGTTTACATCAATATCCGATGATACAGGGCGCTCTCCGACTACAAGACCTTCATAAACGTCTTCTCCAGGGGTGTAAAACAAAGTGCCCCTTTCAGAAAGGTTTTTAATAGCATAAGCTGTGGTTTTGCCAGTATCCGTTGCTACCATAACGCCTTTTCTCAAGTTGGGAATATCGCCTCTATAAGGCTCATATTTGCTGAAAGTCTGACTCATAACGCCAGTTCCGTTGGTAAGAGTCATAAAAGCCGATCTGAAGCCTAAAAGACCGCGAGACGGAACAGAAAACTTAAGCCTTAGATAATTGTCAGCCATAATTCTGCTGTCTAACATTACAGCACGTCTGGGACCAAGGTTTTCCATTATAGTGCCCATATAGGCTTCAGGAATATCTATTTCCAGATCTTCTATTGGCTCCAAAAGTTGACCGTTTTCATCTTTCTTGTAAATTGGCACAGGTTTGCTTACCTGAAGCTCATAACCTTCTCTGCGCATAGTTTCGATCAAAATACCCAAATGCAGTTCTCCGCGGCCTGAAACTATAAAGGTGTCGGAGCTGTCTTCAGCAACTTCCAGTCTCATTGCCACATTGGTCTCAAGCTCTTTTTCAAGGCGCGAATATATTTGTCTGGAAGTCAGGTATTTGCTGTCCTTGCAGCGCCCTGAAAATGGGCTTGTGTTAGCTGCAAATGTCATAGAAATTACAGGCTGGTCAATCTCTATGACTGGCTCAGGATCACAGAGCTCACTCGCCAGAGTATCTCCTATTCTCAAGTCGTCAATACCGCAAACAGCTACTATATCGCCTGCTCCAGCTTGCTCTATCTCAACTCTCTGAACACCGCGGAAACCGTAAAGACGCAATATTTTGCATTTTTCGCTGACTGAGTCATGACGCATTTTAAAAATATCCGACTTAGTGTTAAAAACACCATTGATAATACGACCTATACCGATTCTGCCGACATAATCATTATAGTCAAGCGTGGTAATCTGCATCTTGGCTATACCTTCCAAAGATCCCTTTGGCGGTTCCACATTTTCTATTATGCAATCAAGCAAAGGTATTATGCTGTCAGCTTCTTTAGCTTTTTTATAGTCTCTGGTTGCGTAGCCGGCTCGCCCTGAAGCATAAACTACCGGATAATCCAATGTATCATCGTTAACAGAAAGCTCCATAAAAAGTTCAAGCACTTCGTCTTCAACTGCTTCAACTCTCGCGTCAGGTCTGTCAATTTTGTTGATAACAACAATAGGTTTCAAGCCTGTCTCCAAAGCTTTCTTAAGCACAAATCTGGTCTGGGGCATAGGGCCTTCAAAAGCGTCGACCAAGAGAAAACAACCGTTTGCCATTTTTAAAACTCTCTCAACTTCTCCGCCAAAATCCACGTGTCCTGGCGTGTCTATCAAGTTGATTCTATAACCGTTATATTCCAAAGAAAGGTTTTTGGACAAAATCGTTATTCCGCGCTCTTTTTCAAGATCATTGCTGTCCATAAAGCGATCTTCTACAAGCCGGCTATCTCTGAACAAACCCGATTGCTTTATCATAGCGTCGACCAAAGTGGTTTTGCCATGGTCTACGTGCGCTATTATGGCAAGGTTTCTTATACTTTCAGGATTCATGATGTGTCTGTTTGCCATGTCTTACCCCGTATCTTTAAAAGCTGTGTATTATGCAAGCGGCAGCAGTCTAATACAAGAAAGCAGCCACTTGCAAGAGATTTATTTGTTATGCGTTTATAAATTAATGGGTTTATATTGTTCAAAAAGTTTTTTGTCGAAGGCTCTCATGTAGGCTTCAACAGGAGCTATTCTCCTTTGCTTGACCAAGTCCATCAAAGACTGATCCATCGTTTGCATTCCTTGTTGCTTGCTGGTTTGCATAATTGAGTTCAGCTGATATGTTTTATTGTCTCTGATACAGTTTGCAACCGCAGGAATGTTTATAAGTATTTCCAAAGCTGCGACTCGGGAAGATCCGTCAAGAGCAGGAATCAACTGCTGAGCTAAAATAGCATTTAGCGAATCAGCTAGTTGAGTTCTTATTTGGCTCTGCTGACTTCCCGGGAAAACGTCTACTATTCTTTCAATTGACTGAGGCGCAGAAGGGGTGTGCAAAGTAGCAAAAACTAGGTGTCCAGTCTCAGCTGCCGTTACAGTCAAAGCTATAGTTTCAAAGTCACGCATTTCGCCCACCAATATTACGTCAGGGTCTTCGCGCAAGGAAGCTCTTAGAGCATTGCTAAAGTTTTTGGTAGTGCTTCCTACTTCACGCTGACTAACCAAACATTTATTATGAGAATGCACAAACTCAATCGGATGCTCAATAGTTATTATATGCTCCTGACGTTCTTTATTAATCAGATCAATCATAGCTGCAAGAGTAGTGGATTTGCCTGAACCTGTCGGACCTGTTACAAGCATAAGTCCCTTTTTCCTTCGGGTCAAATCTGCCAGCACAGGAGGCATGCCAAGTTCCTGCAGACTCTTTATTATGTTAGGAATAACTCTGAAAACTGCGCCTAAGCCCAACCGCGTGTAAAAAACATTACAGCGAAAGCGTGCCAAGCCATGAATTTCATAAGCCATATCGAGCTCAAGAGTATCTTCCAGTTCTTCTTTCTGTTCGTTTGTCAAAAAGTTAAAAAGCATTCCTTTAACGTCTGAATCATTCATCACAGGCAAGTCTGTTGCCCAAAGCTTGCCTTGCAAACGAAGCATAGGAGGAGCGCCAACCGCTATGTGCAAGTCGGAACCGGCTTCAGCGACTACCATCTGCAAAAGATCGTCAATAGTTACTACGGCTTCGCCTCCGCTGGCACCGTCTTTCTCTGCACCGTAGGTAACGTTGCTTTTACCATCTAAAACCTTGCGAGTGCTAAGAGCAGAGGAGCCTCCCGCACGTCTTGCAGGAGCCTGTATGGTCGGATAGCCCTGAGCCGTTGCAGGTCTTGCAGGAGCCTGTATGGTCGGATAGCCCTGAGCCGTTGCAGGTCTTGCGGGTTGCAATGGTCTTCCCGCTTGAGCCGGCATAGGTCTATTAGGAGCAGCAGCAGCCGGTCTTGCGCCTTGAGAAGGAACAGAAGTTGCCGGCGCAGGTCTTCTAGGCGTTATACTCTGCGGAGCCAAATTAGCAAGGTCATCAAAATTTGGCGTTGCCTGTATGGCTGGTCTCTGCTGCGAGTTCGCCTGTACATCCGTTTGGGGATCTTTTCTTTCTTCCTTCGAACCGAAGAATTTTCCTATAATATTATCCATCTTTTAAAATTGCCTCATGAATTCTTTTGGGGCTATTTCTCCATCCAAGAGAAGTTGCAAAGCTTGTTCTTCACAACTGCGTATACCTTGTCTTGCTCCATATTCCTTGAGTTTGGAATAGTCGGGAGATTCTATAATAAGTTCTGTCAACTCACTATTTATGGGGTAATACTCCAGCAACATCTTTTTGCGCAAATTGCCGGTTGAATTACACTGGGGACAGCCAGTCGGTTCATAAAGTTTGTGTTCCCAATAGTGTTCAGGCAAATATTTTTTAAGCTCATCCGGAAATTCCACAGGCTTTTTGCAAGCCGGACAAAGAGTTCGCACTAGGCGCTGGTGAGCAAAGCCGCACAAGGATGAAGCTAAAAGACGGGGATCCACAACTTCCAAGAGTCTGATAACTGAATCACAGGCATCAACCGCTGACAAACTTATAACAACTGTTTTACCGCCTGCCGCAGAATACGCCAAAAGTTCACAAGAATCGGCATTGTCCTCACAGTCAAGCATTATTACGTCTGCATCTAACTTAACAGCAAGTTTTACTGCATCGTGAGTTTCGCTGAAACCGTCCGTGCCCACTTTAAGCTGAGTTACCATTGGAACAATAGACTCTATATTCTTTTCTATAGTAACAATCTTGCTGGCCGTAACATCAAACTTTTTCAAAAGAATATGCTGAGTTACAGTTTTCCCGGATTCTCCAGGCCCGCTAAGATAAAGAACGCCGCTATTGGCTAAGAGACTTTCCCCCAAGAGATCAATAGCTTCCCTTGAGGAAGGATCCATGGTATTTACAACATTCTCGACATCTGAAATGCTAATTATGAGACTCTCACTCTCAGCACCTGGATAAAACATGCAACTGAGATAGGCTCGTTTACCGCTGTTGCTGGACACAACTCTGAAGTGTCCTGAAAGCACTGATTCTGCAGCATCTTCAGGAATATTGGAAAGCTTTTTCACTCTCTGTAAAATTTCTGAATGAAGCTTAAGGGGAATTTCCAGTTTGGTCATAAGAACGCCATGCTTCCTAAAACGCACAGCAACATTATCATCCGATGTTTCAAAATGTATTTTTTCAACCGAAGATGCAAGAGCGTTTGAAAGAATATAGTTCAAAACCTTGTCGGGAGTCTGCAGGTCTTTTTCTGATTCAGCATGCATATCTCCTTCACCCAAGGCTTCAATTTGAGGCGGCATGTCTCCATTAGCACTTGCAGACTGTCCATAAAGAAGCGGATAAACAGCTTCAAAGTCTTTGGCTTTAGCTATAGAAACAGAAACATTAACAGAATATTTTTTTTCCAAATACTCTATTGGCCTGGAATCCAGGGGGTCTGTCATGCAAACATTTAACTGATTGCCTGCTCTGTAAAGAGGTATTATGCGATATTGCAAAGCAAACTCAGGGCTAATCATAGGCACAACTTCAGGATCTATTATATCCATGTTGAGATGTATACATGATAAATTAAGTTGATTGCCTAGCGCCCATATGATGTCATCTTCTGTGACAAAACCAAGCTCTATAAGAGCCTCGCCAAGTCTTATGTCGTTGGCTTTCTGGTATTTAAGAGCCTCAGCGACCTGTTCGGCCGTTATAAGATTACAGTCTGTCAATATATCGCCTAAGCGTTTTTTTTCGACTGTCATGACAGCTTTTTCCCCTCCAAAGTGTTTTCTTGTTGTTTTAGCGTTTCCTCAAGATGATACCATAAAATCAGCACAAAAAAACCGCCATTTAGGCGGTTTCATGATTTTAATTTTAAAAAGGAAACTTTATTTTTTCTTTGCGGTTTTTTTCTTGCCTTTGTCAGCACCGCCGCTATTTACAAGTTCTTTGAGTTCTTTGCCAGGAACAAATTTTGCAACCTTGGAAGCCGGTATTTTGATGGCTTTCTTGGTCTGGGGATTGATTCCCATTCTGGCTTTTCTTTCTGTTACTTTGAAAGAGCCAAAGCCTACAAGGCGAACGTCTTCCTGATTTTTGAGACTCTGCTTGATAATCTCAAGGGTGGCATTGAGAGCGTCTGCAGCTTTGGTTTGGGTTAAATCTGCTGCTTTTGCTATTTCGCGAACCAGATCAGCTTTTTTCATTAAGTATCCTCCATTAATTCAAGGAAAGTAAAAGATAGGTCTACAGAAAGCTTAGCAACTAAGAGCGTTAATTGTCAATATTTTTAGAATAAAAAACACGAAAACCATGTAAATATGTTATCTTCAGCTACTAAAATGAAAAGCAATAATCAAAATATAGGCGGCATAGCCGTCGAAATTATAAAAAAGAAAAAACTGAAAAATCTCTATATCAGAATTGTCCCACCTGACGGCAAAGTAAGAGTAACTGCTCCTATAAAGTTTCCAGACAAAGAAATAAAACTATTAATTTTAAGAAAACTGCAACGCATAAACGCTGCCAGAGAATGTATAATAGCCCAATCACGACAAACTGAACGAGAATATACTTCTGGAGAAATCCATTATCTATGGGGCAACCCCTATGTATTAGAAGTCATAAATGGACAAAGAACATACCAATTAGAATTAGAAAAAGAACTCTGCAGAATCATATTCAAAGTGCCTGCAAATGCTACTAAAGAATCCAAAGAGAAAGCCTTCAACAACTGGTACAGACAAAAGCTTAAAAGAGCTATAGACTCCTTGGCAAAGCAAATTGAGGAAAAAATGGGCATATCAGCAAACGAGTATCATGTGAAAAACATGAAAACCAGATGGGGAACCTGCAACATCACCAAACGAAGAATCTGGATTAACCTGCAACTTGCTAAAAAGCCTATAGAATGCCTTGAATATATAATCACTCACGAACTGGCTCACTTGCTGGAGAAGAATCACAATAAAGGATTTTATACCATTGTCGAAAAGTTTTGTCCGACATGGAAAGAAGCCGAAAAAAAGCTGAAACAACTTAACTAGTGCTTTGTTTTGTCTAAAACTTCTCTATTCAATGACAAGCAGTCAACATGGACTATTCATGGTTATTTGATGCAACAATCGCACTAGAGGGAGTAGGAGATAGAAAGGGCAAAACCCAAGACACAGGCAGAAACTGCAGAAAAGACTAAAAGATTTATTTCTAATTTATACTTTATAATTTCTAATTTAATTAAACTCGCCGCCCGCCACGCACCACTCAGCACAGTGCGATCTTATAAGCGGATATTGTCCTGTGAATTTTGAAAGGCTGACAGGAAAGTTTTAGATATTACAAAGCACTAAAAGTAGTTCAAGTCTTCGCGTTTTACTTTGGAAAAAATATAAGTCGAAGACTGATCGGTAATCAGCAAGAAAATGCCTGCAAGAAATTTGTATTCCACAATATAGGAATCTCCTTTATCGGGAAAAAAACGCAAAGCGTTTTCAGAGAGCAACTCATAATAACCTGATTCTGGCAAAGCCTTGTAATCAACTTTCTTGTTCTTAAAAAAGGTCAAGGAATAACTTCTATCTTCTTTAAGGGATAAAACAGGATAATTTCCTTCCTCGTTTGGGCTTATTACATAGACATAAGTTCCAGAATCGATATTGTCTTCTTTTTCCAGTAAATGCCATTCACCCAGAAGATTAAGAAAGAGGGCTCTGTCAACTTCTTCAGCTCCATCAGCTGCAAAAGGCAAGAAGGAAGTAAAAACAAGCAAAACAGAAATAAAAAGAGAAAATATTTTTATCCGCACAAAATCCTCCAAGCACCTTTTTAAGCACAAAGTGCACTCACTTACAGCCTAGAAGCAAACTTTATATTATTAAAGCTCGTCAGCAGCTGCTTATTGCGTTGTCATTGTTTTTCGGAAAACAAAAAACTCCTCAAAGGGATCACTGTCGCCAGGGTTAGGATCCGGGTGTTTTTCATTGTAGAACTCTACTATGCTAAAGCCGCATTTATTCACATAAATATGTATATTTCTTTTGTCAAAATATGGCGTGCCTGTTTCCCAGACTTTTGTTTCCGGATGAAACTGCTTAATAGCATTCCAAATAGCCACGCCGACTCCCTTATTCTGGAGACCGTATTTAACAAAAAGGAAGGCTAAATAATTGTGCTGAGTCTCCTTATTGATTACTACAATAGCTCCGCCTTTCATTTCTCCATCAACCAAAGCTTTATAAGCAATCGAGCCTTCTCTGGCCAAAGACTGGTCTATTTCTTTTTCAGTCAGCACTATTCTTTCTGTAGCTGCATAATATTCTTCGTATCTTTTTTGAAACGACTCCTGCATTTTAGTTTTGAAGTCGTTTATTTCTGTTTCTTCAACAGGAACTAATAAAAAGTTCACATCCTTACTTAATTCCATAGAACCATTACCCTGCCTTGCCCACAAAAAGATAGACAGTATATGCTATATACGAAAGCAAGAGCAAAGAGCCTCCTAAACGGGAAATACGTTTTTGCTCGCCTTTAGTAAAATAAGACAAAAACAAAGCCAGAGTTACAATCAACATAGCGGGAACGTCTCTTGTCAAAACGATTTTTTCAGCCTTAAAGGGGGCTATCATACCTGCAAATCCTACTACAGCCAGCAAGTTAAATATACTTGAACCTACGATGTTGCCAACCGCTATGTCATCTTCCTTTTTGCGAGCCGCAACTACTGAAGAAGCAAGCTCAGGCAATGAAGTTCCCAGAGCAACTACAGTGAGACCTATAACCAAATCGCTAATCCCAAAGATTTTCGCTATATCGGTAGCTCCACTTACAAGCATTCTGGCACTTACCATAAGCAAAAGCAAACCTGCAAATATCCAGAAAACCGATTTGCCCAAAGACATCTCAACCTGGGACTGAGAAGTTTCGCCTTCTTCTGACTCTGTATGTTCGGAAGCAAGAGAAGCATCATCTGTTTTCACAGCCTCATCCGCCAGCTTTTTCTCTTTGAGAGCTGTCTTGATTTGATAACCTATTATGGCGAAAAAGACAATCAGCATAAGCAATGCAT
Source organism: Candidatus Rifleibacteriota bacterium (assembly GCA_012520995.1). Taxonomy (GTDB): domain Bacteria; phylum Muiribacteriota; class Ozemobacteria; order Ozemobacterales; family Ozemobacteraceae; genus JAAYNI01. The sequence goes on from JAAYNI010000010.1 coordinate 48,074, forward strand.
CAAGCCTTGAAAGATTTCCGTCTCTAATCAAAAAAGCAACAAATACGGTTGCAAGAGTCAAAACAGGCAATTCGAACTTCAAAATTGACCAGTTTACGGAAACTGGACTAATCATAGCTGTGACACCCAATATCAAAGCTATATTGGCTATATTAGAGCCAAAAGCATTGCCAATACATATGCCAGGCTGTCCATTTAAGGCTCCCATTGCGGAAACTATAAATTCCGGAGCTGAAGTGCCGAAACCTACTATGATCATTCCAACCAGCAAAGAAGGCACATTAAAATGTTTGGCAAAAGCTGAAGACGCTGTTACAAATTTATCAGCTCCCCAAACCAATATTACTATACCGACAACAACTAATAAAACCGGAGAAAGAAGTTCCACGCTGTACCTCCGCTGAGATTCATCATGTTATGATATAGCACCTATCCGCCGCGCAAGCAATAAAATTAGTGGCGGGTGGGAGTGGCGAGTTTAACTAAATTAGAAATTATAAAGTATAAATTAGAAATGAATGTTTAGACTCAATTGCTAAATTGATAATTTCTCTAAGGTGCTAATAAATCATCGTTTAAAAGAAAGCAATTTGAGCAAAAACCATCTTAGTTTTTGCGGAGTCGATCATTCAAAGCAATACAGAGCAAATTTATTTGCTCTTTCTGGCGATTGTTAGAGATAAAGCGACATTAGATTCTATAGAAGATAATGTTATGTTCGTTTGCTTCTTAATCTGTGGATAGAACGGCTGTTCCAGATGTTTTAGCAGCTTTTCCGTGCATTCTGTGTGTTCTGTGGTTCCAAAAGGTTTTTAGTTCGTGTTTTCGTGTGGTTCGTGGTTATAAATTCTCTGGTTTCTGTATTTTTTTCAAAAATTCCGACTGCAGAGATTTCAGCTTTTCTTCAGAAAGCGGCTTGCTAGCCTCAAGGTTTGAACGCTGAATTTCTTCATAGACTTCTTTTCTATGAATTTTCACGCTTTTTGGCGCTTCAATTCCTATTCTGACAGTGTCTTTGCCTATATCCACAATGACAATTTCTATGTCATCATCTATAACAATTTTCTCGTTTGTTTTTCTGGTTAGAACAAGCATTATTTAGCCGCCTCTTGTTTTTTCGCAGCCAAAGACTCGCTGTATTCCACAATTCTCTTATTTCTCTTCTCAATCTCGGCAAGAATAGAAGTTCGGACATCGTGCTCCGGATCATTGGAAATAATTTGGGCGGCTTTTTTGTTCTTTTTATTGATGACCAAAGGACCTTGCAAATTAGCCGTCATTTTTTCAGCATCTTCGGGAATAGAGACCGTTACATAAATCAAAGCATCAGCCGGATCCGCCAATTCCAAAGGATTACGATCTTCAGACGATATTTCGATATTGTATTCAAACATGAACTGCAAAGGCTCAATCACAATAAAAGCTAAATTTTCGTTATCCAGCGAGTGAAGCCACCTGAAAGGTGTTTTATCGTCCAGTTTTAGCAGAGCATAACGTTTATAGTCTTCAAAGCCTAAGAGACCTTTTCCAAAGTTGATTATTTCGCTTTCATTAATATCTAATTCGCCAAATCTTGAGCTCTTAAATTTCATCACAAGTCCTTTTCAGTTAATTTTTATCCTAAAAAATTCATGAGCGACATCTGCATAAGCCTTGCTCCAACCTGCAAAGAAGCTTGATAAGATGCGGTCATCTCATTCATTTTCATTATTTCTTCAATTATGTCAGCCTGACTTACTTTATTGAGCATCTTATTAACATTCAGATTGAGATTAGTCATTTTTTCTTCTGAATATTTTGCTCTGTTCGTCTTTACGCCCACTTCCGAATGCACATTCAAAAGTCTTCGTAAATCGCTTTCAAGACCAGGCAATGTGATATCCGAAACAGCTTTGACATCGCCCCTTAAAAGGCTGTCGCGTAAATCTATCAAAGTAGTAAACAAAGAGCGGCCAGGAGAAAAACCTAAAGCTCCTGCAGCTCCTTTAGAATCAGCCGGCTCCAATACTTTTATATAGTCTTTGCCAGCCCAGTTAGAAATATTGAGGCTTTTCTTGTCAGCAGAAATCCATGCCTGAGCCTGCATGTCAGGAACATTATTGGAAATTGTATTGATAACGTCTCCGACAGTTTTGCATTCGGAAAGGTCTATTTCACCTGAGAATGTGCCGCTTTGAATGTAGATTTTGCCGCCCGGAAAACCTTCGCGCAAATCTTCTAAGCGGGTTCTTTCTGTAAGAGCGGGGTCCAAATCTTCACCCACAATCTTATGATCCACCGTTCTGCCTATAATGCCCAAATCATGACCGCAAGTGCTGTCAACGTCTACAACTTCCAAATGGCCAGTTGCGCCTCGGTTCAGGTCTTCTATTTCTATGCCGTTTTTATCGCTGTTAATCTTGGCTCTGATATAAAGTCCATTTGAAGGATCGTTTATCTTATCCAGAACATCCTGAATACTCTCTGAACCGCGCAAATCTATAGCTTTGAAACGGCCGGCTTTGTCAGTGATCCTTATAAAACCCAGATTTACCCCGCTGGAATTGAAAGTTCTGTCGCTGTTGAGATCGCGCAAAAGAGTTTTTTCAGTGAGTATAGGATCCAAATCCTTGGCTCCTTCAAGAGTAGGCAGACTTGAAATCTTTACGGGAGTTGAAACTATCTTGACCTGATCATATACGGAAGCATTCTTGATAAAGCCCAAATCGCCAGCTGTATTTGAACTTTCTCTTGCTGCCAAAAAGCTCTTCGCATCGCCGTCTCGCGCTCTAATAAAAATTCTTTTTTCGCTGTCATCCCAAGAAGCTGTGTAAAAACCGCCGCTGTTGTTTATTCTGTCTATAACATCTTGAATAGTCGATGCGCCTTCGAGAGAAATTCGTTTTTCTTCACCATATTCAGCATTTAAAACTACAGCGCCCTTAGCAGAAGGAGGGGGAATCAAATCTGCAAGCGGTGTATTCGCATTCAATGGAGAAGAAGCGGCAATAGGATCGCCTATCAAAGATGTGCCTTTGGTTTCTTTCAAGAGCCCTAAAGATTTGGCGGCTATTGTATCTTCTGAAACTTGAATTTGAGCTGTTCCGTCAAATTCTTCTATCGTGAAGTCGGAAGCGCCCAAGGTTGTATCAGTGATTCTTATTCTGTTTGAACCTGTATCATAAGAAGCCGTTTGAGCTCCGCCTGTTTGTGTATTTACAGCCGCTATAATATCATCCGGAGTCTTGGCTTCAGAAATATCTACGTTTCTGGAAACGCCATCATGCCCAGTTATAGTTATAAATCCGCGTCTGAAACCCTTGCCATCATTTATATTTTCCAAAGGGCTTTCGACAGAGTCCATAGCTATATCAGTCTTGGAGTAGAGCACACTTCCTGGACCAGCGTTATCAACAAGACCCAAGTCAGCAGCAGTGCTTGGCGGCAATGCCTTTATATAAAACTGCGTTTTTTCCGAAGTTACCGAAAACTCGCCTTTGCCTTCTGTGAGGTTTTTTAATTCTATTCTTTTGTGAACCATGTCATAAGAAGCTCTTACAACCGAGCCGCCTGCATGGGCATTGATTTTGTCTATCACATCTTTGACAGTCACAGAACCGGTTAAATCTATTCTGTGAATTTTTCCGTCTCTTGAAGCTATATTGAGATAACCGTCAGGAACCCCTAAACCTGCGTTCAAATCTGTAAGAGGCGTAAACTCTGAACGCATTGCAGGGTCAGAAAGACCATAAATTTTGGAAGCATTGCCGGCATTTCTGTAAAGACCCAAAGCTGCAGCCGTATCTGATGGAACCTGTTCCAAACCTGCTTCAAAAGCCCCGGTTTCATTGATTTTATCCAACATCATCTGAATGTTGAAAACCTGAGTCAAATCAACCCTGTACTCTACGCCTGCCCGGTCTGATATTTTTATATATCCGCCCTGAACACCTCGTCCGCCATTCAAAACAGTAAGGGGCATAGCTTTTTCAAGAGGGGGCATTTGAGAAGAAAATGCGGGAGCTTCATTCGGAAGTCCGCCAAAAAACATTTCCAGAGCCGTAAAGCTTTTGCTTAGAGTAGCCCCTCTGTCAACTTCGCTCTTAAGACGAATCTCATTGCCGTTATATCTGACACCGACTACGCTGTCTTCGTTGATCTTAGAGCGTTCCACACCATGCCCGTGAGTAACAATGGAAGTATTGAATTCGCCGTCTTTGCCCAAAACCAGTTCTATAGGCTTAATATTCGTATTGCTTCCGCTGAATATGTATTCTTCGCCTATTCTGGTGTTGGCTATGTTTGCAATTTCTTTCATGAGCTCTTCGACTTCCTTAGCCATAGCATCTCTTTCGAGCTCTTCAAAAGTATCATTGGCTCCGCGAACAGCCAGCTCTTTAATGCGATGTATGATAGACTCGGCGTTGGTCATAGCCCCGTCGCTTTTGGCATACCAGTCGAGAGAATGTTCTATATTCCTCAAGTATTGGTCATTTTCAAAAGCGTCGGTTCTCAGCTTCATAGCTATAGCGTTATCCGCAGGGTTTTCCGAAGGGGAAAGATATTTGCGGTTGGAAGCTATCTTTTCCTGGCTTGCCGCCAAGTTTGAAAAGTTGTTGTTGATTCGCCTTATGAAAGCATTATTGAACCAATGGCTCGTTACACGCATTTCATTCTCCTATAAAAAATCTTAGATCATTCCGTTAATCAGCTTGTCAAGCATCTCGTCTATTACGCTTATCGCCTTTGCCGAAGCGTTGTAAGCATGCTGATACTTTATAAGATTCGACAATTCTTCATCTAATGAGACTCCAGCTTGTGACTGGCGCTGTTTCTCCATATGGCTTATGACGTTCATGCCGTATTCAACCTCATTTTCAGCTCTCTTGCTGGCAGTAGCCAGCTGAGTTATAGCTTCGTTGTAAAATGAGTTCAATGTGGTTTTACCGTCATTAAAAAGAGCTTTGTGTTTAAGCTGAGCTATTTCTATAGCATTGTAGCCGTTGCCGTCACCATTGTAAGTTCTGAGTCTGTCGCCTTCATTCTCATAAGTGCCGCCTGAAGCAGCTATCACATTGAGATCCGCAAGAATTTGCGAATCTACAGCCATATTTTCAATAGCATTTTTATAACCGGTTTCAGCAAAGTTGCCATTCATAGGCTGGAAGAAGTTTCTGCCTGTTTCTCCGTCAAGACCGTAACCCAATCTGTGTAAAGCGTTGGTCTCCGAAACTACCGCATAAGCCATCTCATTAAGCTTATTTATCAGGGTTTGAACTTCGCCGTCTCTGACACTCAAAAGAGCCCCCAGCTTTCCGCCTGTTACTGCCGGAGTAAGACCCAGGGTGGCAACGCCAGGCTTTTTGATTTCCAGATTCACTCCGGGAATAAGATCTTGAATACTGTTAGTCGGCAAAACATATTCTTTGTTGCCCAAATTGAAAATAGCATCTCTGGGCTGTTTGCTGTCATGAAGATTTAAAACTGTGAAGAGATTGCTTGTGCCATCTTCGGTTTTAATGCTGTTTTTTGTTCCGCTGGCCGAAGCATTCAAAATCAACTGTCCCGATTCGTTGATATAAGCTTCCAAGCCTATATTGGCATCATTCAACATAGAAGCCAATTCCTTCATTCCTGTGTTTTCAGCATCCAGTTCGAAAGTTTTGCCGTTAACCGTGAAAGTGCCGCTTGTTATGCCGAAATCTGAAAGCGGTCCCGTCAGAGGGTGATATGTCAAAAACGAATACATGGAATGCTTTTCTGCTGTCTGAGTGACTGTCAAAGTCATGTTGTTGAGGTTTTTCAAACCTGTCGGAACAGCAGAAGCCACATCAGGATCATTGGAAGCATCCGGCAAGCCTTTGGCAGAAGGCGAAACGAAACTTTTACCGCTGTCAGGATCGTAATGAGCATAAAAATCATTGTGATACTCATGCTGAATCAAAGTGTGATCGCCTACGTTTACGGTCAGTTCGCCCTTTTTGTTGTAAAAAGATTTTATATTTACCAGCTCAGCAAGGTCTTCTAAAGCCATCTGTCTTTGATCTCGCAGTTCGTTAGCTGTAGAGCCGTTGATTTCGGAGCGGGCTATTTCTCTGTTAAGAACGGCAATCTCAGAAGCCAGCTTGTTAACTTGATTTACGTTTTCTCTGATTTGAGTTTCTATGCCGCCGTGATTGCTTTCGCATTTTACTCCTTGCAGATACTTAAGTTGAGAATCTATTTCTTTGAAAACATCTATCAAGCTCTCTGTCTCAGCGATAAGACCTCGTCTTAATGCAGTATTGGAAGGGTCGTTTGCCAAATCTTGCCATGCCGCCCAATATTTGTCCAGCTGATTGGCTATATTAGAAAGACCAGGCTCATTTACTATGGCTTCCACCTGTTTAAGCAGAGTGTTTGTCAGATCATGGCCTGCAAGATCAGAAGTTTCATCAACAATCTTCGCATCCATATAAACATCGCGCAGCTGCTGAACAGTCGTAACCAAAACGCCGTTGCCTACAGTATGACCCATAGTAGCGTCATGTGAGCCGCTAAGCAGGTAAGATTTTGCGGAAGCCAGCACGGCTCTTTGCCTTGTGTAGCCTTCTGTGCCGGCGTTGACTATGTTTTGAGCCGTAACCTCCATAGCCGTTCTGTGAGCATACAAACCGCTCTTGGCTATGCTCAAGCCGGAAAAAGTGTTTCTCATTGCCGACCTCCTTGGCCGCCTTTTTATATCTTTTTCTTTTCGGCGGCGACAAAAAACATCTGTCCCTCTATCCGTATCGGCAAGATTCGCAAAATAGTTTAGTCTTTTTTTTAAATATTTTTTCTATTGACTAGAAGGGGCTTTACATGATAACTTTACACTTGCCAGCAAGATTAACTCAATTGGTAGAGTGTCACCCTTCCAAGGTGAAAGTTGCGGGTTCGAGTCCCGTATCTTGCTCTTTTTTATTTTAGAAAAGCCAGAAAAAATTCCAAACCCCTCTTTGAAACCACAGAACACACGGAAAAATTCCAAAACCTTTCTACCCACCATCCACTACCCACAACCCACTGCTTTTCAGCCGTACACTTCCTAATTTCATGTCAAACTGCTATAATTAAAGAAAGATCTCACCTTTTATAAGGATTACAAGGAGCAAACCCATGAGAATGACACTTAAAAGACGAGGAGTGGCTCTATCTTTTATTCTTGGAGTGGTCAGCTTTATAAGCATTCTGCTTTTCGGAATGATATATCGGATGCGCGGAGAAACAGTCTTGTCGGGCAACTATGTAGATGCCACGGCAGCTTTGATATTGGCTGAAGCAGGAGCAGAAGAAGCGCTTTTCAACATGCGGACTCAGCTGAACAATCCCGATTATCCTCTATACAAGCTGGTAGCCAATGAAGACAGCGGATCTTTGATGGTAGACACAGAGAGACTGGCGAAAGGCGATACAAATGTAGCTCCGCTTCTGCAAAAGAGTGATATAAAAGTTCAAGTAGATTGGCAGCTGGACAAAGCCGCCACTCAAAATCTTATATCTCAGGGAGTTCCCCCCGGAGTCGCCAGACAAGGCTATATAACTATAAACTCCATGGGAAAACACAACAACACCAAGAAGCAGATTGAAATGAAAAAGCTTTTGAAAGCGGTTCTCATGAAAACTTCTGAAGACAAAGAAACATTAGGTGTAGTGGCTCCCGCTCACAGCTTTTTTGCCGACATGGTCAAAAAGGACTCCTTTGAGATAGCGAAATTCGATATTCTTGACCCTTGGGGCTTTACGGTAAAAGGCGGCAAGGCTTACTTTAAAAACGGAGCTGTTGTAGACCTTCCAAAATGGCTGATGCTCACTAAACTTTCCAATCAGCTTGAGCACCCTTGGATAGACATGGGAATAGGCTGGACAGGCTGGAACGGCGGCGCCGATTTCAGCGAAACTCAGCTGGAATACACAGATTCGCCTGTAAAACGACACTACAACAAATGGCAGGGTCCATTCTCTTTCCCTTGGTGGCAGGGCAACAGCAGCGAAAAATACCATGCCGAAACAACTCAAGTCGGCGAATATTCCGACAAAGACCTGAATATCTATCCGGCTTCTGTTTATAAGTCTTTGGCTACTAGAGTCATAGACCCTAAAGAGAATCCAAAACATGGCAAATATTTTACAAACGTAAAGTTTCAAGAAGCGTTTGGCAGAAACGAAGTAAATTACACCAACGTTTTGCCAATGTATGGCTGGGGCGACTGGAGAAACGTTCCAAACAAATTCTCCAGCATCTTCAGCAACCCTACAAAAGCCCACGACTTCAGCAGAGCTGTAGAAGTTAATGGCATAACCTATGTTAAAGGCGATGTTTTTATAGAGGGATGGGTAAAAGGGCAAGGTCTCTTAGTGGTAGAAGGAAACGTATATGTTGGCGGCGACATACTCACCACCCTAGATGAAAACGGTAATGAGTCGGCACTTGGCATAATAGCATTGCGCGACAAAACTCACGACACTTCATCTGACAACCCCAGAACCGGCCGAATAATCTATGAACCCCATCACGACAGCGACTGGTCCAGATACGGAATTACTCACCCCTTCAGAAACTTAAGCCCGAGGCTTGAAGGAGCCTTCTACGCTGAAGGCGGCATGGAGCTGAAAACTGATTCATCCATGAAAAAACTCATAAACATGGACATAATAGGTAATCTGGCCGTCGGATATTTCAACAGAAAAAAAATGCCAAACGATGTAAGAGTTACTTACTTTGACTGGCAAAAAGTTCTAGAGAATTCAGGCAATGAGAACATGACAGTCAGCACTACTGTTTCATACTCAGATATATACAATGTGGCGATCCAAAAGCCTTTAATATCTTGGAGAGAAGTCACGGCTACACTCTAAGAACAGGGAGTAGGGGTTAGGGCGTAGGGGATAGCGAAGACCCAATACCCAGGACAAAAAGCACAAAAAAAATCGCAGGTTAACTGCGATTTTTTTTTCTTTTTATTCTATTAACGCCTTTAAAGAATCAGAAAAGAAAAAGGCCGAAGTTTTTTCCAAGATCTGCCGATATATTCATGAAAAACTATGCAATAAGGTAAAGTTCCATTAAAAAGCATCTGAAAAAATACCTGTTATTCATAATATTAGGACAGGTTTTCATAATTGGAGCCTATTTCCAGTCAAATGGCTTCATTTACCGCGATTTGCCAAGCACCACGGCAAGTTCCTTGTCCGAGCAAAGCAGTCGTCAAATGGCACCGCCCGAGCCTTTCGGACAGCGCCATTATATGGAACTGCTCACAGAAAAAGAGTATCTGCTGGCAGAAAGCGAAGCCAGCGACTTTCTTCTGTCTGAGTTTCTCATGGAACATGCTTCTTCCACAGAGGATGTTTCTTCCGAACTCATAGAAACTGTTAAAACAGAAATAGCAGCAACTGCAGCGGAAATCAAAGCAGAAAAAAAAGCTGTTCTCAGCTCCGTAAAATTCAGAACAGAAGAAGCACATGGAGTTATGGAGTTTTTCTTTGACAAACCAGTGCAAATACTGAAGAGAAATACAGGCATTTCTCTATTGAAGCTCAGATTCGTTCCGGCTCTGGAAGAACTGGCTCCTGAAGTGACTGCTCAGATAGAAGAAAAGTTCAACAAAGTCACTTTCTATTACACAGACTCATACACAGAACTGCTTTTAGCCACAGACCATAAGTTCGGCACTCCTTATACTGCTTCCAAAGAAAATGAGCCATTCAGGCTTTGCGTGCCATTCCGCCTTGAAGAAAAAGGTTTTCCTCTTGTTCACGGCACAAGAATACAAAACGGTCTTGTCTATTACAGAGACAGAACTCCCAGCGGCAACGGCATGTCAGATATTCATATTTTAAAAATCGATCCATTTGCAGACAATTTGGATTTGATTCCATCACTCGGACAAGGCGGCATTTCAAAGAGAGAAACCCTCTCTTCCATGTCCAAACGATATAAAGCTTTGGCAGGAATAAACGGCGCTTATTTCGCAGCTAACGGTTCACCTATTGGAACCCTTATAATAAACAAAAAATTATTAAGTTCTTCGCTTTACAAAAGATCTGTTTTTGGTATAACAGAAGATGGTATACTAGCATTTGGGAATCCGGACTTTTCCGGGACACTCAAGGCGGGCAGTCTGTCTATTGAAATAGACGCGGTCAATCAGCCGCTTTCAGACAACTCGCTTGTGGTCTATACTCCCGAATACGTCAACAATACCGCGGCAGATCCTCCGGAGCTGACAGCAGTTCTTGTAAAGGGAAAAATTGTGGGAATTTATCAAAACGACGCTTTGATTCCTCCTGATGGCGTAGCTGTATCCGCCACAGGCGAAAAAGCAGCGCTTCTTTCCAAGTTGTCTCTTGGACAATCCGTCAAGCTTGATTATTCAATTCAAAAACCTTGGAACAACATTAAACACGCCATTTGCGGCGGTCCAAGGCTATTAGCTGACGGACAGATTTCAATCAACGGACAAGAAGAAAAGTTCCATTATTCCATAGTCAAAGGCAGACATCCGCGAACAGCGGTTGGAGCAACCTTTGACGGAGATCTTCTCTTTGTCGTGGTAGACGGCAGATCCGCTAGAAGCAAGGGCATGACCCTTCAAGAACTCGCAGCCTACCTCCAGAAGCTAGGTGTTCGCCATGCTATCAACCTTGACGGCGGCGGCTCAACTTCAATGGTGATAAACGACAAAACCGTCAACATACCGTCTGACGGAAGAGAGAGAAGGATTTCCAATGGCATTCTTATTACGGCGCGCTAAAAGACAATTTTCCGCGACGCTTATTTTCAGCATAATCTCAGCATTTTTATTTCCGACAAGCATTTTTGCCAACACGAAAATAATGCCCGCCAAAGATGTGCGCATAGGCATGAAAGGCTTCGGAAAAACTGTTATCGAAGGCAGAAAAATAGAAACCTTCGAAGTTGAAGTTTTAGGAATTCTTGCCAATAACAAAGTAAACGAAAGCCCTTCTCCGACAGGTCAATCCTTTATGGTGCGAGTAAGCGGCGATGTAATCAGAAGAGCTGGCGGAATAGCCGCGGGAATGAGCGGCAGCCCTGTTTATATCAACAATATGCTGATAGGCGGTATCAGCTCAGGCTGGCTTATGACAGACCACACGGTCGGGCTTGTAACGCCAATAGAAGAAATGATTGCAATCTGGCAATATCCAAATCTTTCAGCTGCTTTGCCTTCTGGCAAGAAAAGTGCCGATTCTTCTATATGGACACTCTCAGAGCCTGTAAAGCTTGCAGGCAAAGAGTATAACAAAATCAGAGAAGTTCCCTTCACAAAAGCAGAAGAAATCTGCCTTGAAGAAGATGAAGCAGCCTTTGTTTACGCTGCTTCCGACATACTCATTGAAGGCCTTTCCGGAAAAGCGGCAGCAAATGTAAAAAACCGTTTCAAAGACAGAAATATCAGAATAATGGAATCAAAATTCAAAACCTCTTATTCTGAACCCGCAAGAAACCCAGACCTCTTTGCAGAAATATCTCCCAGCGCTTACGAACCAGGTTCCAGCATAGGAATACAGCTCGCCAGAGGCGATATAAACATGGTATCACTGGGCACACTGACTCACAGAGAAGGAGAACTGATTTTAGGTCTTTCCCATTCTTTTTTAGGAACAGGAGCTGTATCCTATCTTATGACAGCCGCCTATATACATCACTCTTTTTCCAGTGTTCAGATGCCTTTCAAAATAGGCTCACCTGTTGAAATGATTGGCATAATAACTCAAGACAGAGAAAAAGGAGTAGCCGGTGAAATAGGTCGCCTTCCTTTAATGATCCCCATTAGCATAGATGTTTCCGATCGTGACATAAACATCTCCAAAACGATAAACTTTCAGATTGTAAGAGATCCTTCAGTATTTTTGACTATTCTGGAATCTTCAATACTGCAGGCAATAAACAGCTCCATGGACAGAACTGGCGGCGGCACCGCTAAAATAGGCATTTCATTTGAATGCGCAAACAGGGAAAATAAATACTACTTTTTCCGCAGAGACAATATTTTCTATTCAAAAAACGATATTGCCCAGACAATTGCCTCAGACTTAATCTCCATAATGGAGAATGTTACTGAAAACGAAGATGAAGAAGTTATGCCCACAAGGATTCTCATAAAACTTGAGTTCCAGAAAGAGCGAAAGACACTTGCAATAGAAAAGGTTGAAATAAAAAACTCTTCTATAACCAGCGGAGGCGTATTAAACGTCGAAGTAACCTTGAAACCTTATCGCAAACCTTCTTTCATACGAAAAGTGGATCTCACAATCCCGGACGATATAGGCAAAGAAACCCTTGTATTATCCGTACAAGGACTTAACTTAAAGCCTTCGGAGCATCAGAACTTGATAACAGACGAGCACAAACCTCCTTCCGAAAGCGGCGGTTCTTCTTTTGAAGACAAAATGAAATATTGGGTCAGCAGTCCTAAGAACTCCGACCTTATTTTCACTCTTTATCCCGAAGGCAACGAGAGCAACAAACTGAACTTGAATGGAAAAAGCTCTGAAATACAGCCCACCAATTTCGTTGTCATAGGAAAAATAGAAAACACCATAACTCTGAGCGAAGAATAAAATGTATTTGATAAAAAAAGCAAAACAGTTTCTCAATGAAGTCGGAGGCATGACAATCCTCTTCCTTCAAACGATTTACTGGACTATTCGCAACATACGCTCTGGTAAGTTTGATGTCAAAGGTCTGATAGACCAAATGGCACATATAGGAGTGGACTCAGTTCTAATGGTCTGCATTACAGGCGTTTCCGTCGGAGCCGTTCTGGTTGTTCAAATAGGTTATCAATTCGCTCAAATGGGTGCTCAAGGCTATGTGGGCGGCGTTGTCGCATTGGCCATGGCCAGAGAAATGGCGCCTATTCTCACCTCCATAGTAGTTGCAGGCAGAGTCGGAAGCTCTATCGCCGCTGAGCTTGGCACTATGAAAATAACGGAACAAATAGACGCTCTTGACACCTTGGCGACCAATCCTGTCGATTATCTTGTAGTTCCGAGATTCTGGGCATGCACAATAATGCTTGTTATGCTCACAGTTCTTGTAAACGTAGTAGGAATGATTGGCGGAGCAGTTGTTGCGGTTTACCAGATAGACTTGACTCTTGAATCTTTCACCAACTCTGTCTTGGAATGGCTGAGAGTCTATGACCTTTTCGGAGGGCTTTTCAAGGCTATGGTTTTTGGAGCAATCATTGCAATAATCGGGTGCTTCAAAGGTTTCACCACTTCCGGCGGTGCAGAAGGCGTAGGAAAAAGCACAACTGACTCTGTTGTTGTTGCTATTATGATGATTCTTGCTGTAAACTACTTTCTGACCGTTTTTATAAGCAATCTGAACAGCATTATTTTCTGATGATTATCGTCTCTAACTTACATAAAAGTTTTGGCTCCAAAGCCGTTTTAAAAGGCGTAAATCTCAAGATTTACGATGGAGAGTCATTAGTGATTCTCGGCCCTTCCGGATGCGGCAAAAGTGTTTTACTTAAGCACATAATAGGTCTGATGAAGCCAGACAAAGGACAGATACTTATAGACGGTGAAGACATTACAAAACTTGAACAAACAAGAATGGACGAACTGCGTATGAGGATGGGTATGCTCTTCCAGTCAGCGGCTCTCTTCGACTCCTTAAATGTCGAGGACAACATAGCTTTCGGAATAAACAGACACACCTCTCTTTCCAAAAGAGCGGTACATCATCTTGTCTCTGAGAAGCTTGAAATGGTCGGACTGCCTGGCACAAACTATCTTATGCCCTCTGAATTGTCAGGCGGTATGAGAAAACGTGTCGGATTAGCACGAGCTATAGCCATGGAGCCTGAAATTATCCTTTATGACGAGCCTACCACAGGCCTTGATCCAATCATGACTTCCGCTATTGACGAACTTCATCTTTCGCTCAAAGAAAAGCTGGGAGTTACTTCAATTATGGTTACTCACGACATGAAATCTGCTTTCAGAGTAGCCGACAGAGTGGCTCTTCATTATGGCGGACAAATAGTTGAAATAGGAAGCAAAGAAGAAATCATGAATTCCCAAAACCCATTAGTGCAGCAGTTTGTAAGAGGCGAGGCTCAAGGGCCTATGACTCAATTGTAAAGAGGAAGAGCAAATGACATCCACAACAAAAGTTGGCATAATGACCCTTCTGGTAACAACACTGCTCGTATATTTGGTATTCGTAATAGGCGACTACAGCTTCAAAGAAAAGGGTTACTCATTTACAATCAGTTTTTACGCAGTAAACGGCCTCAGCCGCGGCTCAAGGGTCTCTATTTCCGGGGTCAACATAGGCAAGGTCGAAGACATAAACATAGTGGATGACCAAGTATACGTTCTTGTCTCAATTCAAGATAAAAAATATCACATCAGACGAAAAAACACTTTTACTATATCCTCGGCAGGCCTTATGGGTGAAAAATTTGTAGAAATAGTTCCTACAAGAGACTATACCTCGCCATATGTTGCTCCTGGAGAAGTAGTTCCTGGAACCGACCCAACCAGAATGGAAGAGCTCTTTGAAAGAGGAAATGCCCTGATTCACCGATTACAGGAAGTTACAGACGCGGCAAAAGATCTCCTTGGCGATCCCTCCATCAAAGAAAACGCCAAGCTGTTGGTGCAAAACGCAAAAGATGCTTCTGTAAATATTTCCGAGATAACCGCTTCATTAAAAAGCAAGACCGACAGCATTGCAGATAATCTTGTAAGACTGCTGGATAACCTCTCAACTGAGATCGAAGGTAATAAAATTGCTATAAAAGAACTTATAGCCAACTTCCGAGATCTCAGTGAAAAGCTAAACGGCATGACAGGCGAAAACAGAGAGAATATAAAAGAAATAGTAACCAGCGTCAAAGGAGCCGTCAGCAATCTGGAGAAAATTCTGGAAGACTTGAGCAAAAACAACGATATGAGCGGCGATATCAAGAAAACTGCCGAAGCTCTCAGGAAAACTGCTGAAAACACAGAAGAAATAACTGCTGAATTGAAAAAAAACATCAATGACCCTGAAATAAGATCGAAAGTTTCGGGAACTCTGAAGGATGTCAACAAGATTGCTTCAACTGCTGATAAAATCTTTACAGGATTTAAAGAGACGCAATTCAATTTCAAATATCATCTGAGGTATTTTGAACCTACTGATGATATTCTCTCAGACATAAATCTGGATATGCTTAAGAGCAATGATTCTTTCTTCAGAATAGGAATCGAAGACATAGGAAACGAAAACGATTTTACATTCATGTTCGGACAAAAAACCAATAAACCCAAGCTCACGTCAAGAGCTGGCATATTAGCTTCTAAAATAGCTCTTGGAGCTGATTATCAAGCCACTGACAAAATACTTTTCAGCGTAGACATGATAGACACCAAAGACTTTGACATAAGACTCACTGCAGATTACAAGGTTGACGACCATATGAACTTTAAAGTCAGAATGGATGAAACGCTGAAAGACCAAAATCTGAGTTTCGGGTTAGAATACACTTTCTAGTGCAACGTAACATCTAAAACTTTTTTCCTGAATTTAATACTATATGCCATAACACATTTTCCTTTCTCCTTCACGAAAGGGGAAATATTGTCGGAAAATGTGTTACCTTTTTGGGGTCCGGATCATATAAGTATTATCAAGATTTGTTTTTTCAGAGCTTCAGCTGTTTAGCAGGCATAGCAATTATTATGTCAAGCAATTGACTGCTTTGAGATGCTGGCAAATAGTTGTATCCTTGGATTGAGAGATGTCATCGAATGAATATTCCGAATATTTTGAGGCAAAAACCGATAGTAAATGAATTCTTCAAAGAGAATTCATTTATGGACAAGCCGCAGGTTAAGAACAGAGATTTACAAGTTTACTTGTGAAATCTCTGTCTTAAGCTGAGACTGAGCAAAAGCAGACATGCTTTTGCGAGATTTTTGGTCTTTATCGGTCCTTTATCTGTGTTAATCTGTGTTAATCTGTGGATAGAAATATAAATATATAAAAATTCAAGGAAAGATAATAAAAATGAAAGAGAGCAAACCTAAGATTTTGCTGGTAACTACTGGCGGAACGATATCAATGCAAAAATCCGAAGACGGAACTTTTTTGCCAAGCAACAGCAGCGATTCTCAGCAGCTGACAGCTTCTATACCTGAGCTTAATGAACTCGCCGCAATAGACATCTTGCAGCTGGCAAACATCGACTCGACCAATCTGCAACCGGAACTCTGGGCTAAAATAGCTCAAACAATCTACAAGAACTATAAAAACTATGAGGGCTTTGTTTTGGCTCACGGAACAGATACTCTCGCCTATACTGCTTCCGCTCTGTCTTTTATGATACAGGAACTGGGAAAACCTATAGCCATTACCGGTTCTCAGGTTCCACTCATGCAAATAGGCTCAGACGGCAGAAACAATCTGATTAATGCAGTCAGGGTCGCTATTTCAGATATAGCAGAAGTAGCAGTGGTTTTTGGCTCAACTATCATAAAAGGCTCCCGAGCAAAAAAGGTTTCAGCATTTGATATGGAAGCTTTCTCTTCAGTCAATGACGCAGAAATGGGCAAAATAGGCCTATCGCTTAAATTTTCCAAAGGCACACAATACAGAAGCAAGAAAAAGCCTATTCTTAGGACTGAATTGGAAACCAACATTGCTATGCTCCCTGTTTATCCGGGAATCAAACCCGAGGTAATAGACTTTTTGGCAGAAACTCACAAGGGAATCGTCCTTGAAGGATACGGCGCAGGCAACATACCAACAGGCGAATTCGGTATTGACTTGGCTGTCAAAAGAGCTATTGACAAGGGCGTGCCCGTAGTAATTTGCACTCAATGCGTTATAGGCTCAACTGAAATGGAACTATATCAAGTCGGCAGATCCGCATTAGATGCAGGCGCTATACCGGCAATGGACATGACGCCTGAATCGGCTTTCGTCAAACTTATGTGGGTTATGGCTCAAACAAAGGATTTAAGCAGTATTGCAGCCATGATGCAGAAAAACTTTGCAGGGGAAGTCCACGAACTGGGCGGCCTATATGACATCTAGCGCTTTGTTTTGTCTAAAACTTTCCTGTAAGCCTTTCAAAATATCCGCTTATAAGATCGCGCCGTGATGAGTGGTGCGTGGCGAGTGCGAGCTTTAATAGTGTAAAATATAGGGTGTAAAGTGTAAAAATAAATACTCGGTTTTTCTATCCTTTCCACACCCTACGCCCTAATCCCCACTCCCTGATGTTCACAGTGTGAGCGGCGCCTCGCTTAAAACCTGTGTCAATATCTTGCCTAGAACCTTTTTTTCAAAAGGACGGGACTCTTCACTCATGTTAAAACGTTCTCTCAAAGCCAATCTTCTAAGAGTTTCCGTAAAAGGGCTCTTGCCCGTACTCATTTTAGCGGTATATTTCGCCAAAAATTCCAAGGAATCCTCACAAGAAATAAATGGATCTGAACCCAGAGAAGCATTCAAAAAGTTGTCTGCAACTATAACGCTATGAAGCACAAAATCATTAGGCAAAGGCGGCAATGAATGATGTTCCGTTATAGACAACTCTATAAAATGAGGCAGATTTAAAGTATCTGAGAACATCTTTCCCGCTTCTATATGATTAAAAGCGAATATTTTATTCTCCGCTTCCAAGGAAGACAAACCAGCCGAATATCTGTTGTTTGAAGCAGTATCATAATTTTTTGGAGCATAATCGGCCAAAAGCAAAGAACCTATATCATGAAGCAAACCGGCTGAAGCAGAAAGCCACCTCTGAGATTTATCTGAAACTGCCAGCATGGCAATAGTCTCACAAAGCAAAGAGCAATTTTTCATGTGCAGCAATTTTATAGAAGCTTCTTCAAATACATCTTCAAGCATTTTGAAGAGTTCAAAAACAAGCACGTAAGCAATGCCCTCGCCGCCTACAAAAGCCGCCGCTTTACTTAATGAATCATACGGCTCTTCTTTTGCTTCATTTGACTCATTTGCAAGCTCCAGAATTTTCATAGCAATTCTATGGTCGCCTGACAAAGCCGCCAAGGCATCTTTGATATTTGCCGGATCGTTTCTGAGAACTTTAAAAGCGGAAAATATTTTTGATTGCATAAAAGGCAAACTTTTAAAATTATCTATGCCCGCCTTTACGCCTTTAAAAGTCGCAATACTTAAAAGAGCCTCATCTACGTCTTTGTAGAGAGGCAACTTGAATATTTTTTGCGGTATTTGCATTTGTCTTGTGAGCACTGCCTTCAGTTTTTTAAAACCAGGGTGCTCTACAAGCGCATCTTTCACAGAAACTGGCAATATTCCGTTGGGCTGCAAAACCAAAACTACGAAATCATATTTATTCAAAGCGGTTTTAAGCAATGAAAAACTTTGGCTTGATGCGTGCATCATTTCATTTACACGCAGTTCCAAAATATTTCCGTCATGAAGCTTTATTTCAAAACCGCTATTGTTATGCACTGGTTTACACCGCCAAATAAAAACCGTATTCCGGTATTTTTACAGCATTTTTATCTATCATTTCGGGTACACAATCTATTAGATCTGGCTTCAGCAAAAAGTCTATATCGCTTTCCAGACCTATTTCCACAAGACTCTTGCCGGCTCCCGACATAAGAAAAAGCTTTTTTGCGTCTTTATAATAACCGTAAATTCCAAGAGCCGCTTGAGCTCCGTCGCTCAAAACAAATTTTTTATCGAAAGGAATTAGAGAAACTATCTTTTGCACCAAATAACCGGCACAATAAGCATCATCAATCGCGAATTTTTCTTCTCTTCCCGCACATACAAGCAATATATCGCATTTTTTTTCTAAAGCTGTCTCATAGGCTTTCTTGCAAACAGCAGAAGCATTCAAAAAACAGCCTAAATAAACCTTCGGAGAGAGAACGGTATCAGCTATTGCTCTTGTTCCATTACTGGAAGTAAAAACTATTTCTTTGTCCTTAAGATTAGCGCTGTGATACTCAAGAGGACTATTGCCATAATCAAAGCCGTCTGGAGGCAGTCCTCTTCTTTCTCCGCAAAGCAAAGGATTTGTGCGGGATTTTTCCGCCATCATCATAGCTTTTTGAACTGTTGTCGTCAAAGTAAGCTTTTTAGGTTTTTGTGAAGCTATTACAGTCAAAGAGGACGTCGCTCTCATGACATCGACAACCACACATATTTTATTGTCTAATGCCTGTACTTCAGAAGGCGTAAAGGCGACATCTATATCAATCATTTGTTTTCCAGCTCCCATAATGCTTTTTTAACAACAAATCGCAAAGTTTGACCGCTTCGCCAGCTTCAAAACGGCTTCTTTGCAGTTGAACAAGCAAATCGGAATGTTCCCTTCTGTCTCGCTTGTTTAAAACTTCCACAAGCAGCTCATCTCTTCGTTTCGCGTTAGAGCACAACTCCGTCATTTTCTCCAAAAGAAGAGCCATCATTTGCTTTAGCTCGTTTTGGGAATCATAGGCAGAAGTTTTCTGTGAATCCGTGACGCTTTCTTCAAGATCACCGCTAACCTCTAACCTTATTTTATCATAAGCTTCTTTTATGCTCAAATGTTCCTCTTTGAGCATTCGTTTTATCTTCGAAAAAGCATCTATATGGCTTTTGCGATAAACTCTATGTCCGCCTCTGGTTCTTTCAACCGACAAGAAAGGAGAGAACTCCTTTTCGTAGTAACGAAGAGTATGGGAAGGCAATCCGGTCAGTCTGCTGACTTCTGATACAGAAAATTTGTCACTCATCTGCAAATCTGTATTCGTTTAAAAAGTTGCCAAGTTTCGCAACCAAGTCCGCCGGCTCCAGAAGAAGGCTCAAAAGATAGCATAGCAAGAGAATTGTGAGAACAGCTATTAGCATAGTAAACCTCCCTAGATATTGAGTGTTACCGGATAACATCGGTTTTTTTTCTGTTTTTCTTAACCCTTAAAAATTTAAAAGAAATTTCACTTTTACAAGAAAAAACTCTTGACACTTTGTGTTTTTTTCTCATTTTTTTATCAATACGAAACTTCATGGAGGAAAAAAAGTATGCGCCTGAAAGAAAAATATAGATTCACTATATGTCTCCTTCTTATTGCATCCTGCGCTGTCATCCTCGGCACTCCTAAAGCCAAAGCTGAGCTGAAGGGTTCAACCAGGGAAGTGTTAGAGAAAGTTAACTTCTCTAACAAAAGTATAGATACATTAATGAAGGCAAGAAGTCACAAAAACTACTTCAACCCCTTGGTCGGTGAATATGTAAACGGTGTCAACTCTGGAAATCAGCCTGTAGTTTATGAGCCGGATGCTTATAAATGGAATATGAAAACAAGAGCTCACGAATACGACCTTAGAATGCAAGTTCCTGAACTCCCCCCAGGATACGTATATCCGACTATAATGACACCGCCTATAATGTTGCCAGACAACCCTTGGCCTGTAGCAGCTATGCCTGCAGCTTATCACACTGTCTACGACACATTTGAAACCTATCCTGGCACCAATATCAGCAAGCTTCTTGATAAATCAGCTCGTAAAGGATATTACAGACAGGAAGATCTCAGATCCTATGAATGTAGGAATAACATTCTTTACAGCAATATGATACCGCCCAAGAGCGACAGAAGAGCCAACCATATTTATCATCCAACTTTGGCAGTAGTTCCTTCAACTGTCTACTGTCCCTCACCGATAGTTCAGCCTTGTCCTAGCCCCTCATATCCTTGCCCTCTGCCAGTTCAAGGCTATCCTGCTCCTCCTGCATACGGCAGATATCCTGGCACTCCTGTTTACGGCTATAGACCTATTCACAGAGTTTCCGCCGTTTATCCTGGATATTATGCTGTTCCTGCTAACAAAAAGGCTTCAAGGAGACCCAACTCCTTCTAATAGCATCTCTCTTCTTTATAATTCACAACTTATTTTCTCTATTTTCTTCTTTATTAACGCTCCTTCTTCTAGGAGCGTTTTTTCTTTCATTATTTTTATCACTCTATCTGCCGATACATCCAAAGCTACTAATATGAAATACACTAGTGCTTTGTTCCAGATAAAACTTTCTTTTGAAAGACATCTTGCTCAACAATAAATCATAGTTGGCAGCTGCTAAGATCGCACTGTGGCGAGTGGCTAATGCTGAGTGGCGGGTTGAATTGATTAGCTCCCCTCTTGCATCGCTCATCACTATCTGTCCTTAAATCAGAGGCAAGGACAAAAATTGTGATTATGCTGTAGCAGAATGCAATTTTTGACCATTTTTGCCCTCATTTGTGTGAATCTGTGTCCATCTATGGATAATAAATTCTTCATTCTAAAAGAAACTTTTAAGCGCAACAGTCTACTAGTGCGAGTTTTAATAATGTAAAAATGTAAAGTGTAAAAGTGCATGAAAAGGCTAATTAATCCTAGAATTCTATTAAATATTCTTGCGGTATTTTTGCTATTTTTTGCGAGTGCCGTAACTTCTTATGCCTTTACTTCTATTTCTATGGATACACAAAAATTTCCTGTCGAAGTTCAATGCGACTATTTGGAATACAAAATAGACACACAGCAGGTCATAGCCAAAGGCAATGCCTTTGTTACCTATCAGGATATGCAAATAAAAGCTGACACTGTTCAGGCTGATGTCAAAGAAGAGCAGATATTTGCTGAAGGCGATGTAGATTTCTGGAAAGGCTATGATCGGATAAAAGGCTCAGTAGTTTCTTACAACATGAAAACTGGCAAAGGGCATATAAAAGAAGCCAAGATCATCAAAAACATGGAAGTAATAGAAGCCGATGAAATCTATTTGAGTCCTGAAAGATCGGAAGCTTTAAACATTTCACATACCACCTGCGATCGGGAGCCTGAACCACATTATCAGCTCAGAGCTGACAAAATTGAAATACGTGCGGGCGACAGCATGCTGATTGAAAACATGAAAGCAAAATGGCACGGCAAAACTCTTTTATCTTTAAGCGAATACACTAGCAGCTTGAAAGAAAAAAAGAAAAAGTTCTTCAGCGCCAAAGTCGGGACATCTAATATAGACGGGATCTACTTAAAATTTTCTTCAGATCTTGAGGTTAACAATTATGTCAGCGGCGTCTTGCTTGCAGACTTTTTCCAAAAACGAGGAGAAGGCGTAGGATTCAGAGGCAACTACTCAACGCCTGGCAACAAAATCACCGGCAATATTTACGTTTACACTCTCAACGAAAGAAACAGAGACCGTATAAGCACTTCTGGTTCTATCTCTTTCAGCACAGCTGGCAGCCTAAGCGGAAATATTCAATATAATGCGGAAAAGCTGCCAGGCTACAGCGAAAATCAAGACTTGACACTCTCTCTTAATTATCGGCCTAAATTCAACCTTCTGCCAAATATGCAGATAAACGCCACTAAGTTTTTTGACTTGGACGGCGGCAAGTATACATTAGACAATAACTATCAGATTTTAAACAAGATGCCCGAAGTCAGCTTCTCACTGCCGACACTAAAGCATAAAGCGCTCCCTCTCAGTTTCAATATCTCAGGAATGTATGGCAGATATGAGGAAGGCCCTTTAAGCGCTCTTGAAACCACTCAAAAAATAAGCGGCAATCTCAGAGCCACCACTCCTCCTGTAAAAATAGACCAAAGCTTCGTTCTCACCCCTTCTTACAGTTATGACGCAAGCTCATACTCCAACGGTGAGAGTCGGCAAAACTCCAATACAATGCTGAGAGCCAACTGGAATCTTTCCAAAGAGGGCACCTTGGATATGAGTTACAATCTTTCAAAAAGCTACGGAAAGTCGCCTTTCAGATTTGACTCATCCACTAGTACCGACAGCATCTCAGGAAGCTTGAGATTCAACAAAAACAACTGGACATTCAACCCGCTCAACATAACTTACAACAGGTTAAGAGGCAGACTGGAACAAATATATTGGGACTATTCCAGACGCTCTCCGAAAGATGCCTACAGAAGCTGGGAGTTCTTTATCAGAAGAGACTATGATGCCGGCAACATCAGATTCTCAAATCTCACTCTTTCCGACATAAAACCTACTAACCTCAACATGAGATACCGAATGGCTGGGGAACTTTGGTCATTCGACACATCTGTAACAGTTCCCCATGCTCTTGGCCGAATTTCCAATACTTCCTTGAACTACAAAACCGTTATAAGACCTCTATGGGAAATAAGTCTCACAACCAATTACAACAATATTTCAAAGAAATTCAGTCCCCTCAGAGTCGGTCTAATCAGAGATTTGCACTGCTGGGAAGCCAAAGCCGAGTATAATCATGAACGCCAAGAGTTTTGGATGGAATTCTATCTCAAAGCTTCCCCTGAAGATTCAGGCAGATTCAGCTACGGAATAGATGACAACAGACTGAGAATGAAAATAGCTTCCTATGACCAGCTTTTGGACAGATACGATCTGTAAAAAACAGTGGTCAGTGGAATTGTTTAGAACTCAATTAGTAAAACTGATAACTGCTTTGAGATATTAATAAATAACCCTTATTTATCTTTCTGCGGTTTCGTATATTTGTTCCTCTATAATGTTTGGGCGTTTGATTCCTTCTCCTTCTCAGATCTTCTTGCATTTTGGATTTTTAGATTTAAGGCAAAAAGTTGAAAAAAATTGCATCGCAATTTTGGAAAAGTCACAAGTAGAGAAGTTGAGTAGAAAAGTTATTTTATAACAGTGATTCTTTGCTTGGTACTTAAGCAAAAACGCAGGTTTTGCTTAAGTTTCCGCCTATCTGTTCTTCATCTGCGTAATCTGCGGACAGAAAAGGTCTTTGGGAGTTTTTCCGTGTGTTCTGTGGTTAAAAAAAGTTTTGGAAATTTTTTCGTGATTTTCGTGTGTTTCGTGGTTTTAAATTTTTTTTTGCCTTGATTTTTTTGCAAAAAAAAATAGCAAAGGTCGGAGTCGAACCGACGACCGCACGGGTATGAACCGTGTGCTCTAACCACCTGAGCTACTTTGCCATTTGTGTTCTGATAAGAAAAGCCTGATTAATCAGGCTCTTAATCAATTGCGGGGGACAGATTTGAACTGTCGACCTTCGGGTTATGAGCCCGACGAGCTACCAGACTGCTCCACCCCGCGATATGAATGCCGAGAGCCGGGCTTGAACCGGCACGGGTATTACCCCGCCGGATTTTAAGTCCGGCGCGTCTTCCGATTCCGCCATCCCGGCGCTAGTCATTGGAACCGAGTATAAAGCAATTTTCCTTTGCTGTCAAGCATTTTCTTAAAAACAGAATAATAGAAAAGAAAATTTATAGCTGCAACAAAGTGACAGAAGTTTAAAGAAAGCAATAAACACTTGCTTTAGACTTGTCTGCTTATTCTGTTGAACCAGTGCAATTCACCGCCTAATTTGCAGCTTCTACATACCCGCAGGGCGAAGCAAAGGTCTCCGGAGGATTGGAAGGTGATATCTGAGTATCCTTCATTGTTGGACCTGAACCAATAGAGTCATCGCTAGGAACCGTTGTCCAGCTAATAGTTCCTTCAGACTGAGGCATTCGTCCGATCGGTTCTTCAGAACCGGAAACAAGGGTTCCGTAAGAAGGCTCCAAACAGCATTATCTCCATCATGCTGAAAGCCGCTTGTTTAGAAGAAATAAAGTCTATTATTGAGGATCGCGGTCGCTCTCCAATCTTTTTCAGTGAAGGCGCTTCCTTCTTTTTTATTATCTTTGGGAGTCTCTTTATTATCGCGTTCTTCTCCGAACAACAAGGGAAGCAATATCTCTGTATCCTGTTGTTCGGGAGGCAAATCCTCTATCCAAGTTCTGTTTTTTTACTTCATTTACAGCTTCGTCTTCCTCTTCAAGAGTGACTGAAGATTCTGTATCAAATAATTCATTTAAGTTAAACCCTTGAGCAAAAGCGTTTCCGCTAATGCCACACATAAAGAAACATATAAATAAAACAACGAAAACTCGGGCAGAACGACAAAGTTTATTAAATAAGAACAACATCGTCATTTTAAGCTGCTCCTCTCTAGAAATATTTACTCTTCTATCCTCATTGTAAGATATTTTTTAATTAAGCAAACTGGGATTTATGGAATCAATCATTCAAGTGAATTATTCAGTTTTTTATTCTCAAGATTTCAATCTTCTGTGCTATATTTTTCACGCAATTCTTTCAAAAGTTCTGCTATTTCAGAGTCTTTCTGTGCTCATCCGCAGATAAAAAGATGCACTAGATTTTACAGAGTCTGCCGTGATAATATTTTTTACTATGCAGCACTTAGCACCTTCACAAAACACGATTATAAAAGCTATCCGCAAAAAACTTTTGTGGTTTATACTCAGCTTTTTCATAAGCGCTGCAACAACCTTCGCTGAAAGCGAAAAACATCCTTCTTATCCTCTGCCTTATTACGGCTACTACATGTCTTACTCTGCTCAAGGACACGGAACCCACTGCTTTAAACGGCCAAAGGCCTTTTCATTCTCTCCGGATGGTACAAAACTCGCTGTAGCCGACACTTTCAACAACAGAATAAAGCTTTTTTCCGTCTCGCCGGAAGTAACCCATCCGGATCCTTTAAAGCTTGAATATATCTACGGCGGCATATGGCCTTGGGATAATATAATTGTGCCTCAAGACAAACATGACGCTTTCAGAGAAAAAAAGTTCTTTGACGGCACTGGCGATAGAGAACTCTACGGCCGAGCTTATCACGGAGATCAAGCCAGAATAAGACGGGAAAAGCAGCTTCCTGCAGAAAGATTCAACCTGCCGCAAGGCATAGCTTGGCTTTCGAATGAAACCATGATCATATCAGACACTCATAATCATCGTTTGAAAATTCTGACTACAGAAGGCAAGGTTCCAATAATCATAGGCAGGGAAGGGTGGAAAGACGGTTATTTCAACTCTCCGCTAGGCATCAACACTGACTGCGAGGGAAACATTTATGTCGTAGAACCCAGAAGCAAATATATAGAAGGCTTGCCTTATGGCCCAATACAGAAGCTCAGATCTCAAGGCAACCGCTTGCAAATTTTCAACAAAGAAGCCAAACCAATAAAAAAACTGGGACATATGCACAGGATGTCAGGTGAAATGCCAAGACAGTTCAAAGATCTTGTATATGTAACTGTCAACTCTACAAGCGATGTTTATCTGACAGATCGAGGGAATAACCGTATTTTAATTTATGACGAAAACCTTAATTTCCGCACTGAAATAAAACATATGAAAAACTATAGTTTTAACCGCCCTGAAGGCACAGATATTGCCAAAAACGGAATGTTGGCGGTGGCTGACTCAGGAAATCACAATATAGTTATTTTTGACGAAAATCTGAAAATATTCCAAATTATAGGCGGATATGGCACCAAGCCAGGAAAGTTTATCAATCCGAATGATGTCAAGTTTGGTCCTAACGGCGATTTATATGTCTTAGACACGGGCAACTCACGCATACAGATTTTCAAAGGAGTTTTTTTCGAGCAATTCCCCAAATGTCCGCCTCCTCCAATGAAGCTGAAAATAGAAAAACTTCACCCTCCAGCCGCACAGCCGGCAGATTCCAACTAAAAACTTCATATTTCCCTGTATTTTGCCGATAAGCCTACCAGAGAAAGTGTATTTTTCGGAGGCCTCATGAACAAAACCAAAATCAAACAGGGAACATTTTTTTTGTTTCTCTTGATTCTGTCTTCTTTACTTCTTACAGGATGCGAGAAAGCCACACCTGCCGTCAAAGGCAGTGTTAAAGGCAAGGTCTATGACTCTAACGGACAGGCTGTTCATAACGCAACTGTAGAAAGATATGGCGGTGATAAGTCAGCAAAAACTGACGAGTTAGGAAGATATTTTATTGGTGATCTTGAGCCTGGCGAACAAAAGCTTGTAGCAACTTACGATAAAAACTCAGTAGTAAAAATAGTTGAAATACCGCGCGGAAGCACGCTGGAAGGAGCTGATATAACATTTACCGTTGTAGATAAGCTCCCTCCATTGATAAGCAAAGTTACGGTAACAGACATAAAGGAAAACTCCGCTCTGATTAAGTGGGAAACTGACGAAGAGGCAAACGCCGTTATAAATTATGCGACAGGCACAATAGGCCTTCCATACAACAAGTCTGTTTCCAGTGTCGGCATGACGAAAAAACACTCAATTCTCTTAGACCAACTCCTGCCTGGACAGGTTTACCATTTTAAAATCAGCTGCACCGATTATCACCAAAACGTCGGAGTTTCCAGTGACTATCAGTTCACAACGCTTCAAGGCGACCCGCCCGTTCAACCTAAAGAGCTGGTTATAGCTGATATTTCTGATATGGAACATGTGACACTTGAATGGCTTAAAAACACTGAAAATCCCAATAATGACTTGGTGGGCTATAATATCTACAGAGCCGACTCCCTAAACGGAACTATGAAACGAGTAAACATAGAACCAATTCCTCAACCTGCCGGAGAGAAAGTATATTTTACAGACGAAGGCTTAGCTATAGCCAAAAAATACTATTATATGGTCAGAGCCATAGACTTGGCAGGAAACGAAAGCTTGCCTTCCGAAACAGTGCAAGTGCTCACTCCTGGAATTCTTCAAGAAAACAGAACCTGGACAAAAGCAGAGAGCCCATACATACTTGAAGGCGACTTGAGAGTCAGAGGCGGCAATGTCCTTACGATTGAACCTGGCGTAACAGTCAAGTTTGCTACTATAGACAAACTACCTGACGGAAATACAAATAATCCTAAAACAGAGCTTATTATACAAGGCGGTCTAATGGCTGTCGGAACAGAAAAAGAACCCATTGTATTCACTTCTGCTGACAGCTTCCCAAGAAAAGGCATCTGGAACGGAATATTGTTCAGCGGCAGCGGCATGGCTGAAAATATTATGAGAAACTGCACTATAATGTTTGCTGATACCGCTATAAAATCCGACAATTCAACTCCATCTATTGAAAACTGCAGAATAGGTCAATCTGGAGTTGCCATAGACAGCGGATTATCCATGGCGCTCAATATTAAAAATAACCTTATCAGAGACAACGACATAGGAATAATTGCAGCTACTTCC
>JAAYNI010000092.1 GCA_012520995.1 Candidatus Rifleibacteriota bacterium
GAAGTTGTTCTTGTATAAAGATCGTTGATAGTATTTTTTTGTTGAGGGACGACAATCTGCTTTGAAGCAACAACAGGAGTTTTACGAAAATCTGCAATGAGCCTATCAGACACCGTTCTAACCTGCAGAGCGAAGTTTTCAAGAAAAAACATGGTTACACGCATAACTGGCGGATTTCCTGAAACTTGGCTGACTCTTAAAAATTTTACAGCAGGATGAGGAGATGCCAAAATCTTTGGTGTATTGCTGCCTAAAACGCAATTATAACAGTCAATACTGTACACATTGTCGCTTTCCTTAATTAAGTTAAAGTCACTTACAGGCAAATCCGGGAACAGCATGATACTGTTATCCGAATAGGTAACTATCTTAACTTCGTTTAAAATTCCTTGGGCAAAGAGAGGGTGAGAGAAGACAATAAAGCACAGTAAAACTGTCCAAATGCCTGCCGATATGTTTTTTTTCAAAACGCCAATAAAATTTATCATTCAATTCTCCTAACCCAATATGCCTAGTGCTGCATTTTATTTACTTTATACTTTCTAATTTATTCTGCTGCCGTATAATCACAATTTTTGCCTGTTCACTGATTAAGTGACAGATTAATAGGACAATTCGGAAAAAGCTCAACAATTTATTATGTATGATATTTATAGAAATCTTGTTGTCCCAGCACCGCCAGGTACATTTCCTTGCGCTCCGCTGATCACTCTTGCCATCCGGAAAATAGGGATATACATAGCAAATAAAATCACTGCAACAAAAACGGATATAATAATTACAAATAAAGGCTCTAAAAAAACAGTAATCTGGTCAATTATAAAGTTTACGTCGTCTTCGTATATTCCTGAAATGTTCTCAAGCATAGTATCAAGACTGCCGCTCTCCTCACCAACATTGATCATCTGCACAGCAAGCTCGGGCATAACTCCGGAATTATCCATAGCAACAGAAAGCTTTGTTCCTCCCTGCACATCTTCTTCCACAGAGTTCAAAGAATTCTTTATTTTCTCATTGTCTACCGATTCCTTTGCAATTGCCATAGCGCTTATTATATTGATCCCTGACTTGAAAAGAGTTGCAAGATTAGTAGCATAGACAGCTATCAGATACTTCTCATAAAGAATCCCGAAGAAGGGAACAGACAACTTCATATTGTCAAAAATATATTTGCCTTTAGCCGTTTTTCCAAACCATTTGAGAAGGAAAAAGATTAAAATTGCCAAAGCAATCAAGGTCATAAAATGACTTACAAAAAAACTTGAAAGACCTATAACGAACTTAGTAATCCCAGGCAACTCATGCCCAAACTGACTGAAAAGCTTTTCAAACTTTGGTATAACAAAATAAAAAAGAAAAGCCACGACAGCCAAAGTCACAGAGAAAATTATGAATGGATAAGTCATAACACTTATGACTTTCCTTTTTATTTTAATTTTGCGCTCAATCAAAGCGGCAAGGCGCTCCAAAACCAGAGGCAAATTTCCTGATTCCTCTCCGACCCTGATCATATTGCTGTAAAGAGGTTCAAATATGCTCTCATGATTGTGCATGGCAACATAAATCGGACGGCCTCCCTCAAGATTTTTAACGCAATCTTGCAAAGCTTCGCTCATTAGAGGGGATGTCATATGTCTTGAAAGAACATCAAGAGAATGCAGAGGCGAAATACCTGCTTTAGACATTGAGCAAAAATAATTTGTGAATATTAAAAGCTCGCTGTCAGAAACCTTCCTGAGAGAAGCCAGAAAAGTTTCTTTAAAGCTTGTTTTACGTTTTCTGTTCTGCTTTTCCATGTCGCCTTCATCATTTTATATTTTTTTCAGAAATCAATAGGAGTTCTACGAGTTCAGAAAAACAGCCGAATAGCTTCTAATCAGTATATAAAGTTAATCCTTGGTAAACAAGCCTGATGTCTTTAAATTCTTTTAAATGGCTTCCAGAATCCGGCAACAAATCATATTGCCAGTCATAGTCCTCCCAAGCGTATATCCAACCTTCCCGCCCTTCTGGACTTGAGTCATCCGTCAGCCTGAGAACTTGCAATTTGTTAGAAGAAATATCCAGCATATGTTTCGGATTTGTGATTAAATAAGCATCAAGATCGGAAACTTTTCGAGGATAAGACATCCTGCTCTTAAAATGCCTCGTCATAGCCTCTTTTATTAGCCCAAGATTATATCTGTACACTTCTATTTTAGCTTTCTCTTGTTCATTTCTATGATAGGAAACCGCAATTATAGTTAAAATAGAAACCAAAAGAACTGCAACTAATGTTTCAACAAGAGAAAAAGCTTCTTTTTCGGAAAATTTCCTCATTCTTTTCTAAAAATGACTATTGTTCTTTCAGGGTCACCCTTGTAATCAATAATCATTGAGAGCGGCCTATAGCCTTTTTTGCTTAAACTGATATTGCCGTATTCTTCAGTTATAGATGAAATTTTAAACTGCCCCTGATTGTTTGTACGGACTGTCCCTTTTCCGATTCTCACCTCAACACCCTTCAGAGGCATATTGGTGAAACCATCCAAAACTGTGATGGTCAAGCTTGGCCTGACAGGAGCAGGCTGCATTTTGATTACAGATTTCTCTGAAAGCTCTTCAAGGTAACCTGTTCTTGTAACATAACCGTCTGCAAGCACTGTCAAGTGTTCTGCAAATTCATTCAACACACACGAGCCTCGCTTGTCGGTTTGATAAATTTTGTCCAGACTATAGATCAAAGCTTCAGACAAAGGCGCATCTGTAACGGAATCCACTATTCTCAATCTGACTTGCTGCTTAGATTCAGGCGCTTTTCTTTCTTTTGCAAAGCTTTTTTCACGCTTAATTTCGATAGGCAAAGAAGAGGAAACAGTCTCTTTACTCATAACAAGACTTTCCTTCTCTTCTAAATGCTCTTTACGAATTTCAGATTTTTTTTCTTTGCCATCAAGGTTATCAAGGTCAGCAGTGCCTTCATAAGACAACAGCTTTTGTGTTCTTATAGCCCTGAGAACAGCCAATGAGTGCTTAAGATCAGCAAACTCAAGCTTTCTTTCTCCGTTAATCTCAGAAGTCCTCTCTTCGGGAAGATTAGGCAAAGATTGTATGATTTCACTTTTCAATGGCATTATTTCAGAAGCTTGATAAATTTCAGCCTTTTTCGGAGTTTCTCGCCGCTGTTCCGCCTTAATCAAATCATGTCGCTCTGCAATAGCGGGAGCGACAGAAAAACCCGAAGGAACTGAGCTAACAGGCACTTTTTGAGTTTTCTCAGAAATAGGAAGGGGGGAGGAAAAGTCAGGCAAAGTTACAGTCACATAAGGATTTCGCAAAAAGCCCTCTTTATAACGAGCTTCTATAAGTTTTTCTGCTTCAGAAGGCTTCAGTCCCTGTATTCCAACAAAGCCAATCAATGGCAAGTTGACGTTGCCCATTCGATCTATTACAGTCGAAGCAGTTAACTCAGGCTCACCGGCAACCATAATCAAAACCGGATCGCCAGCCTTCAGCACAAAGGTTGTCTGTGCTTGAAGTACAGACAAGGCATTTAAATATAAAATGCTAGCAATTAAAATCAAAAATATTCGTTTCATACTTTTCTGAATCCTATCTAAGATCGTCTAATTTTAAAAAAAGTTAACTAAGCGACAAAAAGAGTGTATAATTATTTCATATAGAAATACAAATAAGAGAATACTTTAGGAACAATTGATGACCTTTCCCTTCTTAACAGAAGCGGCTTCGACGGGAAGCTTGGTTTTTCTGTCAGGCGTAGCCTACGTCATAATAGCAGTACTGCTTTATTTACTTTCAATAAATGGACGTACATTGCGTTCTGTGCTCCTGCTTCCTGGCGTGGCCATGATCGGTATTGAAAAAATCATTATATCGCTTGATTGTATAGCCGATTTGGGAATCCCTCAAGCAATTTTGATATTGCTGCGGCTTTATATTATTTTCTCCTTTTATGAGTTTATACGTGTAAATTTACGGACAGACAAAGGAACCCCGCTGTTTGTTAAAGAAACACATTTTTTACTGGCCATATCACTTTTCATAGCCTACTTTTTTGTCTCTCTGCCTTTCGATTCAATAGTCTTCGCTCTCTCCAATATAGCCAAGATAGCAGCCTGCTATGTCGGCATAAAGTATATAGACAGAGAGCCTGAAGAAATACGTTCCAACACTTTTGCCGCCTTTGTAGTTTCCGCCTTTTTATCCCTGTTGCAAATACCGACACAGGTTTTTCTTTTTGATAATATGCCTCACGCATATTCCACATACTACAGAATAATAGGAGTTTTACATCTAGTTGAGCTGATTATAATCAGCAGTATTATACTCTTAAGACTTTCTTATAGCCCTACTGTACAAATCGCAAAAAAGCAGAACATGGCAAAAATCTCCATAATTTCGCCAATGCTGGTAGCTTTTCTAAGCGCCTGTGTAATGCTGATATCCCTAGGCAGCACAATTTATTTAGCTAACAATTCCAAAATTTCGGCAAACAAGCATCTATACCAAAAAGCCGACAAACTGGCAAAAGAGATCGAAAAGAATATTTCTCAAGCAGACTTTTTTTCCCTTCTTCTTTCTTCCTTGCCGCAAGTCGAAGAATATATCCTTTGCCCTCTTCCTGAAAAATTTAACCTTCTCAAACAAGAACTACTCTCCTTCGATGAAAGTTTTCCAGATATTTTGCTTTATGTTACTGATCTCACAGGCAAGGTAATAGTTTCTTCTCATATTAACAGCCTGATGGAAAATAAGAATATCTCTTCAAGAGAATATTTTTTAGAAGCAATTAGAGGAAAAACAGGAAAACAAATAGGTGACGGTTTTTTCACTAAAGAAAGCGGATATTATTCCAGTCGTCCAATTTACAACACTGATAACAAAGAAATTACGGGAATAGCTATTGCAAAAAAACATATAAATAAGCGTGAAGAACTAACGGAACCCTATAAGCCAGCAGCCATTATTAAAACAAACGGCACAATCTTGGCATCTTCAAATCTTCCGCCTGAAGCCTCCAACTTATCAGGGATAAGAAATTTTACAACTCAAGTAACAGATCTGTCCAAAGTTCTGCATGAAGAAAGAAAAGACGCAGCGAAAATCAGATTTGCTGCAAGAGCTGTATCTGATACAGACTGGTTAGCTGTAGTTTTCGGAAAATATGAACCTATTTATATAGCTACATTGCCTATTGCTATAGGCTTTTCTATCAGTGTGGTTTTGTTTATGCTGCTTTGGGGCATTATAAGCAACTCCGAAAGTGTTCAAGCCATAGCATCCGCGAAGCAAAACTTTAAAACAGTCTTTGACAATACCCCTGAGTCTATACTGCTAGTAGAACCGGAAAATCTGAAAATTTTAAATGCAAATAAGCATGCCAAAAAAGCTTTTTGCAACAGAAACCTTCCATCACTGACCTTAACAGATCTCCTATATGAACGGTCACAGGCTCTTTCTTTCCAAGATTTCGCCAAAGTCTCTCTTGAAGAGCCGGCCCCACAGGTTGAAATGAAATTTTTGGCCTCCTCAAACGGCGAACATATTTTTGAAGGTGATGTGGCAACCTCTATGATAGAAATAGACGAAAAGCCTGTCTTGTTAGTCATAATACGCGACATTACCGCTTCAAAGCAAATTGCCAAAAATCTGCAAGAATCGGAAGAAATGAGAAGCAGACTATTGGCAAACGCAGGTCACGAAATACGTACGCCCGTTACAGCTATTATCGGTCTATCAGAGCTTATTGTTTCCTCAAACAAAAATCCTGAACAAAATAAAATACTAGAATTGCTGAGAACTGCCTGTCAATCATTAAGAAGTCTGCTTGAAGATGTATTTGTCCTTGTCCAATCCGACAGAGGACATATACGATTAAAACGTGAAGTCTTCAATTTGCCCAAACTTATAGAGGATATAAACAAGCTGAGCAAATTCCAAGCTCGCCTCAGCTCTGTAAAAATAGCCTTCAAGGTTTGCGAGAAACTTCCTGAGTTTGCAGTTTCTGATCCCGACCGCTTACGCCAAGTTGTTCTCAACATTCTTACAGCAACAACTGCTGTTGTAAACAAAAGAGAAATAACTATTGCTGTCTGTGCGCTTCCTCATCCAGAGCAAAAACAGAATAAAGCAGTTTTGTCTATAAGCTTGGAAAATGAAAAAAAAGAAACAATAGAAGAAATACTGAATAGCCTTTCTGGACGCACTCTCTACAGTGATCCCTATAAAATAGATGAAAGCAATTCGCGTATGGGTCTTTCCGTTGCTTTAAAAATAATAGAACGTATGGAAGGCAAGTTCGAAACCTTATTAAATGACGATGAAAAAACCAGCTCATTACAACTTTTAATACCTATTGATATTCCTAATGAATTAATCGCAAAATCCGCTTCGAAGCGTAAACAGATAAACGCCTTTACAGGGCAACAGCTCAAGGTTCTGATAGCCGATGACAATGAAATAAACCTCTTCTTGGCTCAATCAATAATGAAGAAAATAGGTGCTGCCACCAAAACAGTCAATAACGGAAAAGAAGCAGTTGATGCGTTGAAAGCAGAGAGATTTGATTTGCTCCTTATAGACATGCAAATGCCTGTTATGGATGGTTTCGCCGCTATAAAAGCTGTCAGAGACTATGAGAAAGAAAATGGCAAGCCTGAAGGAGAAAAGGTAAAAATAATAGCTATAAGCGCCTTCTCGTTGGAAGAGGACCATGAAAGAGCTATAACAGCAGGGGCACAAAGCTACATCTGCAAACCCTATTTCCCCGAAGACCTGATAGAAGAAATTTCAAAAGTTCTAGACAGTGAGGTTTACGCTCCGATATCGGACAGCCTGATACTCAATACAAAAGAGGAGCTCGCCAAGAAACTTCTTGAGAATATAACTCCTGCTAAAATTGAACCTGAAGAAGCTGGCAACGTCACCCTTGAAGAACTTGAATCTGCAGCTGACCTTCAGCAAATAGACTTAA
Source organism: Candidatus Rifleibacteriota bacterium (assembly GCA_012520995.1). GTDB lineage: Bacteria > Muiribacteriota > Ozemobacteria > Ozemobacterales > Ozemobacteraceae > JAAYNI01. The sequence continues at coordinate 6,974 of JAAYNI010000092.1, forward strand.
AGAGTCTAAATCGCAGAATTACAAAATCTGTCAAAGACCTTCTTTCTATAGCCGACATCTTCGAAAAAAGAGCCGAAGAGCTGGACATAGCTCTCGACAAAGCCATTTCAGAAGATGACACAAAAGCCTTGCAAGAAACTATGCACTCACTAAAAGGTTTATCCGGAATGATTTCTGCTGACCGTGTCTTTAATCTCATGCTAAAAATGGAAAAACTGGCAAATGAGGAAAAGACAGAAGACTTCATCAAGCTGGTGCCGGAACTTAGACGCAAAATGTTTGAGATTCAAGAAGACTTTGACACTTTGAGGCATATGATTGTCCGCAACTGATAAACACCGTCTGAAATTTGCATCCGCTTTTTTCAAAGAAAAGTGGGGAGAAAGAGCCCAAAAGATTCCTTTAAATGCGGGATTTACTTGCCCTAACAGAAACAGTCATTCCGATGGCTGCATTTACTGTAACAATACCGCTTTCTCACCTTTTTACTGCGACTTTTCAGCTTCTTTGGAAAAGCAGTTGTTCAGCGGATATAACTATTTTAAAAAACGTTATAAAACCAATACTTTTCTTGCCTACTTTCAAAGCTACACAGGAACATTTTGCTCGCCTGAACATCTAACAAAGCTTTATAATCAGATATTAAAACATGACTTTATAAAAGGGATAGTCATTGGCACTCGCCCTGATTGTCTTCCGAATGCAATTATTTCAGTTCTTAAAGACTTTGCCTCTGAAACATATCTGAAAGTTGAAATAGGTGCAGAAAGCTTTGACGACGAAGTTTTAAACTTTGCAAATCGCGGACACAATAGCGATGATATAAAAAAAGCTGTAGAAGCCTTGAGAGAAGCCAATATAGATGTAGGCCTGCATCTGCTCTTGGGACTCCCGTTTGAAAAAGAAAGTTTTATTGAGGAAACAGGCAGAGAACTGGCCAAATTGGATTATCAATTTTTAAAGCTGCATCATCTTCAAATTCTCAAAGGCACAAAGCTGGCGGAAATCTGGAAACAAAACCCTGAAATAGTAAAGCTTTACTCTCCGGAAACCTATAAGTCCGATTTAAAAAAACTGTTGCCTATGATCGCACCCAATGTCTATATTGAAAGGCTTATAAGCAGAGTGCCCGAAAGTTTTTTGCTAGCCCCTCGCTGGGATGGCTTAACCGAAAATGATTTAAGAGCTGACCTGAATGATTACTTTCAAGACTAAATATTTTTAAGCACAGATTAAAATCAGAAATCAGGGGGGCGGGGTATAGAGCTTCAGTCTTTATATAGGAATATTCAGGACTTTCAATTTCTTTCCATTCTTCGATCTTAATGGTTTTTCCTTTGATTGCGCCTTCAACCTTGAGCCATTTATGCTCATAATAATAGGCTATGGACTCGCCATTGTCGTCAAAGAGGATTTGAAATTGCACAGGATTTCCGCTTGCGTCCTTTTTATCAGTTTTAAGATAAGCCTCAACGATCTTTCTTTCAGCATTGCGTTTTACAGCAACTTGTCCAATGAGTTCGCTGGCATATAAATTTGCTGAAAAAAGAGAGAAAAGGAGAAAGAAAATTGTAAGCTGCAGTGTCTTCTTCATTGAAATTGAAATCTCCATAAAATTTTTAACTTCTTTCAAAACAGTGGATAGTGAGTACTGGATACCTCTACGCCCTGATTTTAGGTATCTGTCCTGAATCAGAGGCCAGATATTGATAAGCGACACAAAATGGTTCTAAACAATTCAACTGTCCAAGATCCACTGACCACTGAGGTTGGTGCGATCTTAGTAGCTGCCAACAATGATTTATTGCTGAGCGAGATGTCTTTTAAAAGGAGATTTTAGCTACAACAAGCACTAGTAGTCTTCTTCCTTGGAATAGTCAGGTTCCTCAGTGTAATCTTCTGAATTTTCAGCATCTTCGTCACCATAATCAGAAGAGCCGCTATTTTTATTTTTCTTGTTGATCGCAGCATCTTCCTTGTGAAACTTTTGAACATCTGCGAAGAACTTTTGAGTAGCCTCCTCTTCACTCATTCCGTCATATTCATCCCGCTCATACCTGAGCTCCTCGATAATTTCAGCCAGTATTTCTCTTTTTTCGTCCTCATCTTTGTCATCGCCAGCCAATCTTTCAGCCATTGAACCTAGAAAGTTTTTATATTCTTCATTTTGGACTTCTTCCTCATTAACTTCAGCAGGCAAGGGAGCTTCATTTTTTATATATGCGTATTCCGGATTTTGAATTTCTTCCCATGTATCTGCTTTAATAGTTCTGCCGCGGACTTCGCCACTGATTTTAAGCCACTTGTGTTCATTATAAAAGGCGATGTATTTGCCATTATTATCCAACAAGAGCTTGTATTGCACCGGCGAACCCGAGGGATCATTTTGATTGGTTTTGATATATGCCTCAGAAATCTTTTTTGCCGCGTTGCGTTTCAAAACAATTTTACCGCTGACCTCAGCCGCATATAAGGCTGAAGATAAAACAGAAAGTATCAGTGCAAGAAAAACTCTCTTTTTCATTTCAAATCTCCTTAAATTAGGAACAGTACATAATTATAGATGATTTTACGCTTATTGAGAACTGGCTTTTGCAAGATTTTCTCACTTTCTTGTCATGCTTTCTGAGAATGGATATTTTCTAAAACCATTCTCAAACAAATTCTGCAAGTAGGGAGAAAAAGAAGAATCTTTCATATGTATGGGCAAATCAGGCTCACGATAATGTTTGCCGTTATAAAAACGCTCAGCCTCCAGAAGTACCAAATGAGCTTTTTCCTCTTCCTTCGGAAGCAAATATCTCATTCGTTTGAGACCAAAATTGAATTTTTTGAAAAACTCCAAGATCTCCACAAAGCGCGTAACAGGAATAACAACGCAAAACTTTCCTCCATAACCCAGCATATAGTTGGCCGCTTCCACAAAATTTTCCAAAGTGCCATGCAATTCATGCCTTGCAGCCGCTCTGTGACTTTTGGGTGAAAGCTTTCCGCTGCCGCTTTTGAAATATGGCGGATTGGAAACCACCAAATCAAAGGTTTCGGGCAAAATTTTTGACGGAATATTTCTGATATCCAGTTTATCAAAAGCTATCCCGCTAAACTGCGGATTCATTTGTATATTTCTGAGAGAGAGAGCGTGCATTTCCGGCTGAACTTCAAAACCTGTTACGTGAATATGTCTGGCTCTGTATTTAAGCAAAAAAGCAAGGATGCCGCTTCCTGAGCCAAGATCTGCCACAAAATCTATGTCCGGATTAAACTGCACAAAATCCGCCAGCATAATGCTATCTATGCTGAAAGCAGTGCCATCAATTTTTTGAATCAAGGCAAAATCCGTTCCAGGAATGGTATCAAGACGCTCATCTACATCCATAGGAATTTCATTATAGTCAGGCATCATTTTTTCTCTCTTGTATTTTCAATAATGTGATAGTAGCACTTAAGCAAAAATTATTAAAGACACATACAGAAGCGCTCTTAGCAGTTGAAATAAAAAATATGGAATGATAGATTAATTGCACATCAAGGAAAGAACAGGACAACAATGCAAAATAAAAATTTACATGAGGAACAAGAAAAAAAGACTCTTCCCCAGAAACTCAAACCATGGTTTTGGATCACGGTTGGAACATTGCTGACCACTTTCGGCTATGTTATATTCATTTTGCCTTTGAACCTGTTTGAAGGCGGAGTCACGGGTCTTGGAATCGCCGTGGCTCGAATAATCGGCAATATTTTCTATGACGGGAAAATGCCAGGGATAGTCGGTTTAGTTTCATGGACTCTAACCCTTATAGCATTCGGCATCGCTCTCAAGGTTCTGGGCAAAGCATTCGGCTGGAAATCCCTCTATGCCACCACAATCATGTACGGTTCCATGGACATCTCTCTTTGGTATTTGCGAACTAACGGATATACCGACAAAATAGTGGCCATGCTCTCCCAAGAGATGCTTATGCCTGCTATTTATGGAGCCCTATGCGTAGGAGCCGGCATGGCTATGGTTTTCAACCAAGAAGCCGCTACCGGAGGAGGAGACGCCTTCTATCAGATCATCAGAAAAGTCTACAACATTCCCATAGCCAAAACTATGTTTATCACCGATATTTGTATTTTGATACTTTTGTTTTTCACAGTCAAAGACACCGGATTAGCCCTCAGAACCCTGATGTATTCGCTAATATTCATAACTTTGCAAGCCATTACTCTGGACAGAGTAATGAACGGCTTCAAGGCATCGCAAATAGTCACAATAATCACAAACCGCCCAGAAGAAATAAAAAAAGCTATATTACACACTTTCCAAGCCGGCGTAACCGAATATGAATGTGTCGGCGGCTATACGGGCGAAAAAAGAAAAGCTTTAGTCAGTGTCACCAACATAAGACGTATGCCCAAACTTAGAACTCTTATAAGGGAAATAGATCCTGAAGCTTTTGTTATATTACAAGATACAGCTCAAGTTTACGGAAAGGGGTTTGAAGGCTTGCCTGTCTGAAAGCAATCATGAGCAGAGACAAAATTTTCGCAGAAATCATACAAAAGCCATCTGACTTCATCTTTGATGAAAAAGTCGCTTCCGTATTTCCAGATATGGTTCAAAGATCCATACCAGGATATTCGGAAATTATTCGCATGATCGGTTCTATAACGGCTATATATGCAAAATCGGAAACCTGCCTGTATGATTTAGGATGCTCTCTTGGCGCCGCAGCCTTCTCTATGGCGGCAAGCCTTGAGGAATGCGATCGGAACTGCAAGATTATAGCAGCAGACAATTCAAAACCTATGATTGAAAAAGCTGTTGCGGTCTCTAAAAAAAAGAACTTCAAAACACCTTTGTCCTTTCAGCTCGCAGATATAACCTCCATGACTTTTGAGCCTTCTTCGGTAATAGCTTTAAACTTCACATTGCAATTTATACCTCCCGCAAAACGAAAAGAGCTCTTAGAAAAACTCTACAAGAGCTTAGTTCCAGGAGGAGTTTTGGTATTGTCGGAAAAAGTAATATTCGAAGATCCTTCCATGAACGAACTTTTCATAGACGCCTATCACAACTTCAAACATCTAAACGGTTACAGCCGCCTGGAGATCAGCCAAAAGAGAACCGCTCTGGAGAATGTTCTCATACCCGAAAGCATAGCAGCTCACAAAAAACGCCTTTTAGATATCGGCTTTACCATAGCCGAAGTCTGGTTTCAGTGTTTTAACTTCATGTCACTTATCGCAATAAAATGAATCTCTTTGATTTTTCGGAACAAATCGCCAATCTCAAAGCTCTTGTCCCCGATTTTCCAACAGAAGCCTTGCCGCCCATAATCGAACAAGCGATGCAAATAAAAGATGGGCATATACCAGAGCTTACTGCTTGGTTCAATTCCTTGCCGAAAATAGAAGCCGAAAGCTTTTTCATTGAAAACGGACAAGTAAGTGTTTCAGGCAATGCTTCACCGGAGGCTATAAAAAGCCTTGAAAAAAAACTTAAATTTATAAATCCTTGGCGCAAAGGCCCATTTAGCCTTTTTGGCATAACTCTTGATGCAGAATGGCGTTCAGACCTTAAATGGGAACGGATTAAAGATAAAATCACCAATCTCAAGGACAAATGTATTTTAGATGTTGGATGTTCAAACGGCTACTATATGTTCAGAATGTCCGAAGATTTGCCAAAAGCAGTTGTCGGCATAGATCCTTTTAAAAGATTTTACTTCCAGTATTCCGCTCTTCAAAAATACATAAAATGTCCAAGCCTATTCTATTTTCCTTTGGGAATAGACGATATAGCTGAATTAGGAGCAGTTTTTGACACAATTTTCGCAATGGGAATTTTATATCACCGAAAATCGCCATTCGACTTTTTAAGAACTCTAAAAAATCTTTTAAAACCAGGCGGAGAACTAATTTTAGAAACCCTGGTAATAGAGGGGGAAGAGACTTCTGTCTTGGTTCCTGAAAACAGATATGCTCAAATGAGAAACGTTTGGTTCATTCCTTCTGTGAAAGCTCTAGAAAGTTGGCTGAGAAAAGAAGGCTTCCAAAACACGGAGCTTATATCTCTCAGCAAGACAAATACAAAAGAACAAAGAAAAACACCCTATATGACATGGGAGTCTCTCGAAGACGGCCTAATGCCAGGAAACCCTGACCTGACAGTTGAGGGACTGCCAGCTCCGCTTAGAGCCGCTATAAAAGCCTGCAAATAATTGACGGCTAAAACTTTTTTTAACAATTGACAAAAAGTCCAATCATTTTATCTTATAAAACCAAGGGACAACAAATAACCGTCTGAAAAATAAGGAACAAATAACCGTCTGAAAAATAAGGAACAAAAAACCGCATCGCCAAAATACGAGTAGTCATAAAGACAACTTGTGAACCGAGGGGCAGGGTAAACTGAATACGGAAAAAAGAATGATATAAAAGACGAACAGACAGCAGGTAAAATAGCTGCCTGTTCGTCTTAACTATTATACTACATTTTTAGAATCCCTCTGTATTATTCAAAGATGTCTCATAGTCTATTTCCGCACTTTCCGCAAAAGCGAGCGCCGGAAACAACACCGGAGCCGCATTGGGGGCAGAAATTTATTTGCGGGTCGACCTGATAGGTAGAGGGTAAATCCTCATCTTCACTGGAGCTGGTCAGAAACAGCCAGTCGATGTCCCCGCCGTCTTCGCATAAACCGATGGCTCCGGCGGGCGATACAACATAAAAGCTATCCTCGTCGATGGGGGCTTCACTGTCGCTTGTCTCGGCAAGCACCAGCAAGCCTTTTACGTCGTATCTATCATCGGAAGTGGCAAAGCTCCAGCTTCCGCAGCGTGTGGCGGCAAACTCCGCCGCCTCCAGCAAGGTGTCGAATCTCTCCATTATAAAAAGCCTCCTTATTTGAATAACAGATTATTACATCGCTTGCAGCGGTCATTTTGTATGGGGTTCATCATGGAGCAGACGTTGCAGTAGATGATGCGGTCTTTGGATTTATCGTACTTCTCGTATGTACCGAATCTTGGGTGAAACCGCACCCTGTCGCCAACCGAGAGATAATCGTACATATCCCGCCCGCTGTCTTTTTCCACAATGGTTTTTTTCTTCCCCGCGTCAGTGTTGATA
>JAAYNI010000093.1 GCA_012520995.1 Candidatus Rifleibacteriota bacterium
CTGTTTCATCTAATATAACAACTATGCAATTCACTTTCGCAAAACAAAGAAGCAGACTTCCAACAGCTTTTCTAACTTTATTGCTGTTTTTTACTGCAAACAGCCTTTTTGCCTGTTCTCTAGCAATACACGACTGGAAGCTAATTCATTATGCGAACTTTAAACAAGCTCCTCTCCTTACCTCTTTGGCAGAAGCCAACTTTATCATGGCACAATTTGCCAAAGAATCCGAGAAAATATTCTGGATGACGGAACAAATGCCTCTTATACCTTTGTCCTTAGCAGCAGGAAAAGACAAAGACGATTATAAACATTTCGAACTTCAAATATTGCCCAAAGAATCTATGGTAACTATGGCAAGCCAACTTATGGCTCAAGATTCAGGTGAATATCCTTTGCTTGTCAGCAGCGATAAAATTGGACTTAAACTGGCCTTTTTAAGAGACTCCAACTCTGACGGCAACTGCTATCAGCTGGTTTTACTTCAACCTTCAAGAATCAGAGCCGTTTCTCCGAATCCTGCGAATCCTCAGGCACATGAAGTTCAAGCTCAAGTATGGTTTTCCGCCGTATTTTATTTACAATTCCCCTTTATTAACTTCATGTCCATAACTCTCTACCCTGTTAAAGGCAATAACAAGACTTTACTGGAAAACACCTCACTCGTCTACCAGCTGCTTGATAAACAAAAAATCAAGCGCAGAGGCGCATTGGAGTTCAATCCACTGGAGCCGAAGTTCCCGGAGCTGCCATGAACCAAGCCAAACATTTTTTAATAGCCGTTTTATTTTTTATTCCCTCCTTGCTGTGTGCTAGCGATATAGTGGAAATGAATTTGGAGAATCTGTTTTTGAGTCATCCCCTCATGCAAAATTACGACCCTCTCGCTGGAGGAATTTTGGGAACCAAGAGCGCAAAAATCTCAGTAAATGAACTGCAAAAATGCTTGAAAGAAGAAACAGATAAATCAGAACAAATCAAAGAAAAGAAAAAAAATCTTTTATCAGAAGCTCTGCTTTCAGGCACCCTTTCAGATGAAATCTTCTTTGAGAGAGTAAAGCATCTTGATGCCGAACTTTTGCAAGCTGAAAGAGAAATTCGTTTTTTAGAAATGGCTATAGAGAGAGACGGACAACCTTCTTCATCTATTTTCAGACAGCAGATTACCGATATTTTAAATGAACTTGTCCTTCCAATATCATCGTCAGATGCTATAAGACTTAACAAACTCCCCTGCTTTCCTGTAAACAAATACTCTTCTATGCCAAAAGAATATTTTTATGAAAACTTTTTCAAAGAAACCTCTGAAAGTTCGGAGTCCGAACAAATACTTTTAGAATACCTCAAGCGGGCTTATGAGATAAAATCGATTTTCCCGTCCGCTTCAAAAACTTTGATATGGAGAAAGAAATGAAAAGCCGTTTGTGCGGTCTCGCTCTAATATTAATCTGTATCTCCCTAGCTCTGCCTCTGAATGCAGCTGATGAAAAGATCGCTAAAATAGACATGGCTTTGGCGGCTATGCTGCACCCTAAAATGGCTCTTTTTGACTTTCAAACTTTGGGCTTTTACAAGACTCCGGTTGGATTAAATAAAACGCAAAGAGACAAGGCTATGAGAAAACTTGTGTTGGAGGCTCCGGATCTTTCCTCAGAAATCGCTCAAAAAAACAGAGACTATGAAGCTGTCATACGAGAATCCCAGGCTCTCTTCGACGCTTATCTCTATGACTTTACATCCACACGAATTAACATAACAGCCAAACGCAAAGAGCTTGAGAAAAAAGCTGCGGAGATTTCTCGTGAAATAGCCGAACTGACTTACAGACAAAACTTCCCTGCCTATACCCCTCCTTCCGAGACAAGAAAAATTATTGCCGAGATCGAAAGAGAACTCTTGGAAATAATTGAAACTTTGGTTGAAAAAGAAGGTTTCACAGCTGTTTTAAACAACTCTGTACCTTATGTACCAAGCCAACTATCTGACGATGACAGACTCCAAGGCTACACACAGCAGCGTGGGCTTCCTTTCTTAAATAACAGCTTTTATGAAGCTTTTTTATCTGAGGCTGAAGGCACTGTAAATCCAGAAAAAAGCGAAGGTGCTCAGGAACCTGCTGCCAACCAGCTGATATACTGGATCGGCATGATCAGCCAGCCGGAAACTGCAAGCAAGCTGAATCTATTTCCCTACCCTTTGGTGATCTCAGGGGGAACAGACATTTTGCCCGAAGTCCTCAAAACCCTCTACACAAGATACGGCATAAAAGACGAAAAATATGAATCAGCATTATCGGTTTTGAAACTTTTGAATCCACTGCAATCTGGTACCAAACTGACAGTACCTGTAAATATCCTAAACGACTAAACTTTCCTTTAGCGAGGTTGAGCTAAAGAACGGTTAATGGACAATTGCCTTTTCTGTCCAGTGTCCATAAGTCACAAAGTGCTGTTTGTTACAATCTGTGTTACCTGCGAATAAATAAAATCAAACCTACCCGACCCCTCGCAAACCCGCATTCTACCGTTTAGGTTCGCATCGCCCGTAATCCTTTCTGAGAAAGCATCACAGAAGATTGTGTAATTTTTACACAGAAAAATTTTCGAAAAAACAGACAGGTTGACATTTTAGCCCTCTGTAAGTATTATTTAGTCAAGCTCACA
>JAAYNI010000094.1 GCA_012520995.1 Candidatus Rifleibacteriota bacterium
ACGCGGGGGTGATCCCGCTCTCTTCGGCACTGGTGAATATAATGCAGACGCTTTTTCTGACTGTTTTCGCTTGCTGCTTGTTTTATGCCAACCTGAAAACTATATATGCCTGAACTCACGAATCTTCACAATGAGGCTATGAATCTCGCCGAAAAGGCTTTAAGGATGGAAGGCGATGAAGCGTTGAAACTTAAGCGCGAAGTCTTCAAAAAAGAAAAGCGGGTAGCCTTGGCTTTGCTTGACGAACCTGAGCCTTTAAGGTCAATTATGCTCAGAAGTACCGCGACTCTGGCGATAAGAGCCCAAGAACCGGAAGAAGCCGAAAACCTGATAAAAGAAGCTCTGAAAGGCAACCCGTGCGAAGGCATGAAGCTTGAACTTGAAGACTTGCTGACGGATGCTCAAAATATAGCTATTCAAAAGCAAGCAAAATAAAAACTTGCGTTTTTGTAAATTAATCTATATACTTAAATTGACAGGATCCCCCGCACCTCTTCACAATGTGTCCCAGGGGGAACGTTTAATTTAGGGCAGATCTGATGTCTGAAGTCAAAAAAGCTACAACCTACGAAGAACAAATGGCTTTGCTTAAAAGCCGCGGTTTGCGGATAACTGACGAAGAAGCGTGCCTCAGAAAACTTTCTCTGATAAATTATTATCGCCTTACTGCCTATCTCATACCTTTCAAAGACGATGCGACGGGCAATTATGTTCAGGGTGCTTCTTTTGATAAAATTTACAGCATATATGAATTTGACCGAAAACTGCGAAACACTATTTTTGGAGCCCTGGAAGTTATTGAAATATCCCTGCGCACCAGAGTATCTTACTTTCATGCTCACAAATATGGATCATTAGGCTATCTGAATGACATAAACTTCAATTCAGACCATGACGGAACCGACTTTAAACGTAAAATTTACACCGAAATAAAGAGAAATAAGGAAAACCCCTTCGTAAAACACCATCTGAATAATTATGGAGGCAATTTCCCGATTTGGGTGATAGTTGAATTGTTCTCTTTCGGAATGCTCTCACGTTTGTACAGCGATCTGAAGACAGGCGATCAAAAACGTATAGCCGCTGAGTATGATGTAAATTACAAGGTCTTTAGAAGTTGGCTGAAATGCTTAACCGATCTGAGAAATGTCTGTGCCCATTACGGCAGACTGCATAACAATACTTTTCCCGCATCCCCCGCGAATATCAAACTGCCCGAAGATGAGAAACGCAAACTATGGAGTTATCTGACAATTCTCAAGCTGGTTTATCCGGACAGCGACAAGTGGAACGGAGAATTTCTGCCCGCTCTGAAGAACCTCTTTGCTGAATACAAAGATTATATAAATCTGTATCACATGGCTTTTCCCGAAGACTGGTCAGAACAATTGCAGAAGTGACCCACGGGGAGACATTCTTTTTACGGCTCATTTTATGTTTCCCGCACTCGCGGGGGTGATCCTTCGCCTAAAAAATCTCGCAGTTGCTCGGGTGTATGTTCCCCGCACACGCGGGGGTGATCCTGTCTTTGCCGTTTTCCGCCATGATCTTGTCGAATGTTCCCCGCACACGCGGGGGGTGATCCTAGTGCTCAATCAACAGCTGACTCAGGCAGCATATGTTCCTCCACCTCTCGCAGAAGTGTCCCTGGGGGAACGTTTAATTTAGGCAGGATCGGATATTTGAAACTTTGCCGAAAAGAAGTAAAATAAAAGCATGAGCGAAATTAAAAAATTTGAAAACAAAGAAGTCAGAACCTTTTGGGACAACGAAAAAGAAGAGTGGTATTTTTCCGTTGTCGACGTGGTAGGCGTTTTAACAGAAAGCGATAATCCGAGAAAATACTGGAGTGTCTTGAAAACCCGACTCAAGAAAGAAGGGAATGAGTTGGCTACAATGTGTAGCCAACTGAAAATGAAGTCTCCGAAAGACGGGAAAATGTATAAAACCGATGTTGCCGACATGCGAGGCATTTTCCGTATTATACAGTCTGTTCCTTCTCCTAAAGCCGAGCCTTTCAAAATGTGGCTGGCCGAAGTGGGCAAAGAAAGGATTGACGAAATCGCCGATCCAGAAATTGCAATCGACAGAGCTCTGAAAACGTATCTTAAAAAAGGCTATACCAGAGAATGGATTAATCAAAGGCTGCAAGCCATACAAGTGAGAAAAGAACTCACTGATACCTGGCAAGACCACGGCGTGAAAGAAGGACGCGAATTCGCGATTTTGACCAATGAAATTTATAAAGCATGGTCGGGCATGACAACACGCCAATACAAAGACTTTAAAAACCTGAAAAAGGAAAACCTCAGAGACAACATGTCAACTCTGGAACTTGTCTTGAACATGCTCGCTGAAGCTACAACTGCCGAGCTTGCAAACACAAACGATCCTCAAGGCTTGGAGGAAAACAAAGTTGTAGCCAAAGAAGGCGGAACCGTTGCTGGAAATACGAGAAAAGATATAGAATCGAAAACGGGCAAACCTGTAATCACTTCCAAAAATGCGATTGATTTCGCCAAGATGATAGAGGATGTGACCGAAAAAGCGGATGACGAAAACTGAATCTTTCAAATACCCTTACGACTACAAAAAAGCCGCTCTCAAACCTTTGTCTCCGATGGAGTATTTCAGGCTGAAAGCGGTCTTTCCTGAACTCAAGATTGAAAAGATTGAGCCGCCGAGACTAGGTCTGCCCGGCTTCGGCAAGATATATGTATCGGCTGCGCAGCTGCTTTCTATTCAGTCTCGCCGACATAATCTTCTATAGCTTTCTTCAGTATGCTTGCCTGTGATATGCCTTCCTTCTCGCATTTTTCTTTAAACTTGGCTGCAAGGTCTTTGCGGACGCTTACACCTATCTGAGTGTAAGTCTTGGCGTTGTATCTCGCTTTCACCGCCGTTGAAGTGTAAGTTTTTCTCTTCGGTTTGCTTATAGTCATTTTCGCCTCGTTTGACATGATTTTTATCATAATGATATAATGGCTTTATGGAGCTGGGCAGAGATCTGCTCTGGCTTTTTCGGAAGGCTGTTTAGCTGGCCTTCTTGTCCTTGGCTTTATCGGCCAGAACGTAGGTCGTTTTAACGGTAAACCTTGTCAGGGTGTAAGTCCCGTTTTCGCCTTCCGTTGTTGTGCTATAATCGTGTTAACATAACTCCCCGCGCCTTTCGCAGAAGTGACCCATGGGGAGACATTCTTTTTAGGCGGTTTAAATTTTGAACTGGAACAAACCGTGCGCTAAACTTGATAATTTTGACTAAAGTTGACCAATGTTCCCCGCAAACGCGGGGGGGAACCTGGAAGCCTGAATTTCGCCAAAGCTCTTCTTGCATATACCAAAGTGCGGATATCTTCCGGAACTTCTCTTATTTAAAATAATAATATATATAATTAAATATATTTAAATATTGATGATTCACAGAAAATCATTATAATTAAATTATGAAGGTCAGAGAAGTTATAAAGAAACTGGAACAGAACGGCTGGATCCTCAGAAGAATCAAGGGCAGCCATCATATTTATTCAAAGAATGGCGTTTCGGTTCCTGTTCCTTTCCACGGAAACAAAGAGTTAGGCAAAGGTCTGCTCAAAGCCATCGAAAAACAGACGGGAGTAAAACTGTGAACTACGAATACCCTTTTACGATAACACCTGACGGTGACGGCTTTCTTGTTCAGTTTGTCGATATCGAAGAAGCTTTCACTTGTGGCGATTCCATAGAAGAGTCTATTTTTAACGCCGAAGAGGTTCTCACTGCCATGCTCGAATGCCGAATGGAAGACGGCAAGCCGATACCCGAGCCATCGCAGGGAGACTGGAAATACAAGGTTGCCCCTTCCGCCGCTGTCCAGTCCGCACTTCTCGTCAGAAAAGCCAGAGAAGACAAAACGCTAGCTGAACTTGCAAGAGCTATGGGGACAAGCTGGCCCGCCGTTCAAAAGCTGGAAGATCCCAAACATTACCCCAGCCTCAGGCAGCTTGAAAAGGCCGTCAATTCTCTCGGCAAACGTCTCGTGCTCTCTATAACGGACTGACATTTTCACCCATTAAACTCGGATTGTTTCTTTTCCCCGCACACGCGGGGGTGATCCTAAACAACACTACTGACAAAAGGTGTTACTTAAAAATATCGAATTACCAAGGGAAAGGTTATTCCAGAAATTATTATATACCACACCCCTATATTGCACAGCTATCTGGACCAGAAATAACTCCGCTACTAGTGCACCTAGCGGAACCATGCAAGTTATCGAAAGAGAGAAAATGCTGGAGAGGCGGTGGCGGCTTTTTTTTTTTACAGCCACGCATAACTGGTTTTGTTTAGTCTCTGAAAAAACTACTTCTAAATTGAACAAAAACCAAGAAAGTCAGAAATACTTTTATGATAACTGACGACAAATTGCAATATAGCAGTAAATTTAAGCTGAAAACTATACAATGCCCCAACTGCGGCGGCTCAGTTGCCTTATATGGCGGTCAGAAAGTAGAAACTGTTGTTTGTCGGTATTGTTCCTTGCTCTTAGATACAAAAGACAATTTCAAGCCTATTGCTCCTGTCAAGATGTGCCTTCAGAATAGAAGAAACATTCCCATAGGAACAGAAGGCACTTTGAACGGCGTAGATTATGTTGTTATAGGGATAGCAGAATATAAAGAATGCTGCAAAAACATCTACAGCAGTTACAATTGGACCGAACACCTGCTCTATTCTTATACTCACGGCTATGCTTGGCTCTGCTTAGAAAATAACCAGTGGACTTTGCTGCATGAAACCAAAGAAACACCACGCAACTTACCTTATGTTTTTCCTCAAGAGAGATATCTAGAGCCTCCAATATCAATATTTGTCGGAAATTTTTTTAGTGGCAAGAATTTCATAGTATATGAACACAGCCATTGCATGCTTGATTATGTAGAAGGCGAAATGACTTGGCAAGCAAAAATCGGCGATATCAGTGAATACATAGATGCCATAGCCCCGCCTTATATCTA
>JAAYNI010000095.1 GCA_012520995.1 Candidatus Rifleibacteriota bacterium
CAGATTGGCAGGATTAAAATATAACATGTAACAACGAAGTGTTACCCTACAAGGGGCAGTCGGAATTTTATGTTACCTTTTCAGTTCGGTCAGAGAAAAAGTGTCACCCTCTAGGGGTGCATATCACAGATGCAATTTTTGTGCTGTGAAAACCTGTTCTTCACACATTAAAAAATGCTATATCTGTGGACAGGCGGCTTGTGATAATTGTTCTATTAAATGTGCTTTATGCGGTCAGTATGTGTGCGTTGAGCATTTGACTAAATCAAGCGAAACAGGAGAATACCTCTGTAATAATTGTTGTGCTTGACTTATCCTTCTCTAAAGGTAAAGTTTTTATATGTTAAAGAGGAGCTATTAAATGCAGGCATTGTGATGAGTTTCAACGCGATGAAGACAGACTTGTGGATGTTAATAGTGGAAACTGGATGGGAGTTTCTCTTGATTTTTCAGATTGGATAGGGGTTTTCTGCTGTTCTGGGATAGGCATACTGCAAGGAGCATACTATCTGTGGAGAAATAATCCGAAGGGGAAGAAAATGCTTCTTTTGTCTGTGGTAATGTCTATTGTATGGGGTGTAGTCAGGGGATGTATGGAAATTCAAGCCTACAACTAAATTGAAATGAAATGAAATTTTCTCTAATCTCTTTTTAATAGTAAGTCTCTAAAGAAGAGATTGAATTCTGTTTTTCTCTTTAATGTTTACATCAGAATTATTTTCATATGACAAAAGAGCAAGCAATTAAAAACTTCAAAAGCGAGCAGTTATTACAGCTCGCTTTTGCTTTGGGAATAATATTGCTTTCTTTTATTCTTTCTCCGCCAAATGCGGGAAGCACTTGCGTATCGCTTGGCGGAGTTAACATCAATATTCCTTGTACAAGCAAACTTATTTCCGGATGCGATTGTCCTGGCTGCGGGCTCACAAGAAGTTTTACTGCGCTTGCTCATGGCCGCTTTAAGGACTCGATTGCATATCACAGATTAGGGATTCCGTTATTTATTCTTATAGCTATGCAAATCCCATTCCGGATTTATTTATTGCAAAAGGGACCTGAGGGGTACACTTTGTGGGTGAGGAAATTTCTTTCTTATTCAGCAGCCTTTTTTGGTATAAGCTTGATTTTTAACTGGATTTTGTCTCTTTTCGGCATCTAGTGCTTTGTTTTGTCTAAAACTTTCCTGTAAACCTTTCAAAATTCACAAGACAATATCTGCTTATAAGATCGTGCCGTGATAAGTGGTTCGTGGCGGGTGGCGAGCTTAATTAAATTAGAAATTAAAAAGTATAAATTAGAAATAAATGTTTTAGTTTTTCTGCAGTTTCTGTCATATGTCTTTGTTTGGGGCTTGCTCCTTCCTACATCCTACGCCCTGCTCCCTGATTTTAAGCTATGCTTAAAATCCTATCTGTGCCATCTGTGGATAGAAAAAAATCTGTCCGATACTAAACATTTAGAAAAACAGACTGCTAGATTTTTCTCGAAGAGTTGCCTATTAAATTCTAATCATACTTGAATGGTATAAAACAAAGAGAGAAACAATTTTTCTTTTAAAAGTTCATTTCTTGCTTAAAGTGCAAAATATTTTGCTTCGCCCCTTGCGGTTTTTTTTCTATCGGGTATAATTAAAACAATTAGAGTGCGGGTACACTCTGATTATATAAGTTACAAGCACATTCGGGTGGGAATAGTGCGAGTAAACGGGTTTAACGGGATGTTCTCGGGTAAATCTAAAAGATTACAGGAGTATGAACGTTATGAAGAACAGCACTATCAGGTTCATCAGTACGCTGTTGACTGTTGTAATGTTGCTTACAGTTACACTGGAAGCACCTCTTATGGCATCGAGCAGCAACAAGATCGCTGTGACTGTTGGCAAAGAAACCATCAATGTAACGCCTGGACAGTGGATTACCGTTGATAACGGCGGTGTGAAATCCTCTTACAACGTGCGCTACGTAAATGGCAAAGCAGTTGCTTTGGACATCAAACAATACCAGAGTTTGGTTTTCGGTACACCTGTTGCTCAGCAAGCTCAGCAAGCACAGGCTCCCGCAGCCAAAAAGGTTGGTTTCTTCGGCAAACTGTTCGGAGGCAAATCCTCCGATACAGCTCAGCAAGCTCAAGTCAAACAAGACGGCTTCATTAAAACCGAAGTTAAAGATTTCGGCAGCCAGATTAAGAGCGGTTACAAAGCTGGACAAGAATCCGGAGCTGCTTTCAAGCAGACAACTGGCGGAGTTTTCGGCAAAATAGGCAATGCTCTCAGCAATGCTAAAAACAAAGTAACAGGTCTTTTCTCCAAGAAGTCTTCTACTACAGTTAAAACCGAAAAGAAAGGTCTCTTCGGCAAGAAAACTGAAACTCAGCAGCCTAAGGCTGAAAAGAAGGGTCTCTTCGGATTCCTCAAAAAAGGAAACAAGTCTTCTGGCAAAGCTGACCAAGCTGCACAGACTGGCAAAAAACAGGGTCTCTTCTCTAAAGTAAAAGACAAAACTGTTGGCAAATTCCAGAGCGGTTTCGCAGCTGGAAAAGGAATGACTCAGCAGGGCGTTCAGAACGTCAAAACCAGCCTCAAGTCAGGTTTTAGTCCTCAAAACCTTCTTGTGACAGCAGGTATCACTGTTGCTACTGACCTTGGCAAACAGATCTTCACTGGCGAAAAACCCAGCGTCAAGAAAGCTCTCAAGAGCGTACTTTGTGCTGAGTTTGTAGGCAGCACTGTTGGTTCTGTTACAGGTGCGGCAGCAGGTTCTTTCTTCACCCCCTTCCTCACAGCTATTCCCGTCGTAGGCGGCGCTCTTGGTGCTTTAGCTCCTACCTTCGGTTCAGTTGTGGGCAGCTCAGTGGGCGCATACCTTGCAGGCGACCTCAAAAACGGCAAATTCTCTTTCAAACAGGCTTTTGCTAACGTCGACTGGACAGGTGTAATTGGTCAGACAATCGGTTCTACGGCAGGTGCTCTGCTTGGTTCCTCTTTGGGTCCTGTCGGTACCATCCTGGGCGGTATGATTGGTGGTTATGTGGGTAACTGGGCAGCTCATAAGCTCAAAGATCTCTTCGGCAAGAAGAAACCTACAAATGTCACCATTGGTATGCCTGTAGGCAGTGTTGTTGCGAAACCTGGCAAAGCTGTTGAAATCGGCACTGTCGGTTCAACCGAAGCTCTTCCTGTAGGCTCCGCAGGCGTCTATTCACCTGAAATCCCTGTATCGGCTAAGGTCGAAATGTCTGGAACCTATTCTTCAGACCTCCAGATGGCTGAAGCCAAATACAAAGAACTCTACAATCTCTATACTCAGATGCTGTCTCAGGGCAGACAAGCTGATGCTATAAAGGTTGCTCAGGAAATGAACGTAGCCAAAGCTGAGTACGAAAAGTTCAAAGCTCAAGCTGGCAAGTAATTTCTAAGTTCTAGGCTTAGTTATGACACTAGGGCTGCTCCTAACGGAGCAGCCTTTTTTTATTGCAGATTATGCTGATGGCTTATAGAACAAGAAAAAGTACAAGTTAAATTCACTAAATTCTCCTTAATCTGAAATTTTCTTACTTTTTGATGTTTAAGTTCGTATTGCTGAGGTGACAGGTAACCACAGCTCCCATGGATTCGGACAGTATTATAAAAAGCGTTTATATAACTGAAAACCAGTCTATAAGCATGTTCATAGTCCTTAATTTTAAAACGGTATAGCCACTCTCGCTTAATAAGAGCATGAAAAGCTTCTATGCAGGCATTTTGCCATGGACTTGCCTTGTCAGAATAGCTTGCCGTCAAGTCCTCTCCTATTGCCTCCATGTATTTTTTGCTTGTGTACTGCGAACCTCTGTCTGTATGAATTAACAATGGTCTTGTAACCCTCCTTTGTTGTTTCGCTTCTTTTACGCACTCGGCGATCCATTCGGCTTTCATAGTCCTGGAAAGTCGCCAAGAAATGATTTTACGCGAGAACAGATCCATTATGGATGTTAAGTATACGAATCCTTCTCCGGTATAAATATAAGTGATATCAGAGCACCGCACGGCATTCGGAGCTTTCTGATTAAACTCTTCATTAAGAAGATTTTTAAGAGATGTGTTAAAGGCTTTATCGGACTTCTTTTGGCGATAAGGCTTCTTTATGTAGCAAGCTTTTATACCCATTTCATGCATATATGCTCCCACTGTTCTCTCTGCTATTGAAATACCCATTTTCTTAAGTTCTTCTCTGATTTTCGGAGCGCCGTAAATCTCCCTTGATTCCGTCCAGATACGATAAACCAGACGCTTAAGCATCACTTTGCGATTAACTGAAGACTTTGATTTAGATTCCCGTTTTTTGAAGCTGCAGTAACCGCTCCTTGAAACGCCTAGGAATCGAAGCACTCTGCTAACATTAAGCCGGCGTCCGCTTTTCGCTCTGAGGTTTTCTTCCTTCCGAGTCTCTTGGAAAAGCTTCTCAGTCAGTTGTTCAGAATGCCGATGGCTTTTTTTAATATTCTAAGAGCATCCTGCAAGTCTTGAACTTCCCGTTTCAAACGGGCATTCTCTTTCGCCTCGTCTGATGAAAAGTTGCCGCTTCCTCGGTGAACCTCTCCTCTCTCTCGCTCAAGACGGAGCCATGTGCGAAACGTGTTTTCATTTATTCCTAAGTTCCTGGCGCATTGAGAGATGCTTAGATCAGGGTGCTCCTGGACATAGAGAAGGGCGTCCTCCTTAAACTGTTTTGAGTAACGTTTTGACATTGAATTTCTCCTTTATTCAATTCTATTATAACTTGAATATTTTTAGAGAAATCAGTGTGTTTAACTTGTACTATTAAAATGCTAACATCGGAGAGATAGATACTGCCGAGATGGAAACTTTGAAAAGGTTGGCTGCATCTTGGGAAATTTCCCAAGATAATTTGTCCAGCATGATACGTTCAATGCGGAATGTTCAAAGCTATGAACAATATATTATTGAAGAATTGAATATGCCAAAAAGACCTAATGATTTCCTGCTTTTAATACGTATCGCTCTTGTAAATGGCGTATTAGAAGACAGTGAAATGGACATACTGAAAAGAATGGGAAGACTAATGAGATTTTCTGAGGAATCAGTAGCGACAATGGTTATGCGGGAACGTAAAGAAATAATGAAAATGGGCCAGGTAGTCAAAGTATTCATGCAAAATCAGAGCAGAGAATAAAAAAACAGCGGGTAGTGGTTGGTGGGTAGAAAAGACAAAATAATTTTTAAATATTTTGAGAAAAATGCTTGCATTTTTCTCAGTGTGGTGTTATAGTAAAAGTCCTGCCTCGGCAGGGCGGCAGAAAAGCGCCGCGAGCTCATTGAAAACGACATCCGATGAAAACACATCCAACAAAAACAAACAGGTCTTTTTGAAAAGAGATGAGGACTA
>JAAYNI010000011.1 GCA_012520995.1 Candidatus Rifleibacteriota bacterium
AACTATAAAAGAGTTCTATAGACATAAATCTTTTCAAACTTAAAATTACGGAGCGTCAAATATGTCAAAAGCCAAGAAGAAAGCTGTAGTAGCAGACCATTGCGTATCCTGCGGGACATGTGTAAAAGAATGCCCTATGGGAGCTTTGTCTATTCCGCAAGGCATAATAGCAATTGTAGATTTGAACAAATGCGTCGGTTGCGGAAAATGCGCCAAAGTTTGCCCTGCCAATGCAATAGAAATAGCAGAGAGGGAGGCAAGCAATGCGTAAGAAAAAGTGGAACGATTACCTCTGGATTTTCACTATAATTTATTTCTCTTTAAGCATATTTAATATCTTATTTGCTTGGCTAGGCATGATATGCTTCATAACACCGCTTTTATTTGCTCTTATTCCAGGAAATAAAGGCTATTGCAACAACTATTGCGGAAGAAGCCAGCTTTTGACTCTGCTTGGAACAAAGTTCAAGCTATCCAGAAATAAACCTACTCCGAAGTTTTTATATTCAAAATGGTTTCGCTACGGATTTTTGATATTCTTTATGACAATGTTCATGTTGATGCTTTTCAACACTTACCAAGTATTTAAAGGAAAACCCTTGCAAGAAGTTGTCACTTTGCTTTGGACCTTTAAACTGCCTTGGAATTGGGCGGATCTCTCGGGAGTGACTCCCTGGGTTGCACAATTTTCCTTCGGATTCTTCAGCGTAATGGCCACTTCAACTATTATAGGCCTTGCAGCTATGGCTCTTTACAAACCAAGAACCTGGTGTTCTTTTTGCCCTATGGGAAGTATGACACAAGCAATCTGCAAAATAAAAGCCGGCACGGAAAAAAAACAAGATGAATAAAATAGAAGAAAATGCAAAAAAACTCTCTGAACTTCTCAAGGTTCTTTCAAACCAGTATCGTCTTCTTATTTTATGCAATTTGATTGAAAAAGATCACACAGTTAGCGATTTGGGAAAAAAACTGCCCCGTATAACTCAATCTGCATTATCTCAGCATCTAGCTATTTTGAAAGCTCATGGCATTCTGGACTCTGAAAAAGAAGGCCAAACTGTTACCTATTCGCTCGCAGACGACCGCATCAAAGCTGTTATGAGAATACTGAAGGAAAAATACTGCTAAAAACCACGGAAAATTTTATCCACAGATGACACAGATAAGAACCAAAAAATGTAAAAAGTTGAAGAAAATCTAGAAAATTATCAAAATATCAATTCTTTTTTCCGTGTATTCTGTGTGTTCTGTGGTTTAAAGAGGGTTTAAATTTTCTTCGTGATTTTCGTATATTTCGTGGTCGCAAAATTCTTATTGCTGTTCGACGAAGCGTTTTACCCTATTAAACTCATCCTGGAAATCAGGGTCTTTTTTCAGCATCTTTTCTATTTTAGAGCAAGAGTGCATCACAGTCGTATGATCCCGGCCGCCGAATTTTGAGCCGATTTGAGCCAAAGAATAATCTGTGTACAATTGACAAAGCTTCATGGCTATTTGTCTGGGAAGAACCAGATTTTTTTGCCTTCTTTTGCCAGTCATTTCGGCTTTGGAAATATCATAAAACTTGGAAACTCTGTCTTGAATAGCGTTTACAGTTATTTTGCCAGCCGCATTTTCTCTAATTATGTCTTTAAGCACCTGATCAACCAGATCTTTGCTGATAGGTCTGCCCATGATTCCTGAGAAAGCCAGCACGCTGCTGAAAGCTCCCTCCAAAGCTCTAATGTTAGAAGTTACGCCTTCCGCCAAATAGAGAATCACATCATCGTTGACTTCTACCATAGATTTTTTGGCGCAGTTTTTCAAAATAGCCGCTCTTGTTTCCAAATCGGGCGGCTGAATATCAACTGTTACGCCCATACCGAATCTTGAAGCCAAACGCTCTTCAATATCTGGTATCAATTCCGGCAAAGTATCTGAAGTAAGAACTATTTGCTTTTTTTGTTGAAAAAGTTCGTTGAATGTATGGAAAAACTCTTCTTGAGTTTGTTCTTTGCCTGCGAAAAACTGAACGTCATCTATAAGCAAAAGGTCTGTTTTTCTATATTTAGTGCGAAAAGAAACGTTTTTTTTATCTTTTATGGAATCTATAAACTCATTTGTAAAAGCTTCTGAAGAAAGATAAGAAACTTTTGCCTTTGGATTTTGCTTTAAAACTTCTCTGCCTATAGCTTGAATCAGATGGGTTTTACCCAAACCGACTCCGCCATATATAAATACCGGATTATGCAATTCGCCCAATTTTTCAGTAAGAGAACGACAAACAGTATAAGCGAACTGATTGCTTTTCCCTACCACGAAAGATTCAAAAGAATACTTGCTATTGAACATATCCGCATAGCGCGGAGGAATCTGAGATTTAGGCTGTTCTTCTTTTTCTTCCTCGCGAAATGCCGGCAAATTTTGTTGAACCGGTTTATTAGGCGAAACATTCCCTTTAACAATTTTGAACTTCAGCGGAGGAGTTTCATTCGAAAGAATTTCAGAGAGTGTCGGCGAAAAATGTTCTCTAGCCATAGCGACTACAAAATCATTCGCCCCTTCAATAGTGAGAGTTCCATCAGACAATTCAGATGGGGAAAGCCATTCAAGATGATGTTTGGAATTTTCTCTGATATTTTCGCTTGTTCCTATAGCTGTTTTTATCTTTTTCCATATTGTGTCTAGAGACTGTTGCATTAAAAACCCCTTAAACATTGTACACAACTTAAAAAGCGAAGTTGCTTCAAGAAAGCCAGTCTGTACGGCTTTTATATAAAATCAGGATGTTGGATAATAGCAAAATAAAACCCAAGAGGCAATGATTTTAAAGTATTTTTGTTTTGATAATGTACACACTTATACTGTGAAAAACCTGTTAATAACATGTTGAAAACTCAAAAAAAAGAGTTAAAAACTTTTTTTCCAAAATCTATTGTGGGTAAAGTGTAAAAAAAAACTGTTTATCAACAATCTTTTACACAAACTTTAAGTCTTTAATAGAAAGCTGTACAGATCCTTTTCCACAGTTTCCACATAGCCTATTATGAGTAATACTATTGTATAAAATTCTTTTAAATAAAAAAATCATAATAATTAGCTTCCGGGCAAAAGATTGCGAAATGAAAAACATTCCGGTATACTCCGATTCACGAGGTTTTTATGGCAAAAAAGAAACAGCTGGACACAAACAAACAACAAGCTCTTACAGCTCGCTTGGAAGAGCTTATAAACTTTGCAGGCGAGAACAATTTGGCTGAACTTTCACTTAAAACAAAAGAATTTTCTTTCAAAGTTAAGAAGCCTAAACAAAAAGTAATTTCAGATATAAAACTGGCTCCTATAACTCTTTCAGAGCTGGCTCCTATAACTCTTTCAGAGCCAGCACCCATAGCAACTCCTAAAAAAAAAGCTGCTGTGTCTGAAGATAATTATGATAATCACAAAACAATAGTAACACCTGTCAGCGGCACTTTTTACGAAGCTGCTTTGCCTGGCGGCAAGCCCTTTGTAAAATGCGGAGATACAATCTATGCTGGACAAACAGTTTGCATTGTAGAAGCAATGAAAATGATGAATGAGATCAAAGCCGACAAAGACGGAAAGATTTTAAAAATTCTGCCTAAAAACGGAATGCCTGTCGGTAAAGGCGATGTGATACTCATATTGGAAGGCTGATACAGATAGCTTATATTCTGGGAGCAGAGTTTGGGAACCTGGAAAAATCCTAACTCTCTTTCCTGCTTGCTACTGTGTTATTAACAAAATTAACAGCAGTTTTAATTTTCTGAGCAGAGATAATATTTAAAATACGGTGCTTTTACATAAGGGAGAGGAAATGAAAAAATACGATTATATAATTATAGGCGGCGGTCCTGCGGGGTACACTCTTGCCATGACTTTGGCTTCTGACGGAAACAAAACAGCTTTGGTTTCTGAAACCCATGAAGTAGGCGGAACATGCCTGAATTGCGGATGTATCCCCACCAAAGCTTTACTGGCTTCCGCTGTCGGTTACGCAAAACTTCAGAACATAGAAGAATTGGGTCTTTCATGCGGCAATGTTTCTTACGACCTTTCAAAAATTTCAGAGCGTAAAACTGCCATAGTGGAGAACTTGAAGAAGGGCGTTTTGGGCGGTCTGAAAAAATCAGGTGTTGAGCTTTTTGATTCCAGAGGCAAACTTATGCCAGGCAAAAAAGTTCTTTTGGAAAAAACAGGCGAAACTATAGAAGCAGACAAAATAGTGCTGGCTACAGGCTCTAAAGCAGTTGTGCCTTCTTTTGTGCCGCAAGACAGAAATCTATTTATGAGCAGCGATGAAGCTTTGCTTTTGAAAGATGTGCCTGAAAATCTTCTTGTGATAGGCGGCGGAGTTATAGGTATTGAGTTGGCTCAGGTTTATTCCTTTTTAGGCTCAAAAGTTGTTATAGCTGAAATGGCAGATCAGATACTGCCAGGACTTGATAAAGCTGTAGCAAAACGTTTGCTGGCAGAGTTCAAAAAGAACGGAATTGAGATAAATGTTTCTTCACCGGCAGAGAACCTGCAAAAAACAGCTGACGGCAAGGTTTCAGCCAAGATAAAGGGAGAAGAAAGACTCTTTGACAAAGCTCTTGTCGCTATAGGCCGCAAACCGGCTCTTTCTTGTTTTGATGAATCAGCTCAAGTGGAACTTGACGGAGCCTTTATTAAAACAAACGACAAGTTTGAGACTTCTGTTCCTGGCGTTTACGCGTTAGGAGATTTGATTAAAGGCCCAATGCTGGCTCACAAGGCTTCTTATGATGCCAGAATTTTCTATTTGCAGCAAAAAGGACAAGAAATTAAACCTGATTATGCTTGGTGTCCAGGTTGCGTTTATACTCTCCCCGAAATAGCATGGGTAGGCAAAAGCGAAGATGCTTTGAAAGCGGAAGGAATAACTTATAAAACAGGCAAAAGTTTATATTCTGCAAACGGAAAAGCTTTGTCTGCAGGCGCTTCTTCCGGACAAGCCAAAGTTCTCTTAAGCGAAAACAATGAGCTTTTGGGAGCATCTATTTGGGGCGACTCAGCTTCTTTGTTGATTCAGTCGCTTAACATGGCAGGCAAATTTGCTTTGAAAGCGGAAGATATTCTTAATCTTATTGTTGCCCACCCTACTCTTTCAGAAATACTTTCCGAAGCTTTTGAAAACGCCTTGAGATGAAGGTTGCAGCAGGTTATTTGAATTTTCCCGAGTGGAAAGAAGAATTCAAATCTGAAATAGAACTCTTTAGCAAATCTTTGCTGAGGAGTTTTCCTATTTTAGGCAAAGAAAACTGGGAACCCGGCTTTTTCACTTTGGATTTCGAAAACTTTTCTGCTTCTGTCAAGACAGGCATAGTCTTTGATGGAGGTTCTTTGCCGGAAAATTGCCAAACAGAAAGTATCATTACTTGTGACCCGGATTTGGCTATTAGGCGCTTAAAGGATAATAAAGTTGTCAAAACAGGTTTTTATGGCGCTATGGGCAGTTCCTTTAACTTTTTTAGAATTTTCTCATCTGAAGCGGAACTGGAAAAACCTGCTTTTCTTTGGGCTCAAAACGATCCGGCTTTAAGCTTCGCTCTTTCATTGGCCGAAACAGAAGATAAGACCCTTCAAGAAGCTTTACATGAAGCTCAATGGAATAAATTGGCTGAAGCTAAGCCTACTCTTCATATTCACGGTTTTTTGTCTGTGAAGCGTTTGATTTTACAGGCAGCCAAACTTTTTGGAATTTTAATTCCGCAGGAACAGATATATGTAAAAGGCATTGCGGACCTAGACTTGACAGATTTGCGAATTTTAAAAGAACGAGGTTACTCTGTAAGGATGGTAGCTAGGGCTGATTGTTCTGAATCTTTGCCGAAAGCTTCTGTAGAACCATGTGTTTTATCAGGAGGCTCGATTTTTTCGAAAGGCAAGCCAGGAAATGAGACATTGCTTGTAAAATCAGACTGCGGAAAAGAAAGTTTTTTCTGTTGTCCCGGGAATCTGAATCGTCACAAAATTTCTGGAATAATCGCAGATTTGGAAGAAAGCGAAAGGTATGTCGGAGAGCTGAAATTTATGAAGGAGCTAAAAGAATTTCAAGATCCTTTTTACGTAAGTTTCAAAATGATAAATCAGAGAGATACTTTTGCAGAAGCAGCTAACCTTTTCAAAGAACACGATATAGGCATTTTAGCTTTTTCTTCAGAGGCTGCTTTCGGTGAAAGTGAGATTTCTTGTGAAAAAAGAACCTTTTTGATAACAGAAAAGACTGAGCGAAAAAAGCTTGAAAAAGCTTTAAAATCTCTTAAGAAGAAAGTTCCTTTGGCGGAAACGGTCTCTGTTTTCCCGCTTTTGAATTTGTAACAATG
This sequence comes from Candidatus Rifleibacteriota bacterium, assembly GCA_012520995.1. GTDB lineage: Bacteria > Muiribacteriota > Ozemobacteria > Ozemobacterales > Ozemobacteraceae > JAAYNI01. The sequence continues at coordinate 6,351 of JAAYNI010000011.1, forward strand.
TTTTTACCTGGCGAAATATCTGTAAGAAAGTATGGCGGCTCTTCGATGTATTCCGCAGAGCGCATAAAACAGGTCGCAAAAAAGTTAGCTTCCCAGGTCAGGCAGGGTGACAAAATGCTTTTGGTCGTGTCCGCCATGGGCAAAACCACCGATGAGCTGTTGAAACTTATTGCTTCTGTCAGCTGTGATCCGGAAAGAAGAGAGACTGATCAGGCTTTGGCAACGGGTGAAATGATAAGCGCTTCTTTAATGGCTATGTCATTGCGGGAAGCTGGATTGAAGGCTTCTTCTTTTAATGCTTTTAACTTAGGCTTGAGAGGCGATTTTCTGGAAGGCGAATACAGTATTTGCGGGATGACTTCCAAAAATAGACTCAATGATTTTTTTAAAAAAAGCGACATAGCTGTTGTAGCTGGTTTTCAAGCTTTAAATGAAGACAATGACTTGGTAACTTTAGGCCGCGGCGGTTCAGATTTGACAGCTGTTTTTATGGCAAAGGAGCTGGGACAGAAGCTTTGCGAAAAATATACTGACGAAGATGGTATTTATACGGCAGATCCTTCCATGATCGCAGAAGCTGAAAAACGCTGGCATTTGGATTATGAAGAAATGGCTGTTTTGGCTGATTACGGAAATAAGATTCTTCATCCGCGTTCAATAGAAATGGCTAAGCAAAACTCAATAAGAATTCATGTTAGATCTTCTTTTTCTGACTTGGAAGGCAGTGTAATTGGTCCGGAAGGGGATCCTGAAATAAAAATTAAAAGTCTTGCTGTAACAGAGCAAATTTTTTACGCTTTTGTAAAAGGGAAAGAAGTTAAAAGGAGCTTTCAAACAGAAAAACTCCCTTTCAAACCGCTTTTTTTAGGCAAGTTAGAAGAAGGTTTGGCTATAGGCTATTCGAGCAAAGATTCTTTTGAAGCAGTATTAAGTGTTTTAGAGTTGGCTGAAGAAAGCAAAGCCCTTTCTGTAGATAACACCACTAATCTAACAACTCTCACTCTTTCAGGCAATGGCTTGGAAAGTTTTCCATATTTGGCGGATAAATGTCTGCAACAGGTTTTATCCTCAGGAATAGAACCTAAGGCTTTTGAGCATGCAGGAAAGCGTCTGTCTTTCGCAGTAACCAAAGAGTCTGCTTCTAAACTTGCCGCTTTGCTGAATCAAATCGCTATCAGCAATAGCGGCTAGTGCTTTATAACATATAAATATTTATTATCGGACAGATTTGTTCCTGATTTGAAAAATAACCTGAAAAGGTGTATCATATATTGCCTCCAGCTTTTCGGGGGGTAATATTCGTTAAACGGTTATTAGAAGATGGATGATGGCAGAATTAAAAAAACGGTTTCCGTGAATTTTTCTCTTATGAGCTCCCTGAAAAAAATCAGGGAAGACGAATCTAAGAATTCAGGCGGATCCAAATCATTTAATCTGACACCAAGCGAGATTATATCCTTAGGAAGGCTCATTAACACTTGGCCTTCAATAGTGGGCGGCGCTTTGGGCAAAAACACTTGCCCTTACAGGTTGTTCAGAAACACTCTCTATATAACTGTTTCAGATAGCCAATGGATGCAAACCCTTCTTTTTTATCGAGAAGAAATAATAAAAAAGACATCAGCTTTTTTTTCAGACTTTAAGATTTCTAGAATAAGCGCCAAAATAGGTCCTATTCCGGAAGAATATTCTTCTATGATCAAGAAGAAAGAAAGTTGGCCTGACTGGAGAAAAGAAGAAAAAATAGATCTGCGCGATACCGGTGTCGAAGAATTGAATCAAACCCTTGAAAGATGCAGACAGAAAATGAATGCCAGAGTAAAGGGCTTGGAAACCTCAGGTTATAGACTTTGCAAGATATGCAGAGGTTCTGTAACACGTTCTGCTGACAGAGTCTGTGCCATATGCTTGTTCACTGCCTCTCAAGACAGAAGAGAGCAGACCTTGCTCAGAATTAAATCAGAAATAGCAGAAGTTCCTTGGATTAGCAAACAAGAACTTTTAAGCATAGATCCTGAACTTACTGATACCGAATATGAAACACTCAAAAGTTCTCTTCTGACGAATTCTCTATCTTATGTCAGGGAACTTGCGGAAGATCTTGCGGAAGGCTATGAACCTGCCGCTTTTGAAGCTATGAAAGCAGAAATGGCTAGGGCTCTGATTTTATATAAAAACATGATGCCTGACGAAGCTGATGCCGCTATGAGAGATCCTGCCAATTATCCTGACAGCAATTGGTCTGAATGGCTTGGAATCACTCAAGACTTGGATTGAACCTCTTTGCGGAAATTGCCGCTTATATGAAGGAGCTTTAAATGACAGAAGAAAACACAACCCTAACTCAGACAACAAAGCAGGAAGCGCCTGTAAAAGACGCATTTCTGCCGGAAGCTTCTGATATCTTGGAAAACTCTGAAATAACAGAAATTCACCGCCACCATACAGATCCTGATTATTCGGCCGGCAATATCCGTGTTCTTGAAGGCATGGAAGCTGTCAGAAAGCGCCCTGGCATGTATATAGGCGGAACAGGACAAGCCGGATTGCACCACCTTGTTTGGGAAGTAGTTGACAACAGTATCGACGAAGCCTTGGCCGGCCATGCTTCCGTTATAGTTCTTAATATGTATGAAGACGGCTCTATTTCTGTTTTTGACGATGGCAGAGGTATACCTACTGACATTCAGGAGCAAACAGGCAAGTCCGCGATGGAAGTCATTTTTACTGTTCTTCACTCCGGCGGCAAGTTTGATAAAAAGAGCTATAAATATTCAGGCGGCTTGCACGGTGTAGGTATTTCTGTTGTGAACGCTCTCTCAGAATGGACAGAAGTTAAGGTTTGGCGTGACGGAAGCATTTTTGAGCAGTCTTTCCGCAGAGGCGAAAAATACAGCGAAATGACCGTGACAGAAGGCGATGATCGCACAGGAACATACATCAGATTTAAACCTGACGCTGAAATATTCCCGGAAACAGAATTCAGTTATGAAATTTTGGCTAAACGTCTTAGAGAATTAGCCTTCTTGAATAAAGGCATTAAAATTATTCTCAGAAACAAAGCATTGCGCAAATGCTACTCTTTTGAATATGCGGGCGGTATAAGCAGTTTCGTAGAATTTCTGAATGAAAGCAAAAATCCGATTTTCAAAGATGTTATTACTTTTACCAAAGAAAAAGACGGCATAGAAGTGGACGTAGCCATTTCTTACAATGACTCTTATGCTGAACAGTTTTTTGCCTTTGTAAACAACGTAAATACCATTGACGGCGGAACTCACGTCGTGGGTTTCAGAAGCGCTTTGACTAAGGTTTTCAACAAATATTTAAAAGAAAATCCTGACATTTTAGGTAAAAACAAAGGCAAAGTCGATGATATCAAGTTTATAACTGACGACACCAGGGAAGGCATAATAGCTGTGCTTTCCATAAGAGTTCCCGAGCCTCAGTTTGAAGGCCAAACAAAGGGTAAGCTTGGCAACCCTGAAGTTCGAGGCATAGTCGATCAGATTGTGAATGAAGAACTTTATGACTATTTCGAGCAGAATCCTTCTATAGCCAGACCTGTTATGGAAAAAGTTTTGCTTTCAATGCAAGCCAGAGAAGCGGCTCAAAAAGCCCGTGAAATTACACGCAGGAAAACCGCTCTTGAAGGCGGCGGCTTGCCTGGCAAGTTGGCTGACTGTTCCGAAAAGGATCCTGCGAAAAGCGAACTTTTCATAGTGGAAGGTAACTCGGCCGGAGGTTCCGCAAAGCAAGGCAGAGACAGAAGAACTCAGGCTATTTTGCCCCTCAGAGGCAAGATTTTGAATGTTGAAAAAACAAGACTTGAAAGAGTTCTGAACAGCGATACAATCAGAGACTTAATCAACGCTATAGGCACTAATATCGGAAAAGATGATTTTGATATTGAAAAGGCAAGATATCACAAAATCATAATCATGACTGACGCCGACGTTGACGGAGCTCATATACGCACTTTGCTTTTGACCTTCTTCTTCAGATATATGCCGCAAATTATAGAAAAAGGCTATCTGTATGCGGCTCAGCCTCCACTTTATAAGCTAAAAAGAGGCAAGGTGGAAAGATACGCTTACAGTGATGAAGAAAAAGATAAGCTGCTTGCGGAAGTCTTTGAAAATTCAGACAAAGTTGTCTTGCAGCGCTATAAAGGTCTTGGTGAAATGAATCCGGAACAGCTTTGGGAAACAACCATGAATCCGGAAACCAGAACTTTGAAAAAAATCCGTGCGGATGATGAAACTGAAGCGGACAGAATTTTCTCGATACTTATGGGCGAAAAAGTGGAACCTAGAAGAAACTTTATTACCACTTATGCCAAACAAGTCAGAAATCTTGATATTTAATAACAGGAGCCACAATGGATATAGATAACGAAAACATGGTAAATCAAGATCTGAACCAAGATATGGAACAGGACGTTTACCAAACAGAACCTGAAAATTTTGACGGAGGCTCCGGCGGCGGAGGTCTGCCTCCTGGCGGATCCAAGTATATAAATATCGAAGACGATATGAAAACTTCCTATTTGGATTACGCCATGAGCGTAATAGTAGGAAGAGCTCTTCCTGATGTCAGAGACGGGCTTAAACCTGTTCACAGGCGTATTCTTTATGCCATGTACGACCAGGGAATAACCAGCAGAAAACCCTACGTCAAGTCAGCAAGAACTGTCGGGGAAGTTCTCGGTAAATATCACCCCCACGGCGATGCGGCTGTTTATGACACTCTTGTCAGAATGGCTCAGGATTTCAGTCTCAGGTATCCTCTTATTGACGGTCACGGCAACTTCGGCTCGGTAGACGGCGACGCGGCAGCGGCGATGCGTTATACGGAAGCCCGTCTAGCTTCGTTGTCGGAAGAGCTTTTGCGTGACATAGATATGGATACCGTGGATTGGACTCCGAACTTCGATACTTCGCTTAATGAGCCCGAAGTTTTGCCTTCCAAGTTCCCTAATCTCCTTGTCAACGGTTCGTCAGGCATTGCAGTCGGCATGGCCACTAACATGCCTTCTCATAATCTCAATGAGGTTGTTGACGGTATACTTGCTCTGATAAAGAATCCTGAGATAACTTGGGAAGAATTGATGGAGTATGTTCCAGGTCCGGATTTCCCCACGGGCGGCATTATAATGGGAGCTAATGGCATCAAAGAGGCCTACTCGACAGGCAGGGGCACAGTAGTTGTCAGAGCCAGAGTTGAAATAGAAGACTATGGCAAAGGCCGTGAAAGAATTGTTGTAACAGAATTGCCATATCAGGTCAACAAGGCAAGACTGGTGACAGCTATTGCAGATTTGATAAAAGACAAGACTATTGATGGAATCTCAGATCTGAGAGACGAATCCAGCCGCGAAGGCATGCGAGTTTGTATTGAGCTGAAAAAAGGCATCAGTACAGATGTAGTCTTGAATCAGCTTTACAAGCGAACGCAAATGCAATCTTCCTTTGGCATTATTAACTTGGTTCTGGTAGACAACAGACCTGTAACATTGCCTTTGAAAGATCTCATGTCCCATTATCTTGGACACTGCGAGACCGTTATTCGCCGAAGAACAGCCTATCAGCTGGGCAAAGCGGAAGACAAAGCCCATATTCTTGAAGGTTTGACCATAGCTCTTGAAAGCATAGATGCGGTTATTGAGCTTATTAAATCATCAAAAGAGCCTCAGGAAGCCAAGGAAGGTTTAATGACTACCTTCTTCCTATCGGAAAGACAGGCTCAAGCAATTCTTGATATGAGATTGCAGCGTTTGACAGGTCTTGAACGCGACAAGATTATGCAGGAATATCATGAAACCTTGGCGCTGATTCAGCAATACAAAGAAATTTTGGCCAATGAGCGCAAGGTTTTTGAAATAATTGAAAGAGAACTCATCGAAATCAAGGAAAGATACGGCGATGCAAGACGCACCGAACTTTCCGAAGATGCTGCGGAAAAGCTTAATCTTGAAGACATTATGCAGGAAGAAGATATAATTATAACCCTCACCAAAAACGGTTATATTAAACGCATGTCGCCCAATGTTTTCAGGCAAATCGGCAGAGGCAGCAAAGGCAGTTCTGTAATGGGTGTTAAAGACGAAGACGTGATAGAGCATATGTTCCTTGCTACTACCCACTCTTATCTAATGGTATTCACCAGCAAGGGCAAAGTTCACTGGATAAAAGGCCATGAGATACCTGAAGGCGGCAGGCAGGCTGTCGGCAGAGCTATAGTCAACCTGATCACTTTCGATGAAAACGAATATATGACTGCTGTTATGGCTGTGAAGAAGTTTGACGAAGAAAGACGCGTCTTTATGGTGACAAAAAAAGGCATCTGCAAGATGGTTATGCTTTCAGACTTTTCCAGACCCAATAAACGCGGCATTATTGCTATCAAATTGGATGAAGGCGATGAGCTTATTGGCGTTAAAACCATTTATGGCGGGGAACAGGTTGTTATAGCTACAAAACACGGATATGCGATCAGATTCCAGGAAAGCGAAGTCCGCGTTATGGGCAGAGCAGCAAGAGGCGTTAAGGGAATAACCTTGCGAGATCCTGAAGACGAAGTCATAGGCATGGAAGTTTTCAGCACGGAAGTAATTTCTCCGGAAACGGCAGAGGTTGTGGAAGGCGAAGAAACTCTTCTTCAAAAAGAAATAGCAGACTCCGAAATTGCAGAATCAGGCGTAGAACCGCTTGTTATAAATGAAGTCTCAATAGAGCCCGAAGTTTCCGAAGCTGATGAGGAATCAGAAGAAGGACTGGAAGATGAAACGGAAGATAAAGCGCTTTATAAAGGCAAGCTTTTGACTGTTTCAGAGAAGGGGTATGGCAAGAAGACTGACATAAACGTCTACAGAGTTACCCGTAGAGGGGGAAAAGGTGTAATAAACCTTAAGATAGTCGAAAAGACAGGCAAAGTCTTGGCTATTAAACGAATCTTCTCCGGTGATGAGCTTATGATAGTTACAATGAACGGAAAAGCCGTCAGGATGACAACTGATTCGATCAGAAATACTGGCAGAGCGACTTCCGGTGTCAAGCTTATTACTCTTGATGATGATGATCGCCTCATTTCCGCAGTGAGAATCCCTTGCGACGAAGAGATCGCTTAAAGATCGGAAGGAAAATAAAAGATGTCTGAAGAAAAAAAGAAACGTGTCCGATTCTCAACCGAGATCATGTTCATACTTTCAGTCGTCTTTTCGATTGCTTTATCTCTGACTTATTTAGTCAAATACAATGACATAAGGGGCTTTTTGCAAAAAGAGCAAGAGCAAAAAGAACGTATTGAGCAGCTTGAAAGGGAAAACAGGGAGCTGACGCAAAATCTGCATTCCCTCAATACAGACGAAGGCATCGAACGGGTTGCCAGAGAGCGTCTAGGTTTAATAAAGCCGGAAGAGCTGCTTATATATACCCTTCCTGCCAAGCAGAATAAAAACAGTAACGAGTGACGGGTGGTGAGTGGCGAGCTTAATTAAATTAGAAATTATAAAGCATAAATTAGAAATAATTGTTTAGAACTCAATCGCTGAAACAGATAATTGCTTTGAGATGCTAATAAATATATGTTGTTGTAGTTTCTGATCCTGCATCACTCGTCACTCTCCACGCGATACTGATTTTTAAGCTAGCTTAAAATTTCTATCTGTGTCTATCTGTGGATAAAAAATAAGCAGTTTTATCTTGATTTTACCTTTCATATGTGGCATAATTCTTATGCTGGAGGAATGGCCGAGTGGTCGAAGGCGGCGGTCTTGAAAACCGTTGGGCGCAAGCTCCGTGGGTTCGAATCCTACTTCCTCCGTATTAATCACCTTGGAGAGATGGGTGAGTGGCTTAAACCAGCAGTTTGCTAAACTGCCGTATCGATTTCCGGTACCGAGGGTTCAAATCCCTCTCTCTCCGCTTAATGCACCAGTAGCTCAGTTTGGATAGAGCACCAGATTGCGGATCTGGCGGTCAGAGGTTCGAGTCCTCTTTGGTGCGATGCAACAGACAGCATTTTGTTGTTATCTGTGCAATAGGAAAGTTGGCTGAGTTGGACTAAGGCACACGCCTGGAGAGCGTGAGTGGGAGCAATCCCACCGTGGGTTCGAATCCCACACTTTCCGTTGTCGTGCTAGACGGAGGGCTTGGGGTCCTTTATAACCGCAAATCCCCATACGGCGGGTCGAAATCCTGTTTGAGGATCGTAGCGACAAAAGCGGCCCATTCCGGACGCGTTGAAAGACGGGTTCCACACGGCGGGAAGCCGTGAACCCCGCCAGGATCGGAAGATAGCAGCGGTAAGCGTCACTTCTCGGGTGATGTGGCAGTGCCTGTCTTGAGCCTACGGTTCGGGAAGCGCGTTGGCGTTTCGATTCGATTTCAGGTGCACGGCGTTTACTTTATCCCGATTTTGTGGAGTTTTATTTAATGTCGTCCGGCGCCAATTTATATAGAAAATACAGGCCCGGGACTTTTTCCGAAGTTGCCGGGCAAGACCATGTAACTAAGACGCTTCAAGCAGCTGTTACCAACAAAAGAACTGCTCACGCTTATGTTTTTTCAGGGCCGCGCGGCACAGGCAAAACCTCTTCAGCAAGATTATTGGCAAAACTTTTAAATTGTCTTTCGCCTGTTAAAAATTCTGAGGGTTTACTTGATTGCTGTAAAGTTTGTCGCAATTGCAAAGCTATTGAGGAGCAATCTTTTCTTGATATCACAGAAGTTGACGCAGCAAGCAATACAGGCGTAGATTTTATACGCGACCTGAATGAGAGTGTTAAATATAAAGCAGCCGAGGGCTTGTATAAGATATATATAATTGACGAAGTTCACATGTTGAGCAAGTCGGCTTTTAACGCTTTTTTAAAAACTTTGGAAGAACCGCCTGAAAACGTGGTCTTTATACTTGCCACTACAGAGTTGGATAAAATTCCCCCTACTATACTTTCAAGGTGCCAGTCTTTTGATTTCCACTCTGTCACTAGAAGTGCTATTGTTAAGCGTCTAGGAGAAATTGCTGAAGCAGAGAGGCTTGAAAATCCCAATTTTCCTATATTTTCCAAAGAAGCTCTTTCTGCGATTGCGGAGTCTGCTGAGGGCGGATTTAGAGACGCTATAGGCTTAATGGACCAAATAACTTCCTCTTTCTGTGAAGGAGAAGTTTCTCTTGAAGATGTCTTGATGCTTGTAAAAAAGCTGGGACACAATACACTTAAAAGTATATTTACAAACATAGTCAAACAAAATTTATCAGGTTTGGTATCAGGTTTAAATGAGCTGTATGCTTCAGGTTTTAGTCCTGTCAGTATTGCCAGGGACTTTACAGCATTTTTGCATAAATTGATGCTTTTCAAGGCCGATCCTCGAATAAACGCTTTGCTTGATTTACCGGAAGATCAAGCCGCAGAAATGACTTCATTGGTTAGAGAATTTAATATAGGTGATCTGATAACTCTTTTAACTGCTTTTGAGAATCTGCTTTCAGATCTTAAAAGCTCTTTTTCGCCGAGAATATTGCTTGAAACTCAGCTTATCAAAGCCTCTTTGAAAAAAGACTATTCCACAGTAGAACAACTTGAACAACGTCTGTCTGATTTGGAGAAAAAGTTTGAGAACTATAAAAGATATGCTAATTCAGCTATCTTGGCGACAAGAGGCGCAAATATGTCTGCCCGAGGCGATTTTCCGCCAAGAGCAACAGCTGTCTCTACACCGCGTCCGGAAGTTAAACCTATTGAACGTGCCCCCTCATATCTTGTAAACAAAGAGCCTCAAGCTACAGTCAAAACAGAGAGTCCTGTTTCTAAGCTGGAAGTTGCTTTAAAAGGTGTTTCTGCTGTTTGTGCGGCTCTTTTGCAAAACGCTTCTCTTAGTTTTGAAAAAAATACTCTGGTTCTGATTATTCCTCAAGATTTCAGCAGGAAAAAGCTCTCTGAGCCGGAAAATTTGGATAAACTTTTAACAGCGGCAAAGATTGCTTTTAAAGATAAGAATATATCTTCAGTCAGAGTTTCAGGCACAATAAATGAAGCTGCTTCTCCATTGCCGGATCTGCAAGAACAAAAAAAAAGATCAGATAAAGCTATAGAAAAAATAGATGAAGAAATAAAGAAACAGCTTTTAAATGAACCTTATATTGCAGATGCGCTTGATGTTTTTGGCGGCAAAATTAAAAAGATAGAATAAAAACTGTACCTATTTATTTTTATGTACATAGTTTTTTTGGAAGTTGTTTTCCTATTTTTTGAGCAATAAAAACTAAAACTCTCAATTTTTTTTATATCTATCAATTAAGTGATAGATAATCTGTGATAAAAATATTTTTTTGAAGAAGTGTATCTCTTTCTGCTAAAGGGTAGTCCGTGCTTAACTCTTCTAGAAAGGCTTTTAAGCAGAAATCAAAAAAAGAAAAATAAAGGGTGCTTTCTTAGTGGAGAATGTGGAAAACTATGAGGACAAAGCTGAGACAGCTAGAAAGAGGTTGTGGAAAAGTAAAAATCTATACCCCCTTGACTTTTTTCAGAAAGGAGTTCTAACAAAAATGAATAAGAAATCTATGTACATACCCAGGTACAAAAGTCAAGGTTTCCTATTAATAAAAATACTCAATATAATATCTGTAAACTTTTAAAGTTTTTTAAGGGTATTTTTGTTAATTGTCAGCCAACCCGAAGAATATTGGGTTATAATTACAGAAAGTACCAATAAGGAGTAAATAAAGTGACAAGAACAACAAGAAGCATACTTCTGCTATTTATGGGCATAGCTTTGTTTTTCTTTGCCCCTTCTGAAAAACTTTATGCTGACGGTTTTGACTTTTATTATGTTTCGATAAATGAGACTGTCGAAATAGCAAAACCCTATAGTGAAATTGATTCGCCATTGGGCAAAGTGAATAATTTTTTCAAAAAAGCCGGAAATGCTGTTAAAAGATTTTGGAGTCAGAATATTGACCACAACTTTATTCAAAAAGAAGGCGAGCGTCTTTATTATTCCAAATCAGACAAAAATCTGGCTTACAGCACTACTAAAACAAAGGTAACAAGCGAAGAACATCTTTTGGAACTTATGGGCGCCGACAGCGAGTCGGATTTGACAAACGGTCAAAAAGCTTTGCTTGCCAGCTATCGTATGTCAAAGTCTGAAGCTGTCAAGAAGCGAGAAGACATGTCTTTGTTCTATATGCCCAAAGTAAATGTTGTTCTCGTTGATACAACCGGTTTTGAAGATGCCGAAGAGTATCCTCATGCCAGAAAGGATTTCTGGCCTAATTCCACAGGTTTTACTATTACTATGAATAGCGGCAGATATCGCAACAACCCCAATGCCGAAAGGGATGCTTCTTCAACATTCCTGCACGAATATGCCCATTGCTTGGATAGCAACATTAGAGAGCGCAAAGGATACGGTCCTGACGGAACGCACTATATAAATGAAATAACAATGCCCCGTGCCGCTTTTGTTGAAGCATGGGCAGAATATAACGAAATGTTGGAATTTCCCCATGAGAGAAGAGACTTCTTTAATGTGATGAAAGGCGAACTCAATGAAGAAGGGAAAAAGGCTGGCGATTATACTTGTGTTAAACCGGAAGATGCGACCGGCGATCAGCTTATGCGCTCGGAAGCATTCTTGGCTTGTATGCTCTACAGAATAGCAGACGAAGTTGAGGGCGGAGAAGAAAAAATTAACAAAGCCTTTAAAGATATAAGATGGTGTATTCTCAGAGACATTTCCAATATGCTTAAACAGCTGGTCAAAAACAACCCTGATGATGCCAAGCAAATTGCCGGAATAGTTGATGAAATAACTCTTGGCAAGCTTTCTGATAAAGAAATGATGCATTATCTTGGGAAGTCGTCCGCCATAAAAGAATTCCTTGAAGAACGAGCGCAAAAGCGTGCTGAGGAAGAAGCTGCAGCAGAATCGGATGCTGCTGAAGACCCCGAAGCTGTTGAGGGAGCGCCTGCTGAAAAGGTTCTTGAGACAGTAGAAGATAATGTTCCTTTGAAAAACGCCGGTTCTAGTGGCAGTGTCTTTGATATTAAATAATCAATTTGCCGCATGACTTATTTTAAGATCTCTTGCAGAGCGTTCTTTCTCTTGCTTCTTTTCTTGTCATTGTTTCCACTGGAAGTCTGCTCTCAAGAGATTTATGCGGCGGCCGTATACAGCGGCGCAGGATTGCAGGTCTACAAAATTAAATTATCTTCAGGAGCTACCTCAGTGGAAGATTCCACTGGCCATTTTGTATCGCTTCCTGGTGTTTTTAAACTTTTCGCCTCCCAAGGAGGCGAACTTTCTTTTATTTCGATTTCAGAAAAACCGATTCTTGCGAGTGAACCATTAAATATCTTTAGACAGGTATTAGATAAAGACAGAGCTTTCGCAGAATCAGGTATGGACGGTTTGCCTCAAATCTTTGACGGACGAGCGGATTTTGCAGAAAACCAGATCTCCCTTCCTATTTATCGCCCTAAAGGCGCTTTTTGCTCTGTCGGCCCTGGCGAAGAAGCGGAAAGGATTTTTGCTGAGCAAAGCGTTTTTGAAGGCGAAACACCATCGGATGCCAGTAAAAAATGGTATGAAATTCCTAATGGAAGCTGGTTTCAAAGCCCATTTTCAATAAAGTCGAATGAAAGTGAGACTTTCCCGGTTTTTCAAGATAAATTGCAAATTTATCGAACATATTGTTATTCCAATCGTTTTTCTTTTTCAAAATATTTATTGCATACGCCCTTTGATGCCGGTTCTTTTCCTAGTTACAAAATTCAAAGACGCATTTTAGACGGTTCTTTGAAGCCTTTTAACTTTATAAATGCAGAAACAGAGATTTTACGAAAAGGAAAATTTGCTGTTTGTGAAATTCCGGCATCGCCTGTACAGCAAGCGATATTGATGGGTTACTCTTGGTATGGCACTCAAAAAGGAGTTTTTTATATTCAAGGAAGTCCGTTAGGAACAACGCCTCTTATTGAATCAAGAGATCCTGAACATCGCCATCCCTTAGCATTTAATTTTGGCGACAAAGAGGTTTTCTTCTCAATAGGAACAGATATTTTAAAGCAATGGCTTGTTGAGGCGGGTTTGTTGGCGGACAAATGTGAATGCACCAAGGTTGCTTTTCGCCAAATATCAGGAGAAAGCAAACTTCTTTTATATGTTTACTCAGAACCAGAATCTTTGGTTTACAGTTTCACTCTGGATTGTTCAGGGGGCACAGTAAAACCTGGATTGCCGGCTATGGTTAAGACTTTTGTTTCCTTGGAGGACATGTCATGCTTGGCAGACGGTTCTTTAGTAATGGTTTCTTTTGAAAAACGCCCCGCCCATTTTAATAATACACAGTCTGAAGCCTCAGGAGTTACTTGCAATATTTCTTATGAAACAAGCGATGGCTCGGATTCATCCTTCTTTAATAATTTGCAATCAGGGAGATCGGAAGTTTCGGACGCTTTGAGCAAACACATGTTTTTTGACATTTCAGGCAAGCTCTATTACGGAAACACATATTATCTGGCTTTGCATATATTGCATGCTGGAAGCAGAGTGCCTCTGCGCATATGGGGAGACGTATTTTTAGGCAGCGAATACTTTGTGCGGGACTTTACATTGAAAGCTATAAGCTTTTCAGAACTGAGCACTGATGCATCAGAAATTATAAAGTTGGCTGAAAAGCCGGGCAACAGCATATCTCCAGAGCGTATTTACAAAAGAACCGGACAAGATGTCCAAAGGCCTCAAAAACTTCTGGTGTCTTCATCTATTAAGTAAGAACAATAGATAGTTTTCAGTGATTAGTTTGCTCTGGAATTGTTTATAACTCAACATTAGAGTAAATACTCTTTTATCATATTTTCCAGTTCAGGGTCATCAAACTCTTCATCGTGGGATTGTGTAACCATGAATACAAGCTTTTTCATTCCCAATTCGGTTAGACCTGAGTCTCCGTATTTGTTTTGGAGTTTTTCCCGTTCTTCTTCTAAAAGCTTTTTAATGAATTTTTCTTTGACTTGTTTATCACTGATGACGCTTAGAAGCTTGTCCGCCAGCTCTTCCGGAGAGGGCATTTTATAGGTGCCATCCTGAATTTGCTTGGTTATTTCGGCAATTTTGCTGTTTCTTTCAATTTGCGCTTGATTTGTAAGTCTTGCGTTAAGTTCATTGGCGGCTCTGCTTGCAGAAATATTGAAACTCTTTGCTTCTGTTTTTGCAGCTTCTTTTGCAACTTTAGCCTGATCAGAAAATTTTGCATCTGTTTTTTCAGGCGCGTTTTTTTTAGGCATTGAAGTTCTTATTATGGTTTTATTCCCTTGGCCTTTGATTGCATCGACCATTTTTCAATCTCCCTATGTTCCTTTAAAAAATGCATTCGTCCCCGTTATCTATTTCGGCAAGAATTGTAAAAAAGTTTAGCTTTTATTTTATTTCCTCAAAAAATCTTCTATTCAGTCTTTAGCTTTTTGCCGATAGTTAGCGAAGATAATATATCGGAGACAAATCCAATGATAAAGAAACACTTACTGGTTTTTTTAGCTCTTGCGGTTTTTATGACCCCTGCTTACTGCAGTCTCAAGGCTCAAGATTTGGCAGAACAGGCAAAAAAACACAAAGCAACTTTAGAAAAAACTCCCCATGATATGAGGGTAAGGCAGAGATATGCGGAGCTATTGAGTGAAGCAGGCGATTATGCGGAAGCAAAAAGGCAAATATCTATTATTTTGGCGAACGCTCCGAACAATATGGCTGCTATGATAAGTTTGGCGAGAATACAAATAGCGGAAGGCGATATTACTTCTGCAAGAGAAACTCTCACATCTATTCTGGAAAAAAGTCCCGCTCACAGAGAAGCCGGCTCTATGATGGCAAGCATCTCGGAAAGCAATAAGCTGGAAGAAACTCTGGAAATAACAGAACAACAAAAAGCTGCGGTTTTGTCTCAAATTGCTTCTGAAAAAGAACAGGCTGTTTTTGAGGAGATCTCGAAAGAAGAGGGGGAGGCTGCTGCGCTTTCACATGTATTTACTCCTTACAGAGCAGGGCAGGAAAAAGCTTTAAATATCTTCAGATTGCCTATGATTGATGTTCCTGGAACAAATAAACCTTTGAAATTTGCAGATATGTTGTCAAAAAAGACTTTTTCGCCAGCAGTAAATCTTTTTAAAGCTGATTATTTTCTCTATCGCGGTGACAGTAAAAAGGCTTTCGAATATTTACAAAAAAGCCAAGCTTCTGGTCTAGAAAGGCTTGATGCCGCCTATTTGGATAAGTATGCTGCCATGAGGGTTTTGAGTGCTGCCTACTCAGAAAACTTTGATGTCTTGGATGTCTCACAAAATGCTGCAGACTCCAATTCTCCTGTTGTAAAAATGGCTTCTGGCCTCCATGCTCAGATTAAAGAAATCCCTGATAAAATTTCTTTGAATAAATTTCTGGGCGGCTTGGCTGTAGCAAATGAACATTACAAAGTAGCTGAAATAAAGTTTGAACAGGCCTTATCTGAAGGAGATGAGGATCCTTTGATACTTTCAATGCTGGCTGAGCTGCAGGTCAGAAATGGCTCGTATGCAAAGGCGGAAAAAAGCTTTATGCAACTTGCGAAGATCGAAAAAGATAACCCCGAAGTTTTTTTGAATTTGGCACGTTTTTATCTGACGGCTGATTTCAATTATGGAAAATTCCGAACTTATGCCGCTATTAGTGCAAATTTGAGAAAGGAGACAGATCCGAGGCTTGAATATTTTAAAGCTTTGGCTGACTATGGAGCCGGCTTTGGAAAGCAAGCGGAAGAGGTCTTGGAAAAACTGATAGAAGCTTATCCTTATTCTGAGTTTGCAAAAGTTTGTTCTATTTCTTTGGCTCGCATAAAATCGGGAGAAAGTCCTGCTGATTTTATTGAAAGTCTTGCTTTGCCAGGCAGTTCCAAAGCGCCTGCAGCATCTTATGCAATGTGGGCTGCAGATAATATGGAAAGGGCTTCTTGGTTTGCAGCGGCAGAAGAATTTGCCAAGGCAGGTTCTGTTGCTGGCGAGGCTAGAGCATGGTTTGCAGCAGGAGCTGAATTGGCAAAACTTGGCGATATGGAAGAGTCTAAAAACTTTTTGTCTCAGGGAGTGGCTCTTGCAAAACAGCGTTTGCAAGCTAAACCAAATGATGCCGAGGCTAATTTGAGCATGGCGCTCTATCTTTCTTCAGCGGGAGACCATGCCAAATCTCTTGAACATGTGAGCGCAGGATTAGAAGATCCTGAGCCTATGCCTGAGGCCATGATGAAATTAATAAAAATAGCTGAATCTTTGGGCAACTGAAAAACATTAATTAATATTGAAAAGCGGGTTCTATTAATGAGCTTGCTTTTTTTTTTCAATACACGTACAATCACTTCATGTTATCACCGATTGGAGGATTCACGGAACATGACTAAGACTATCCTGGTAGCAGAAGACTCCTTGATGTTGCGAAAAGTAGCCTGCTATCCGCTAGAGAAGGCAGGATATAAAGTAATTGAGGCAAATAACGGCATTGAAGCCATTGAAAACATGTCAAAAACAGATGTGGACATGATTATTACAGACTTGAATATGCCTGGAATGGATGGTTTTGAACTTATTACCTATGTCAAAGACAATGAAAAGTTCAAACATATTCCAATTATTATCCTGACCACAGAAGGCAAAAAGGAAATGGTCATGAAGGGCTTGACGCTTGGCGCCAGCTCGTTTCTGCAAAAGCCGATAAAACCGGATAAAATGCTCAAAGAAGTCCAAACTATTTTCAATAAGACGACGAAAGGAGCATAAGCAATGTCTATTGCAGCAATCAAACAAAAAATTCACGATCAGGATCCTTCTATTAGAAGACAAGCTGTAAAAGAGTCTATGCCTTTTGTCGCTCAGCAAGAAATTGCGGAACTTCTTTGCGAAGCCTTGTCAGATACAGACAAAGGTGTTCAAAATACCGCTATGAGAATTCTTTCTTCCGCTTGTGAAGAAAGTGCTGTCGAAGCATTGATTAAACGTATTGCCACACAAGATCTCAACCTGCGCAACGCGGCCATGACAATTTTAAGGAATTTAGGCCCCGCTGCTCTTAAACATCTTGAAAAAGCCTTGAAGGATTCCAACGATGTTGACGAAATAATTCAGCTTTTGGTTGTTATCGGCGATATAGCTTCTCCGCTAGGAACAGCCAGTATCACTTCATACCTTGAGCATGAAGATGACAACGTATGCACTACAGCCGTAGAAAGCTTGGGAAAAATCCAAGACCCAGCTTCCGCAGAAGTTTTGCTGGAACTTTACGAAAAATCCGATATTCTCAAATACTCTATAGTAGAAGCCTTGGGTAATATAGCTTCTGAAAAAGCTGAAGCTGTTCTTATGAACGCTATCAAATCAGAAGACACCTTGGAATACTTCACGGCGATAGGGGCTTTAGGATCATTTGGTTCAACAAAAGCTTTGCCGATTCTTTTTGAAAAAATGCAAGAAGACGAAAGTATTGCAAAACTTGCGGTTAAGTCTATTGCTCAAATAGAAGAAGTAAATCCAGGTTCTGTGAAGAAACTGGACAAGAAAAAGTTTGCTGAAATACTGCTGCCTCTCTTGGAAAACCTTGAAGAGACAGAATACGCTTACTTTGTAAAAGTGGCATCAGCTCTCGCAGATCCTGTATATATAGCTTCGCTTATTAAAGCTTTGGCTCATAAAGACAATGACATTGTAAATGAAGCTGCGGAAGGTTTGGCAGCTCATGGCGTCGCAGTTGTTGATCAGGCAGTAAAACTTATGCCTAATCTTGGAAGCCAAGCGAAGATTCAGCTCTTGCGCATATTAGGCAAATCCCCTTCGGAAAAAACTCCGAAAGCTCTTGCGAACTTGGCTTTTTCAGAAGATGATGAAGTCAGACAGGCTCTGGCGGAGACATTAGGTTTCATGCCTACGCAAGCCTCTTTCTCTATTCTCAGAAACCTTCTTGACGACAGCGATGAGATTGTCCGTAAAAATGCTGTTATCTCTATGTCCGAGATGCTGAATTTTGACGGCGCTTTGACAGCTCTGATAAACAAGTTCAAGGATATGAACGGTCACGTGAGAAGAGAAGCCTGCAAAGCCATGGCAAAGTCATCCTCGGATCAGGTTGTAGAGCCTTTGTTTAACGTAATTAAAAACGAACCCTACGGCGACGTTAGAGAAGCGGCTGCTACGGTTCTTGCTGCTCGCAAGGATCATGAAATAACCAGAAGGCTTATAGAACTTCTGGACAGCCCCAACTCCAGAATTCGCGAGACAATCTCCAGAACTATTTGGCACTGTTCTTCCAAATTTGCTGTTGACTCTCTTATTCCCAAACTGGAAGACAAAGAATGGCGTATTGCGGTTAACAGCTGCTATTCACTCGGAAAGCTTAAAGATCTGAAATCTATTTTCCCATTGAAAGAAAGTCTCAAAAATCCTGACTGGCAGATAAGAATCGCAGCTCTCTCGGCTTTGAGGGAATTCAAGAGCAAAGAACTCAAAAAGTTCTTCTTCCCCATGGTAAAAGATGAGAATCCGTTAGTGGCAAAATTGGCGGTAGCCGCTTTGGGCGATTTGGATGACAAAAACGTTGCAGATGAACTAAAACCTTATTTCGATCGCAAAGATTGGACAATTCGCCTTCAAATAGTAAAAAGCTTGGGCAAACTTGATACGGTTATGGCTCTGCCGCACCTTAAAGATTTTGCGGAAAAAGACTCTTGCGCAGCCGTAAAAACAGGCGCGGTTCATGCTCTTATCGCCATGAAAGATTTTTCGGCT
Organism: Candidatus Rifleibacteriota bacterium; assembly: GCA_012520995.1. GTDB lineage: Bacteria > Muiribacteriota > Ozemobacteria > Ozemobacterales > Ozemobacteraceae > JAAYNI01. Next base: position 25,156 of record JAAYNI010000011.1, read on the forward strand.
AAAGACATAGTTGCAAAATATTTGGATAGTGAAGATGAAAATATGGTTATCACTGCTATCAAGTATTTTAAAAACTCAGATGACAGCGAAATAAAGGATAAAATCAAGAATATCTTCCTTTATAACAAACAGATTTGCAATTACTTTGTAGAAACAGCGGCTCTGAACTCTTCGCCTCTCATCGACAACATATTTGCTGAAATTCTCCCCATTCGTGCTCAGAAGCGCATTAAAGCTCTCAAGGCCGCTCCTGAGAATCTGGCTATGAACCCGGAAGAACTTCTTCTCATGAAGAGCGTTATAGCTCAAAAATGCGGACTTGAAGTCAACGATGGCGCAATGATTGAATCAAAGCTGCGTAAAAATCTTGATTCTCTCTTCATTACCTCTTGGTCAGAATATTATAATCAGCTTAGATACACGGAAGAAGGCGATATTTTCACCAATCTCTTTGATGCTATAACTGATCCTCAAACTTCCTTCTTTGCAGAGACAGATCAGATCCAAGCTATGATTTCTGATGTTCTTCCTGCGATAATCGAACAGCGCTCCAAAGACGGCGACGGAAAACTGCGCATTCTCTCTGTAGGCACTTCTTACGGCCCGGAAGCTTATTCTCTTGCAATAAACGTTATAGAAGATTTGCATCCGGATAATGTTGAAATAGAAGTAACCGGAATAGATATTTCCAATATATGTCTGAATACTGCGAAGCGCGGTATCTACAAGCGCGAAATGTTCAGAAACGTGGATCAGAAATATATAGATCTCTATTTCGAAGATGATAGAGGCGATTTGAGAGTAAAAGACGAAATTAAGAATAAGGTCAACTTCATATTCGCCAATGCTATTAACGAAGATGAAATAGACGCTCTTGGCAGATTTGACTTGATCGTTTGCAGAAATCTTCTTAGAGATTTCTCCCAGGAAGCCCGTATGACTCTTGCAGAAAATATTTACAATATTCTCGCTCCTGGCGGCGCGCTCTTCATATCTTCAGATGAAAGTCTCTATGACGTAAGTAAAGCTTTCAGATTGAAAACCTATGAAAATGTAGTTGCTTACAAGAAACTCTGACAACAATTAAACTGGTAAAACGCCGAAGCTTTATCGCTTCGGCGTTTTTTTTTTTTGAAAGAGATAAAGTTTATCAGATTTTTGTCGATAAATAATAGACAGATTTTACGAAAAGTCTGAGATCTCGATAGAGCTCTCCATTTTTCTCAGTCTGATTTCAAAGACAATTGCGTTCAAGGAGGAATTTCATCTGTGTCACTAAGAATCAATCAAAACATAACTTCTCTTTCCACTTACTCAAATCTCAATCGCACAAGCACAAGACTTGAGCAGTCAATCGGCAGACTTAGCTCCGGGTTGAGGATCAACTCAGCAGCGGATGACGTTTCAGGGTTGGCAATAAGCGAAAAGATGAGGTCTCAGATCAGAGGCCTTGCTCAGGCCGA
>JAAYNI010000096.1 GCA_012520995.1 Candidatus Rifleibacteriota bacterium
CCATTGAACACTTCATCAAGGACCTTTTTTCTGAAATTAACACTGTATGCCATTATAAATTTTCCTTTCTGGTTACCCGGAAAGGATGCAGTGCTTGGAAAGTGTTACCTTTTTGGGGTCCGGATCATTGCAATGTTTTCTCTTGACGTGTACAGTGGATTATTCTGTCAGTTCTGCGGCGAATGGTTCTAATGCTCTGTCCAGGATTCCGCTGGCGTAAGCAAGTAGAATTCCGTAGTTTGTTATAGGAATGCCAGTTTGCTCAGCGAGTTTGAAGCGGCGTCTAGTCTCAGAGTCTTTAAGCATACAGGCTCCGCAATGCACTATTAGGGCATATTTTTTTTCGATTAGCTCCGGAAAGTCTTTGCCTTGAGCAAAAGAAATGTTTATTTTTTTACCCGAAATTTTTTCAATAGCCTTGGGGATTTTGACTATGCCAATATTTTCACATTGCTCTTGAACAATATAGGTACAGGCTTCAGCTATAAGTACTTCATCGCCGTCTTTAAGGTTTTTTAAAGCTCTTGCTCCTTTTACAGATAAAGGTAAATCGGCTTTATATCTGTTAAGCAAAATAGAAAAAGAAGTGAGAGGCACTTCAGGCGGTAAGTAAGAAGCTGTTTCAGCAAAAGCTTGGCTGTCTGTGATAACAAGCCGTGGCGGATTTTTAAGTTCAGCAAGCACTTTTGTGATTTGCTGAGGCTGTGCTGTAACAGCTATAGCTTTTGTATCCAGTATATCTCTAATCGTTTGCTGTTGAGGAAGTATGAGGCGTCCTTTCGGGGCATGCTTATCTACGGGAGTAACTAAAAGAACTATATCCCCTTCTGTTAGAAGGTCGGCTACAAGCTTTTTTTCTTTTTCCTGTTGGGGTAAGGCTTTTTGGATGGCACCAATCAGGGAAGAGATTCCTTCTCCGGTTATAGCGTTTGACCAGAGGTTACAGCCTTCTAGAAGTTTGAGTGATATATTTTTAGCCAAGTCCATTTTATTGCAGACTTGAATATAATTTACAGATTTATCTTCGAATAACTTAATTAATTCTTGTTCAAAGGAATCAAAGCCCTTAGAACAATCAACTACCAGAATTGCTAAATCTATTTCATTTAGAATTTGTTTGGCTTTTTCTATACGCTTTTGGCCTAGAGCACTATCGTCATCCAAGCCTGGGGTGTCAATTATAACGGCAGGCCCTATTTCTGGGATTTCTATTGCTTTTTTGGCAGGATCGGTAGTTGTGCCTTCTATATCAGAAACTATGGCGATATCTTGGCCTGTTATAGCATTGATAAGACTTGATTTGCCAGAGTTTCTGCGTCCGAAGATGCCTATATGAGTTCTCTCTGATGAAGGAGTATAGTTTAATGACATATCAGAACCTGAAGTCTCTTTTTCCGTCTTCTATTGCCTTAAGATTTTGGAGAGTAATCTCTTTGACTTTAGGGTGAGGAATCTTTTCTATTTCTTTTTCAATCAGCTTTTCACCTACAGCTTTTGTTTCAGGGCTTGCATAATCCATTAGGAATTCTTTAAGAGTCATAAGAGCGTTTGGCTGACAGCAGTTGCCAATTTGTTTGGTTTTACAAAGTTGCATAAATCTGTCACCAGTTCGGCCTTCTCTGTAGCAGGCTGTGCAAAAGCTTGGAATATAGCCCATTTCCATCAGCCAGCGGGCCACTTCGTCAAGAGTGCGGTTGTCACTTACATCAAACTGTTCTGTAGGTTCATTTTCAATATCTTCTTCAGCATAGCCTCCTACACTTGTTTTAGAAGCTCCGCTCATTTGAGAGACACCAAGAGGAAGAACTTTTTCTCTGCATTCTTTGCTTTCTCTAGTTGAAATAATTATGCCAGTATATGGAACAGCAATTCTGATAATAGTAACTAACTTGGCGAAAATATCATCATCAATGGAATTGTCAAAAGCTCCAGGGTCTATGCCTTCGGCTCGCTTGATTCTAGGAACGCTTATAGTATGAGGGCCGACTCCGAATCTGGCTTCAAGGTGTTCAGCATGCATGAATAGAGCCGCAAGTTCGTATCTGTAGGAATCCAGGCCGAACAAAACTCCGATACCAACATCGTCTATCCCGCCTTCCATAGCTCTGTCCATGGCTTCAGTATGATATTCGTAATTGCTTTTTGGACCAAATGGATGAAGTTTTTGATAACTTTCTTTGTTATAGGTTTCTTGGAAGAGAATATAGGTACCTATTCCAGCATCTTTGAGGCGTTTGTAGTTTTCTACTGTGGTAGCCGCTATGTTTATGTTCACACGTCTGATTGCACCGTTTTTATGTTTAATGCTGTAAATAGTATCAATAGATTCCAAAACATATTCGAGGGGGCAATTGACAGGATCTTCACCTGTTTCAATTGCGAGTCTTTTGTGTCCCATGTCTTGGAGGGCAGTGACTTCTCTTACAAGCTCTTCTTTGTTGAGTTTTTTGCGTTTAATTGTCTTGCTTCCTGCATGGTAAGGACAATAGACGCAGCCGTTAATGCAGTAGTTGGAGAGATAAAGAGGGGCAAAAAAGACTATTCTGTTGCCGTAGTAGTCTTGCTTGATTCTGCGAGCAAGATTTCTCATTCTCTCATTTCGCTCTTTATCATCGCATACGAGCAAAACTGAAGCTTCTTTGTGAGTCAGTCCTTTTTCTTGATCGGCTTTATCTAAAATTTGGTCTATAAGTTCAAGGTTGTTCTTATTTTCATCTGCGTATTTCAGCGTAGCAAGTATTTCTTCGTGATTGATAAATTCGCTTGCTCTAGGGGAGTGTGGATCATACTTCATCTTATGGTGCTCCTTGATTGTAATTTTCCATTAGGCTGTCGCCTCTGCCAGTATCTATGACGCATCCGAAGGGTTTTAAGTGCTTTGCAAGTAGCTCAAGATTTTCTCCGCCTTCCTCGCCAGTGGCGACTTTGTCGTTGTAAATAGAATATTTTTTTCTCGCTTCAAATGGAGAAATATTTGGCATGAGAACATTTGCGCCTGAAATCAGAGCTTTATCACGCCAAGAGCTGGCCAGTGTATTCAAAGCGGTGGTGGCAGGCAGTAGAACTTTGGGCAATAGAATTCTAAGTATTGCTATTATCAGGACAGTCAGTTCAGGACTGCCTGACGGAAAGTCTTTAAATGGGGTGTCTTTATGCGGTATAAAAGGTCCGATGCCTATCATAGCAGGTTTAAAATCTTTTATAAAGAGAATGTCATCAGCCAAGTTTTCAAATGTTTGGTAAGGGGAACCGACCATGAAACCTGTTCCGACTTGATAACCTATTTCCTTGAGGTTTTGAAGAGCTTTAACTCTGGAAGCTAGAGTCATTTCGGAGGGGTGGAGTTTGGCATAATGTGATGAATCAATAGTTTCGTGTCTCAAGAGGTATCTGTCGGCTCCGGCATCAAAAAGCCTTTTATAGGAGTCTTTGGGTCTTTCGCCTAATGAAAGGGTTATGGCAGTATCTGGATATTTCTCTTTGAGAGCGCTTATTAACGGTATTAAAAATGAATCGCTGTAAAAACCGTCTTCGCCGCCTTGAAGCACAAAGGTTTTGAAACCTTTTTCATGAGCCAGTTCACAGCATTTGAGAATTTCTTCTGAAGAGAGGCGATAACGCTCGGCTTTTGTATTGCTTCGCCTTAATCCGCAGTAAATGCAATCGTTTTTGCAATAGCTGGTAAATTCTATTAGGCCTCTGACAAAAATTCCAGAACCATATTCTCTCAACTTGATTTCACCAGCTGCTTTGGCAAGTTTTTGGAGAATAATGGAATCGGCTTCTGACAGGAGCCTTATTAAGGCAACCCTGTCAATAGCCGATTCCGATATGAATTTATCTGCTAATGAATCCAGTGTGGATATCATTTTTGCAGGATCCTTGGATTCAGTAATCGCGTTTGTAATAAGTCGTATGCAGCAGTTCTTCTGCTTTTTCGCTGTTAGGCTTGCCGCCAAGATGATCTTTGTAAAGTTCTTTCATAGCGGGGTTATCTTGAGATTTTCTCAAAGGCATATTTTTGTCGGCAGTATATAGACCGTCAGTCCTTCTTGCTATTTTTTCAGGCTGATTGAAGTCTATAGGCTGACCTCCGCCGTTTATACAGCCGCCAGGACATGTCATTACTTCAATGAAGTGATATTTGCTCTTGCCGTCAATAATTTCTTTGCAAACTTCATGAGCATTTGCAAGACCATGAACAATGGCTATGTTCAAGTCTACTCCGCCTACTTTGAGATTGGCTTCTTTAAGTCCTTCAGAGCCTCTGACAGCTTCGAATTCGAGTTCTTTGCCTTCAAGCTTTTGTCCTGTGAGTTCTTCAGCAGCCATTCTCAGAGCAGCCTCTGTGACACCGCCTGTAACACCGAATATTACGCCAGCGCCTGTTTTTTCGCCATAGGGCATATCGAATTCTTCGGGTTTCAGATTGGCAAAGTCAATGCCTGCAGCCTTGATCATTCTGGCAAACTCTTGAGTAGTGATGACTTCATCTATGTCTCTTTTGCCTTTTTCATACTCGAACTCGGGTCTGCGAATCTCGAACTTTTTCGCTGTGCAAGGCATCAGGGAGATAAAGACAAGGTCTTCTTTCTTAACATTGAGTTTTTCAGGGAGAATTTCTCTTACAACCGCTGAGAACATCTGCTGAGGAGATTTGCAGCTGGAAAGATTCGGAATCAGTTCGGGATAATACTGTTCAAGGAATTTAACCCAAGCAGGGCAGCAAGAAGTGAATTGCGGAATAACTCCGTTATTCTTGACTCTTGTCAGGAATTCGGTGGCTTCTTCAGCAATTGTGAGGTCGGCTGTAAATGTTGTGTCATAAACGTAGTCGAACCCCAACATTTTGAGGGCTGTGACCATTTTGCCTGTGACGTCTTCAGATGGTTTCAGACCGAATTCCTCGCCTATACCAGCTCTTACAGCAGGAGCAACTTGAATTACTACTGTCTTGGAAGGATCTTCCAGATATTTATTTACAGGATTGATATGTTTCTTGACTGTTATAGCGCCAACCGGGCAAACAGCTGCACACTGACCGCAGTTCACACATTCTGTTTCTGTAAAGTCTTTGTTGAAAGCTGTGGATACGACAGTGTTGCTGCCTCTGTAGGAGAAATCTATAGCACCTACGCCATGAATTTCATCACAGAATCTTACGCATTGACCGCAGAGAACACATTTGTCTCTATCAACTACTATAGCATAAGATGTGTCGTTGACAGGCGAGCACTTTTCGAGTGGTTTATATCTGACATCATCAACGCCGAGCTCATGAGCTATATCTTCCAATTTGCATTTACCCATCTGATCGCAAGTAGGGCATTCGACCTTATGGTTGGCAAGAAGGAGCTCAGCAGTAATTTTTCTTATTTTCTTGATTTCAGGGGTGTGAGTGTGAACCTTCATTCCTGGTTCAGGAGCCGTTGTACAGGAAGTAAGAATGCCTCTTCCTTCAACTTCGACTATGCAAAGTCTGCATGCTCCATAAGATCTCAAAGAGGGATTGTAGCAAAGAGTAGGAATCTTGATTCCTGCTTTTCTGATTACTTCCAGAATATTGCTTTCGCCTTCGATGGCTATAGGTCTGTTGTTTACATAGATTACATTTTGGTTTGTCATTTTGTTACCCCTCTATAGCGTTAAATTTGCATGCATCTTTGCAAGCGCCGCATTTAATGCATTTTGCAGGATCTATCACATGAGGTTCTTTGACCTTTCCGGAAATAGCGCCTACAGGGCATTTTCTTGAGCAGAGAGTGCAGCCTTTACATTTATCCGCAACAATCGTGAACTTGCGCAAAGCTTGGCATTGTCCGGCAGGGCAATACTTATCTATCACGTGAGCTTCATACTCTTTTCTGAAAGTTTTTAGAGTAGAAAGAACAGGATTTGGAGCAGTTTTTCCAAGACCGCACAAAGAGCCTTTAGCTACGGCATGAGCCAGTTCTTCAAGGTCGTCAAGAGTCTTTTCGGTAGCTTTGCCTTCGACTATGTCTTCAAGCATAGCAAGCATCTGCTTTGTACCTTCTCTGCAAAGCACACATTTGCCGCAGGATTCTCTTTGGGTAAATTCCATAAAGAATTTGGCAATAGAAACCATGCAGGTGTTTTTGTTCATGACAACCAAACCGCCTGAACCTACTATAGCTTCATGCTTTTTGATGGAGTCAAAGTCTATAGGCACATCCAAGTGTTCTTCAACCAAGCAGGCTCCGGAAGGACCGCCAATTTGAACAGCTTTGAAGCCGTCGGGCATTGGATTGCCTTTGTCGTCTGTTATTCCGCCGCCAATGTTGAAAATGATTTCTCTTAAAGTTGCTCCGAAAGGAACTTCTACTAGGCCTGTGTTTGCTACGTGACCTGTAAGAGCGAAGTTTTTGGTTCCTGCAGAACCTTCTGTGCCAATAGCTTTAAACCAAGCTGCACCCTTTCTCATTATGACTGGTACGCAAGCAAGTGTCTCAACGTTGTTGATTACCGTCGGCTTGCCGAAAAGTCCTGATTTGGCAGGGAAGGGAGGTTTAGGTGTGGGCATACCTCTTGAACCTTCTATTGACTTGATAAGAGCAGTTTCTTCGCCGCAAACAAATGCGCCCGCGCCTTCCATGACTCTGATTCTGAAAGACTTGCCTGAGTTAAAAATGTTGTCGCCTAATATACCTGCTTCTTCAGCGTCTTTGATAGCCTTGCGGACGCGCTGCAAAGCAAGAGGATATTCAGCTCGGCAATAGATAACGCCTTCGTTAGCATCTACGCCTCTGGCAGCAATCATCATGCCCTCAAGAACAGCGTGGGGGTCGCCTTCCATGATACTTCTGTCCATGAATGCGCCAGGGTCGCCTTCGTCAGCGTTGCAAATAATATATTTTACATCGCTCTTGTTAGCAAGGGTGAATTGCCATTTCTTGCCTGTGGGGAATCCGGCGCCGCCTCTTCCTCTAAGACCAGAAGCAAGGACTTCTTTACAAACATCCTCAGGTTGCATAGAATAGGCTTTTTTAGCACCTTCGTAGCCACCTTTGGAAATATATTCTGCTATATCGTCGGGGCAAATGTGACCGCAGTTGGCAAGAGAAATTCTTTGCTGTCTTTTGTAAAAATTGATCTCGCTCGCATTTCTGATAGGCTGTTTGCTTACAGGATCTACATAAAGAAGGCGTTCAACAGGTTGATTGTTTTTCAATGTCTTTTCTACGATCTCAGCCGCGTCTTCTTTGTGTACCCTTACGTAGAGAATGTCTTGGTCTTCAATGGTGACCAGAGGCCCCATCTGACAAAAACCGTGACAACCGCTGTATGTGAGGTTCATGTCTTTCTTGGTTTCGTCATGAACATCAACTCTGACATTTATGCCGGCTTTCTTGATTTCCGCCTCAAGAGCCGCTATAAGTTCAAAGGCTCCGTTTGCTACGCAAGCAGTCCCTGCACAGACTATGATGCGTCTGTCTTCTTTTAGTTCGTTGTAATGTTCAGTAATTTGTTGCAAGTTTACGTTCATTGCGAAGCCTCCTGCTTAATTATTTCGTCAATGCAAGCGCAGGCCGATTCCGGTGTCATAAGACCGTGAACCTTGTCGTTTATGACTATGGCTGGGGCCAAACCGCAGGTGCCGAGGCATGATACAGTTTCGACTGTGAAAAGCATGTCGTTGGTGGTTGATTTGCCAGGAGCGAGATTCAATCTCTCTCTGATAGCATTTAAAACGGGAATGCTTTTTTTGACGTGACAAGCTGTGCCGTCACATACTTTAATTAAATATTTGCCTTTTGGTTCAAGACAAAAGTGAGCATAAAATGTTGCTACGCCGTAAATTTTAGCGGCGGGTACATGAATTTTTTTTGCTATGAATTCAATCGCTTCCTTTGGCAGGTATTTGTATATTTCCTGCACTTCCTGAAGAATAGGAATAAGCTGTTGTCCATCATATTCATGCTTTTGCAGAATAGTACAAACCTGATCCAAGTTGAGTTCTGGCTGTTGTCCCATTACTCAAATCTCCTTAAATTTGATTCTTGTGATTAAAATCACTAGTTTGGTGAGAGAAATCACTTGCAAACATGATAGCAGATTTCTTGGTTCTTTAAAGTTTTTTCTTCTAAAAAGAAAATATTTCTTGACTTTTTAGCATAATTAGACTAATGAAATTTAATTAGTCAATCAAAACACTGGGAGCGGAAATTGAAACCACGGAAGATAAGGAATTTTAAGCATACCTTAAATTAGCGAATGACCTTCAGGGAATAGTGAGCAGGAAATTGTTTAGATTTTCAAAACTAAATTAGATAAATGATTAAGAAAAATAACCCGGATTTTAACTCTACTATCAAAAGCCTAACATCGAATAATAAGCAATTGATAACTCTATTTTAAGAAGGCAATTTTACAAATATAAGGAGGCAAATATGAGCAAAGTCAGCAAAAATCCGACAAACCTCGCAGGTGTTCCTGCTACCTTGCTTATTCCTTTACGAGCAAGGGCTTTGGAAAGCCTCGATCCGAAAGGCATTATCAAAGATAATCGCAGTGTAGAAATTGCAAATCTGCTTAGCTGTGACATCAGACCTGGAAGCGAAAGTTTTTTCACTCAAGTCGGCACTTCTCAACGTACAATAGTTTTTGATGATTACACTAAGGACTTTCTTGCACGCAATCCAGAAGGAACAATAATTAATTTGGCATGCGGGCTGGATACTCGTTTTGAGCGCTTAGATAATGGGCTGGTTAGATGGTTTGAACTTGACTTGCCGGAAGTTATTGAAATACGCCGGCGTTTTTTTAAAGAAACAGAACGATATAAGTTTATTGAAAAATCAGCATTTGATTTTACATGGCTTGATGATATTCCTAAAGATCAACCGGTATTTATATCCGCAGAAGGATTGTTTTGCTACTTCAAAGAAGACCAAATAAAGGATCTGTTTACAGTTACAGCAAAAAGATTTGAAAATGTTGAATTTGCATTTGAAGCTATGTCACCTTGGGTCGTAAACAACACAGACAAGCACCCCAGCATGAAAAAGCAAACTGCCAGATTTAAGTGGGGTATTGATTCTGGCAAAGAAATTGACGCTTGGAATACGGGTTTTCGCTTCGTGAGCGAACGATTTTACATGGAAGAATGCAGAAAAAGGTCATTAAGTCTTAGAATAATGAACTTGTTGCCATTTTTCAGAAAATGCAGCAAAATCATCTTAATGAAGAAGCAGTGAACAGCAATGAGATACTTTCCGAAATTAACTCTTGGCACTTAGCAAAGCGTCACTAAGGATTCTAAGAGGTTATAAATTTCAGCAATTGAGTTCTAAACAGTTCAACCCGCCACTAACCACTCGCCACTCATCACTTGGTTCTTGGGCTACTCCCTACGACCTAAGCCCTACTCCCTTGGAGTTTTGCCGGTACATGCGGTAGTCTATTTTGGGGAAAATATTGTCACGCAGTTCTACAGTTTTTAACCATGCTTCATCAATGGAATCGGCAATTAAATCTGTGTAGAGTTTATTAAAACGGAAAACATGATCTTTTACACGTTTAGTGGCGTACTCAACGGTAGTCCCAGTTTTCATAATGAAAGCCCAGTCAGAGGATTGTAAAAGCATCAGTTCTCTTGCTGCTTGGTTGAGAGCTCTTTTTTGCAGAGGAGAAGGTTTATGAAATTTTTCGGCCAGTTCAGTCATTCTTTCAGCTGCCGCGTGCATGTGCGGATAAATCCAAGCATTTGTATCATTCAGCCAGACTTCGCTGTAACCTTTGTGACCCCATGATGAAATAGGAAGGTTAGCTTTTTGGATTTTTTTGTTTCTTTTCAAATATTGACTAGGAGTAGTTAAATATAGTTCTTCATGCCGTGCAGCAGCTAACTTGAGCAAGTTGTAGATAAATGCGGGGCCTTCATACCACCAGTGTCCAAAGAGTTCACAGTCATATGGAGAAATTATAATAGGTGATTGTTCCATTTCCTGCTGTAGATGTTTTCCATGCAAAATTCTCTGCTCAATAAAATGTTTTGCATGTGTTTCTGCTCTTTGTAAGGCTTCCTGGATATTGTAAGGCTGCTTATCTTCTGAGTTCTTGTCAGTAATTTTATAGTATTTAATGCCAGTGTTCAATCTGTGCCCTGACTCATGAATATATGGAGCAATATATTCTATGTCGAGATCAAAGCCTATATCGCGATAAAACTCTCTATAAACTGGATCTCCAGGGTAACCTTCGAATGAAGACCATACTTGTCTGCTTGAGAGACTGTCCCGTCCGAAGGCATATACTCCGCTTGGTGTCTTCAATGGTTCGTAAACACCGTGCTTGGGAGCAGGAATCGCACCTGTTATTCCGTGAGTGTCAGTGAAGAAGTATGTAATTCCGAAGTGTTTAAGTATGGCATCATCTCCTGGGTTGTAACCGCATTCGGGTAACCACATGCCGATAGGTTTCTTTTTAAAATAGCGTTTGTAATCTTTTACGGCCATTTCAATTTGGGCAGTTACCGATTCAGGGGATTCACTCATAAGAGGCAAAAAGGCGTGAGTAGCAGATGAAGTTATAATTTCAAGATGTCCTGTTTTTTGGAGATCAGCGAAGGCTGCTATAAGATTTCTGCCATATGATTCAAAGAGGTTGCGAAGTTCACTGAAGTTTTTTCTGTTTATTAAAGCAGTAAAATAAAAATCACTTTGCCATTCGGTTCTTTTCACCTCTTTTTCAGCGAGTTCTTCCAACTTTGTCAAGTAATCTGAATATCTGGAAATCAAAAGAGGATCTGAGAGCATGTTAAGAAGAGGCGGACTTATAGAAATGGTTACAGAGTAATTCACCTTATCTGTTCTGAGTTTTTCAAAAACTCTCAAGAGGGGAAGATATGTATCTGTGATGGCTTCATAGAGCCATCTTTCCTCCATCATGTCCTTGTGTTCGGGATGTCTGACGAAAGGAAGATGAGCATGTAAAACTAACGCCAAGCAGGTTTTTGATGATTTCATGTTCTGAGGCTCGTAGCTAATCAGTTTCAGTCTGACGAAGTTAAAGTGATATTGCTGTTAACTTTGCAGGGAATTGAATAGCCCTTAGAGCTGAAGTTAAGCTGGGTAGTTTCAGGCTTGTTGAAAGGAACGTCAGTTTCAAAAGTGAAAGATTCGCCAGGTTTGACTTCAAAAGAGCCAGCGGGAGTTTCAATTGTCATTTGTTGATTGGCGGTAGCTTTGACTGTAAGTTGAGCGGTAAATTTTATTTGAGGAATTGCCTTGAGCTGTCCAAATGTTTCCTGCTTTCCTTTTTGTAAGTCAAAGCTTGAAAAGGAATCTCGCGGATGTTCAGAGACAGAGGAGTCTGAATCGTTGGGGAATTCAAATGTTACGGCATACTTGGAAGCTGCCCTTTGTATGACTGAGACATCGCTTTGGGGGATAAGAGGAGGCTTTGAAGATGATTCTATTGTTGGCACGGCTGGAGCTTTTACTAAGTTTGACATGGCTACGAAGGTATAGCCTTCTTTAGGGCTCTGTAATCCTAATTCAGCCTGATAAACACATCCAGCTTTTTCCAAGTTTACAAAAGCGCTGGTTGCATCTTTATCTAAGCGAATTTCAGAAGTCTCTCCGAATGTCACGTTGTAAAGCTTCAAAACAAATACGGAGTGCATGTATTCAAATATGCCCACTTCAAGTTCAAGTTTTTTGCGTTCAACAAGCGGGATTTCCCAGTAGACCCAAGCACAATGAGGGTCTCTTATCTGCATTGTTACTTTTGTTTCGCCATATTCTTCTGGCAAGTCGCCAGTAAGTTCTTCTTCAGAGATGGCTCGCAGACGACTGCTTGCTTGAGCTTGAGAGTCTTCAAAAATAGGTATGTTCATAGTGGTCTTAAGAGTTGCGAATTTCACTTTTCTGTTTTCTTCTATTTTGGAGGCTTTATCAGACATTTTGTTTTTTTCGGCAGGTTCTTCAACTTCTATAGGAACGGCTGCAAAGTTGACTGCATTTGCGCCCTTAGTTTGACGTTCAGAAGCGTTAGGAGCTATCTTGGCGAAGGAGCGATCTAAACGCATAATGTGATGCAAATTTTTTATAGCAAAGCTATCTTCAAAATTGTCTTGATTTTCTATTATTTGCGGTTTATTAGCGGATTCTGAATGTGTTTTTTTAGATGTATCAGAATGTTTGGCGGCTAAACCTTGCTTGGCTTCTTTTTCGTTTTTAGCAAGCAAAGTCAGAATTTCAAGAGCTTTCTTGGCTTCTTTTTCTCTAGCAGCTGCTGAATTTGTCTCTGAAACTTTTTTATTCTTTGGCTGTTTAGGAGAGACTTTTTGGGCTGGTTTTGCTGCTGCAGGTTTTTTATCAGCCGTTTTTTTCTCAGGTAAAGCCTTTGTGGCAAGCTCGTTCAGAACTTTCTTCTCAGCTAGAACTTTTTCATCTTTGTCCTTTTTGTTAGCGGCTTTACTAGTTTTTGTGCGTGTTTTTTTAGCGGAAGTAATCTTGGTTGATTTTGGCAAGGCTTTTGTCTCTTCTTTTGCTTCGACTTTTTCTTTTTCAGATGCCGATGTTTTTTTAGATACAGGTTTAACAGTTTCAGGTAAAGGTTCACCAACCAAATCTGTTAATAAAACAAGCAGATCTTTTTTGGTGATGTTTTTCTTGCACTTGATGTCGAAAAAGACCGCAAGATTGTACAACTCATCGTGCTTCATTTTCTTCAACTGGTCATTGGAAAACTTCATTCACAAAAACCGCCAATCGTCAAGTATTTTGGCTGATTATACCGGAAATGCTTCAAAGAATAAAGCACTTATTTTTCATCTCTTGAAAGAATGTTAATAATTTTGTTCATAACAGCAGGCAAAAGAATGTTTAGTACATAATAGTGCAGAGCCATAATCAGACCAAATATAAATCCAAAAAGTTGAAAAAACATAAGCCGACTCCTAGTGCTGCTTTTCTCTAAAAGTTACCCGCTGTTAGTCCGTGTACAGACGTTCTATTTTCATTCCAAGTCGAATGTAATTGAAGACTTTTATGATTTTGATATCGCCAGTATAAGAATCTCTAATGCTCGCGGAGGTCGTGCTGACATCATTGAATGATACTATGTATCTTAGGCCTCCTGGCACATCAAAGACAACTTTATCCATATTTATTCCTTGAGCGGCAGAGAAGATTATCTCTTTCTGTTCTGCTCCGACTCCCAAAATGACTTCTATTTTTTCATATCTGTCACTGGGAAGTTGATGGGCATCGTTGAAGGTTGTTATTGTAAAAGCTACGCCTCTAAGTTCTTTGGATATGGTGGTTGTTTTTGTCAGTGAATATTCGTTTTCAAATACTATGGGAGAATCAGGTTCTGCAAAGTCTTTGAAAGGATCGTATGGTTCTTCGGGTTTTGTGTGTGAAATATAAGTCCCCGCAAAGGATTCAAGCTTCATTTCTGCCTCTCTTGCCTGATCTGTGCCAGGGTATATGATTATCAGCTGTTGAAGTGTTTCTACGGCTTTTTCTATGCTTCCATGTAGTTCCAAAAAAGTAGCCAGTTTTAATAGCCGTTCAGGCTCTCTTTCTTTTCCTTCTGAGAGATAAGTTAAATATTTAACCGCGTCTTCTATAAGACCTCTGTCACTTCTGTTGAGAAGCTCGGGAAGCAATCTTATGCTGGCGAGATAATCATCTATAGCTAAGCGTATGTTGCGTGTTTTGTAGTTTTGCATGGCGCTCTTGTAGAGTCGGGTAGCTTCTTCCTTTTGAGCCATTTCGGGGAGGTGTTCAAGTTTCATTATGGCACGGCTGCTCAATAAATCGGGCAAAGCACCTGTTGACAGAGCCAGCTTATATCTGTAAGTTGCAAAATCAAATCTGCGTATGGACTCCAAGCACTCTCCGATTCTGAAGTGAATTTTGGCAATAATACCAGGGTGTTCAGTTAAGGTTAAGGCTTCGTAATAAAAAATCAGGGCAGCCGGGAATTGATTCAGAGCGAAGAGTTCTTCAGCTCTGGCCAGGCACTTGTTTATATCATAAGGGGATGTGACTGCTTGTCCCGGGACTGTTTTTTGAGCTTTTAACGGAGTGCAGAATAAAAGAGCAGCAACCAACACAAAGATGAGTTTTATATAAAGTCGATTTTGTTTTGTATTGATTGTATCCTTCATATTCGGAAGCCAATTATTTACATGGTAAATTGAGAAAATCAAAGGTATATTTCATCGCCAAGCATTATGCGATTGACATATTCGTTGTTTTTTACATTTGGAATGCAGTTTAGAACAATGAGTTTTCTTTGTCCGCTAGCAACTTTGCTTTTAATTTCCTTCAGTAAAGGTGTAAAGTTAATTCCGCCATTTTGAAAAAGTCCAAGATTGCTTATGTCATTGTTGAAAACATCAAGGTAATCAAGATAGCTGTCAATAAGCTTCTTGGAACAGGTTGCCAAATATTCCGGTTCTGCTTCCTCTTCTTTTTTGGCGACAGCGTACTCTTTAAAGCAGGCTTTAAAATCTTTGACTGCCAATTCGGCTGAAGCTTTCCAATTTTGCCATTTGTCGAGACCTGGCAGCGCTTGATGTAGCAGGAGAATTTCTATATATTCGCTGTTTTTTTTGTAATTTTCGAACCAATTGTCTCCTTCTAGGAGTGCGGTGCCTACATCATAAGCCATAAGGCAATTAAATTCTTTAGAGAGTCTCTTGAAGGAATCCCAAGATAAGCCGCCGTTTCGCAGGTGTACGGTCATCTCGGCAGATTTGGTGAATTCAGTAATTTGTCGCAGGAATTCTGTAAAAGCTCGTTCTGCTAATGGATCCAAAAAGTCGCCTGGCTCTGAAACCGGTATTATTATGTCTTTTACACCTCTTTTTGCTGCTATCTCAAGTATCGGTAGAGCCAGCTCATAAGAAAGTTGTCGGTAATTATGTCTGCCTATCATTTGTGATGTAAGGGCAGGATAAAAGTAAACTCTTTGAATGACTTTTTCGTGCAGTCTGGAAAACTTTCGTTTAGCGAAAGAAGTGGAAGGTCTTTTTTCTTCTGTTCGAAGATTTTTAGGCAACATGTAGGTTTTTATATAATACTCAGGAAGAGTCAGAACAACTTTTATGTTTCTTGATTCAGCCAAGTCAAACATTTTTTCAAGCTCTTCTGTGCCAGTTTTTAAGCCTGGGTCATTGACACGGAGATCTATGAAGTGAAGTGAATCTCCCCATTTTGCAATAGCTCCGTTTTGGCTGACGGAAATAGGAGGAAGCAAAGGATCGTTGTCACCTATTACTGCTTGCTCGGCATACCCCAAGAAAAAATTATTATTAGATGTGTCATTCATGGCATAAATTTTATCATAAATAAAAGGCAAGTTAAACAAGAATGATTTTTGCTATATTGAAAAAGATTACGAGAGAAGCGGCATCCACTGTAGTTGTGATTAAAGGAGCTGACATTATGGCCGGGTCTAGACCGATTTTTTTGGCTAAAAGAGGCAAAATGCCGCCCATAACTTTTGCCATCATAACTGTGGCAATCATGGCGAGAGAAACGGTAAGAGCTATTTTGGCTGAGTTTTGGTCTATTGTGAAATATAGTCTGAAATAGTTGATCAGAGTTAAGGCAATACCGACCAGAAAGCCGATTCTGAGTTCTTTCCATATTACTGTTAAAATATCTTTGATGCCGACTTCGTCCAAGGATATGCCTCTGATTAAGAGACCGCTGCTCTGTGAACCTGCATTTCCGCCTGTGTCTGTCAACATTGGAATGAAGGAAACAAGTATGGGAACAAGTTCAAAGACTTTTTGATATCTCTGGAGAATGAAGCCGCTTATCATCCCTGAAACCATCAAAAATAATAGCCAAGGTATACGGTTTTTGACATGGACTAAAACGGGAGTTTTCAGGTAGGGAGTTTCTGAAGGGCTGACAGCTGACATTTTAGCTATGTCTTCGGTGATTTCTTCAGTAAGAACGTCAAAAATGTCATCGATGGTTATTATGCCGACCAAGCGATTTTCATTATCTACAACCGCCATAGAAGTGAAGTCATATTTCTGGAAAAGCTTTGCAACTTCTTCCCTGTCATCTGATGTGGATGCGGAAATAGGCGATTTGTCCATTATATTGTCGATGAAGGTATCGTCAGAGGCACTTAATAGTGCCTGTATCGAAACTGTTCCTTCCAAATATCTATTTTTGTCAGTGACAAAGCAAGTGTAGATTGTTTCCGTGGTTTCTCCTGATTGCCGCAGCTTTTTGATAGCATCTCTGACTTTCATTGTTTTTCTGAAGTGGACATATTCAACTGTCATTATGCTTCCTGCTGAGTCGTCAGAATATTGCAAAAGCATATTAAGCACTTCGCGTTTTTCAGGGGTTGCGTTTTTTAGAATTTTTCCTACAAGGTTGGCTGGCAGCTCTTCCAATACGTCAGCCAAGTCGTCCATGTAAAGGCGATCAAGAAGGTCTATGGTTTCACTCTCAGTATAGAGGGTGGTAAGAGCGGTCTGTTTTTCAAGTGGAAGATAGGCATAGACTTTTGCACTCAATACCTTAGGCAGAACCCTGAAAATAAAGGCTACGTCTTTGATTTCCAAGTCGTCTAAAAAGAGGGCTATGTCTACAGCTTTCATCTTTGTCAAAGCTGAGTGTAATTCTTTGGTGTTTCTGGATTCCAGTAGCTGTTTTAAGTCGGGTGTTTCAGTGACATCCATCAGGTTGGCTCCCTCCTTTAGACAAGATATTTTCGGGTGCCATATTAACACGTCAGGAAACGAAAAGTACAGAAAAAGACAAATTTTTTTATCACAGACACTAGATTTTAAGCATAGCTTAAAAAGGGGGTAGAGGGTAGGGTGTGGGGAGTAGCGAGAACCAAAAACCTAGAACAAAAAACTCCCAGAACTTTGAAATCCGCAGATAACGCAGACTGTAACAAACAGTGGGGTTTGTGGGTAGTGGATAGTGGGTAGAGAGGACAGTAACAACGCTAGTAGACTGTTGCAGCTAAAAGTTTGTTATCGGGTACATTTATTTTAGGCTTTGGTTCTCTGTTTTTCAAATCTAAAAGTTTCGGCTGTTTATCAGCATCACAAAGCAGTTTTTAGCTGTAATCTTGAGTTGCTAAACAATTAAACTCGCCACTCACCACTCGTCACTGTGCGATCTTAGTGCCTGCCAACGATGATTTATCGTAGAGCTGGATGTCTGTTAAATGGAAGTTAGCTGCAACAAAGCACAAGTTGTTAGTTAATCGGCACGTGATGCGGGCAAAGCTCTTTCAGAAGCCCAGTTTTTAATGAACTTTATTTGCTCTGACATCGTTCTGGAAAGCGGAACAGTGTTTCTGATTATATTATAAAGATGGTCTTGAGTCAGAGGCTGATTCATATAGAAGGATTCGATTTTAGCAGATGTAACCGCATGTTCTATTTCTGCGCCATTCCAAAATTCTGTTGCCACTCCAAGAAGGGTAAGGTCGAAGTCTTCAGGCGGCGTGCCAGTTTTTTTTATGTGTATCCTGAAAATTTCTTCGCGTTCATGATCGTTAGGCAAATCCAAAAAGAATATTTCATCGAATCGGCCTTTTCGGATAATTTCAGCCGGCAAAAGGTCTATTCTGTTAGCTGTGGCCGCAACAAAGACATCAGAAGACTTTTCCTGCATCCATGTTAAAAAGGATGAGAATATATGGGAGCCCGTGCCGCCGTCTTTGGCTGAACTGCTGCTGATTCCACCTTCAATTTCGTCGATCCAGAGTATTGCCGGAGCCATAGCTTCAATAGTGTCGATAGTTTGGGCAAAGGCTCCTTCCGGAGTGCCATAAATACCAGAGTAGATTCGGTTCATGTCCATTCTGAAAAGCGGCAGTTTCCAGAGGCGGCTGATTGTTTTGACAGAAAGCGATTTGCCGCAACCTGAGATGCCCATCATTAAGAGCCCTCCAGGCGGCTTAATGTTGGCAGCCTGAGCTTCTTTTGAAAAAAGCTCTTTTCGCTTTATCAGCCATTCCTTGAGATTGTCCAGTCCGCCAACGTTTTCAATGGTTTCATCAGACCTTACATATTCGAGTATGCCTGTTTTTTTGGCAAGTTGTTCTTTTTCGTTGTAGAACTGAGAAATTATGGAAGGATTGATTTCGTCTAGTCCATAGAAAACTTTATTGAAGACTCTGGTAATTTCAGCGGTTGTGAAGCCTCTAAGACCTGTAACAATGGCTTCAATGTCGGAGGTTTCAAGATTTATTTTAACCTGTCTTTTTTCAAGAATTTGACTGTAGGCTTGAAACATCGAAAGAATCTTTTCGTCGTCAGGCAGCTTGTATGAAAGCAAGTAAACTTCTTTTTGGATTTCAGCAGGGACTCTGAAAATAGCTCCTAAGAGAACAAGAAATCTGTTCTTGCCTCTGAAAAACATGGAGAAATCTTTTATACGGCGCTGAAAAGGTACATCGATAAAGTATTTCGAACTGTCTTTTATTATGAAAAAAGCAGGTTCATCGCCTGAACACATCTCGTCCAAAGCTTCCACAAGAGGAGTCGGGCGTGAATTGCCGCCAGTTTCATATACCAAGCCTTTGCGACAATCCCATGTTGCAAGGGTCGCTTTGCCTTTGAAAGCGGTTTTGGCAAAAGCTATGATTGCTTCGGTTGCCAAATCCTCTTCCCAAGTTTCTACAGCTAGTACAGGGCTGCCGCCGATAACAGCATTTTTAAGATCTTCGTAGAATTGTTTGGCGGAAGAAAGCTTAGTCACGGCAGTTGTGAGCGGATTATATCCCTAATTGCAGGGTCAACAAGACCTAATGCTTGTCTCAGGGAAAGCTTGGAGGTTTCTCTGAAGAATCTGGCTTCAAAGAGATCTGCATAGGTCAAAGATTGAGTAGCCAATGTTTGCGGTATATCTTGATGTTGTTCTGTAACGCCTGCTACTTGTAAAGTGATGTTGCTGTAATCCATTATGTCACCTGTATATGGATGGTATTAACTAAGAGTCTAATATAAAATAGATTCTTTGGCAACAACAGGATTTTAAGCGGAGCTTAAAATCAGGGAGTAGGGGGCAGCTTAAGAACCCAACTAAGCACCCGCCACTCGCCACTGGTTTTCAGAGTTTGTAGTCAATAATAGCCGATATTCCCACGCCATATACTCTTGAGAGCCTTGTTGGATCTATGCTGGAAGTGGGGATCAAAGCTTGAAGGTTTAATCTGCCTTTGCCGGTAAATTTTCCGGATATAGCGTAAACGGCTCTGACTTGTTCTACTGCTTCTACAGGTCCAGTTACTTGACAAGCTCCAGCTTCTCCGCCTTCGCCGAAGGTAAATATGGGAACAACTTTTGTTGCTTCTTTGTTTTCCACTTTATTGTTGAGCATCAAAGTGTTTATGAACTTGTTCAATTCAGGACCTATTTCTTTTACTAAGATACTAATGCCTACGCCCTTTAAAACTTGTTCAAGACCGCTTTTTACCTTTTTTTTGCCAATTGATTTTATTTTGAATGCGTAGCTTGATTGAGTTGTCATGGCAAAGAGAAGACAAACAAGTGTAAAGAGTGCAAGATGACGTCTATTGAAATTTTTAAACATTTTCATTACCTCCAGCGTCAGTTTTAAGGTCTGCTACTATTCAGAAATAGCGCAAAATCTCTCTGGTTTCAATCCATGCTGGTGCTTTGTTTTCTCTAAAACTTTCCTGTCGGACTTTCAAAATTCACAAGACAATATCCGCTCATAAGATCGCACCGTGATGAGTGGTGCGTGGCGGGCGGCGAGTTTAATTAAATTAGAAATTATAAAATATAAATTAGAAATAACTGTTTAGAACTCAATCGCTGTAAATAATAACAGCTTTTATATGCTGATAAACAGCTGAAGCCCTGATGTAAAGAAACTAATAATACTTAGATGGCATAAATCAAATAGAAAATATTGTCAATCGCCCTTTCTATCCCCTACACCCTACGCCCTGCTCCCTGATTTTAAGTTATGCTTAAAATCTCATCTGTGTGAATCTGTGTCCATCTGTGGATAGAAAAAAATCTGTCCGATAATAAACATTTAGATAAAACGAATTGCTAGATTTGTGTGAATAAATGTTTTTCTAAGGTTGCTAAGCATTTGTGCCGATGTGGGAACTATATAAATAGAACTATTCAGGTTCACTGCACCGGAGGCAATATGTTATTTAATCGAAAGACATCGGAGAGAATATCTTTGAAGAGCTTCTCTAAACCTATATTCAGATATGGACGTTTAGTCGTTTTGGCTGCAATAATGCAGTTTGCTTCGGGGGGGCTTGCTCCTCTGTCAGCTTCAGGTCTTCCTGCTTGGTTTGCCTCCGGCCAGGAAAAGACTGCCTCTCGACCTCAGAGCCAGACTCAGCAGAACAGAGTCTCTTTTGTTGTTAACGGCTCCTCATATGCAGGGCTTGGAAGAGAAGTCGCAGTGAACCATGCGAGAACAGCTCAACAAAGCAAGCAGGCCTATTTGTCTTCGAAAAAAGAATTG
Source organism: Candidatus Rifleibacteriota bacterium (assembly GCA_012520995.1). Classification (GTDB taxonomy): domain Bacteria; phylum Muiribacteriota; class Ozemobacteria; order Ozemobacterales; family Ozemobacteraceae; genus JAAYNI01. The sequence continues at coordinate 20,481 of JAAYNI010000096.1, forward strand.
GAAGGCATGTGTAGAGCGATAAATGCAAGATATAACGACGAAAACTTGAGAGATATAACAGTAAGACTCTTTGTTGTCACGACTCAAATATATGAAGAATTTATGGAAAATTCTACTTCAGCAGTTGCAGCTGTTCAGACAGCTCAAAACAATCTTGAAAAAGAAATTTTCAATCTGGATAAAATAGCAACAGCTCCTGGCAATAAAACTTTGGGAGATCTTTACAGCAGCATAGATAACAGTATAGCCCTTGCTAATTCTCTGCAGGCTGCAGTTGCGCAATATAGCGTGTTTTTTGAGGGAAACCTTCAGACGGTGAGTTTGGCCAAAGGAACTTACGAAATGCTTCCGGCTTTGAAGGTTCCAGAGATAGATCTTCTTTCTGAAACAGCGAAAGAAATCATGAACAAGACACAAGCTCATGGCGGAGCTTTTAAAAGCTGGGCTTTAACTCTTAAGACGAATACTGCTCAAGTAGCAGAGAGTTTCGAAAACATGAAGAAGCTTGTGCAGGATACTTTGCGGTTTTCGGATCACTTTGCCATAGGAAGATTTCCTTTGAGCAATTTGCCGATGGTTACCAGAGAAAATATTTATAATCGTTTGAAGAGTATAAATGAAGTATTAAAAACTGTGAATCAGTCGTTGATGATAGCTGATTCTCAAATAAAAAACACTTCGGCTCAGTTTGTTAACTCGCTCTCAGCTTTTGTTGCCAAAAGTTCGGAGTATATCAGATACAATGCACCTAATACCAAAGAGTTGCTGACACAGGTTTCTAATTACAGCAGAAATCAGCTTATGGGACTTTTCACTAGAGTCAGAGATGAAATAGTCAATACCAGAGAAGTGGCTTCAAAGGCAGCAAATGCTTTGCCTACCGCTAATGGAAGCTCTATCAGTGTTTTGAGCGAAAAAGAATTTTTGCAGCAGCAAACAAGAATGGCTATAGGCAACAAACTGCCTTTGTTCTTGCTTGGTTCAGGCACCAATTCTAATAATCAGGCATCAAATGTTTATTCAGCAGAATATGCCTCTCAGGCTATGGGCAGGTTGCCTGGAGCTTCTGAACCTGTGGTGCAAAACAGTGCGATTCCATTGAAAACCAATGTTCTTCTGTCACAGACTCAAGCGCCTTCTTATTCTTCCGTGACTTCTGCAAGTATGTCACAGACTTCAGAAGACTTCTTTGCGACAGGAATGTTTGGAAATTCCGATTCAACTCAGACTTATGCTTCTTCTACACCTTCAAGTTATGGGCAATCTTATGGCTCGGCTGTTTCATACGGCTTTGGACAGGCTTCCGCTTCTTCGTTGAACCAAGGAAGTGCAGTGCCTATCAATTCTGCTCCTCAATACCAATCTCAGGAGAATCAGAGCGGAGTTGTTTCCTTTGGAGATGAGCTGTTTACAGATACAGAAAAGTCTCTGTTGGCCGCAAGCAGCGGCAGTGACTTTTTCTTCTCTGAGCTGAACAAAGATACCTCTGTGCCTTTTGGCGGTGAAGATATGCCTGATTATGGCAGCGGAGGCCCTCAGCTTTCAGATGATGCTGCTTATGGAAGCCAAGCTGTTGCTCAAAGACAAAGCGCAGGATTTAACGACTCAGAGCATAAGCTTATTCAAATGAGTTTGATGGACTTGCATGCTGATGACCCTGAGTTGCAGTTTTTGAAATACGGCTCTGAAGAAGCTCAAGATATTTTTATGGAAGATTTTCAATAATCCCTTGTACGAGAGCTTTAATAATAGTAGACTGCCTTAGATTTAATTCGGAGGTGGTCTTTTTTGTTTAAGCCTGTGATAAGACCGAGACGCATGCGTGTTAACAAGGGTCTTCGTAATATAATCAGAGAAGTAACCTTGGAAACAAGGCAGTTGATTTACCCGATTTTCGTTTCAGAGCTGGTGAATGAACCTAAGGAAATTCCTGGAATGCCAGGACAGATTCATTGGACATCAGACAGAATTCATGAGCCTGTTTTGCAAGGCATGAGAGCAGGTATCGGAGGTTTTTTGCTTTTTGGCGTGCCTGCTAAAAAAGACGGGGTCGGAAGCATTGCCGCAAGTGATGATTCCATAGTTTGCAAAGCAATCAAAAATATAAAAAAACATGCTCCTGAAGCTTATATAATAACAGATGTTTGCCTTTGTTCTTATCTTACCCATGGACATTGCGGCATATTGTGTGAAAATGGCAGCGTTGATAACGATCTTTCAGCTTCTGTAATCGCAAAAGTTGCTTTGGCTCATGCAAAAGCCGGAGCAGATATGGTAGCTCCATCTGACATGATGGACGGACGTGTTGGCCAAATTAGGGAAGTATTGGATGCCAATGGATTTGAAAATGTTCCTATAATGTCTTATTCTGCGAAGTATGCTTCCGCATTTTATGGACCTTTCAGGGCTGCCGCTGATTCTGCTCCCATAGAAGGAGAGACAGACAGAAAAGGCTATCAGATGGATCCTGCCGTAAAAAGAGATGCAATGCTTGAACTTGAATTAGATCTGGCGGAAGGAGCCGACATATTAATGGTTAAGCCAGGTTTGCCTTTTTTGGATATTCTTGCGAGAGCAAGAGATCGTTTTGAGGTTCCTTTAGCTGTTTATCAAGTTTCTGGTGAATATTGCATGTTGAAGGCTGCTTTTGAAGCTGGATACGCGGATCAGGAAAAAGCACTGATGGAGACTATGATTTCTTTTCGACGAGCAGGCGCTGATATGATAATTACTTATTTTGCGTTTGAAGTGGCTGAATATCTGCATTCTGGAAAATATTTTAATGCATAATAACAATCATAGAGATGCATTACGGGTTTTAGCTTGGGAAACGACTCACGCTTGCACTTTGGCTTGTCCTCATTGCAGAGCCAAGGCTTCTTTGGAGCCTGCAGAAAATGAGCTGACGACTGCTGAAGCTTTTGTCATGCTTGAATCTGCGGCTCTTCTTGGAACCAAAATGTTGATTTTGAGCGGCGGAGAGCCTCTTTTGAGAAAGGACTTGGAAGAGGTTGCTGTGAAGGCCTGTGAACTGGGAATCAAACCAGTGGTTTCATGCAATGACGGCAGACTTCTTAGCGATGACAGACTTGAGAGTCTTAAAAAGTCAGGAATAAATCACTTCAGTTTTAGTATGCACTCTGAAGACGAAGAGGAACATGACAAGTTTGTGCGTGTTGAAAATACTTATAATGAAGCTTTGAAAGCCTTTGAACGCATAAAAAAGCATGGAATGAGTTTTCAGATAAATACGACTGTTTTGCCTGTTAATTATAAAAAGCTTGAAAGTTTAAAAGATTGGGTAAAATCACTTGGAGCTTCTGCTTGGCATTTATTCTTTCTGGTTCCGATGGGACGAGCGGAAGAGAACTTAAATGAGACTTCGCTTGATAAATCTGCAGTTAACGAAGTAATTAAGTGGCTTGCACATAATTCAGACAACTTTGGAATTTCGACGAAAATAACTTGTGCGCCTCAATACGCTGCAGCCAGAGATGCTCTCGGGTATCCAGCTGAAAGCCGTGGCAGAAGCTGTATGGCGGGAAAGGGATTTTTGTTCGTCGGCAAGACAGGTGATGTAAAGCCCTGCGGCTATTTTGAAAAGTCTTGCGGAAATATTCGTCAGCAAAGTCTTGAAGAGATTTATAGAACCAGCGAACCTCTTTTAAGAATAAGAAATCCTGAGCTGTTGCAGGGCTTTTGCAGTAAGTGCAAAATGAAGGTCGTTTGTGGCGGGTGTAGAGCCAGAGCCTTAGCTGTAAATGGTGATTTAATGGCGGAAGATCCTAACTGCATATTTGCGAAATGACAGTGAGTCGTGGGTCGTGGGTAGCGAAAAACCAGACTCAATTGCAGCAAGTGATAATTGCTTTGCCATTACTTCTGTGTATTCCGTGTGTTCTGTGGTTCAGAATTGTTTTTGGTTCTCATCTGTGTAATCTGTGGATAGAAATGCGTTTTAAGTTTCAGCTGCAACACAGCGCTAGTCGAGTTCTTTTAAGAAACTTCTTAGAGCTGTGCGTGCTTGTCTGATGATTCTCGCTCTTCTTACTTCTTTTTTCTCGCCTTCAATATTGGGGAAGAGACCGAAGTTGATGTTCATGGGTTCAAATTTTTTGTGCCCTTCAAAAGTAATGTAATTGAGCAGAGCGCCTATCATGGTTTCTTTTGGAAATTCTACAGGTTCTTTGCCGTTAAGCATGCGTAAGATATTTTTTCCCGCAACCAGACCTCCCATAGCTGATTCTGTGTAGCCTTCAACGCCCGAGAGTTGTCCCGCAATGAAAATATTTGGGTTCTTTTTGGTTTGAAGTGTCGGCAAAAGGGTTTTGGGAGCGTTGACAAATGAATTTCTGTGCATTTGGCCGAATCTTGTGAACTCGGCATTTTCAAGGCCAGGGATCATTCTGAAGACACGTTCTTGTTCTTTGTGCCTGAGGTTTGTTTGGAAACCCACCATGTTGTATAAGGTTCCTAAAAGATTGTCTTGTCTTAATTGGACAATCGCGTATGGTTTTGTTCCGCCTAATTGTTCTGCAAAACCCACAGGTTTAAGCGGACCGAATCTGAGAGATTTGGGACCTGATTCTGCTATAACCTCTATAGGCTGGCATGCTGAAAAAAAGTCTGATTTTGAAAGTTGTTCGTCTTTCTCAAGTTTGGACAATTCAATTCTTTCGGCTTTTAAAAGCTCTGATAAGAAAGCAAGGTATTCTTGCTTGTTCATGGGGCAGTTGATATAATCTCCGCCTTCTCCGGGTGTGCCATATCGGTCTCCTCGAAAAGCTTTGGTCATGTCAATGCTCTCAGCTGTAATTATAGGAGCTACAGCGTCAAAAAAAGAAAGGTTTTCAGAGCCTAAGAATTCAGCTATGACTTTTTCGAATGGCTCTGAGGTAAGAGGGCCGGTTGCTATAATTACATAGCCTTCTTTGGGGATTTCCAAGGCTTCTTCATTTTTAAAATCTACCAAGTTATGGTTTTTTATGTATCTGGTGATTTCTCTAGCAAAGGCATCTCTGTCTACCGCTAAAGCGTTGCCGGCAGGCACTCTGTATTTATAAGCTGTATCCATCATATAGCTGCCTATCAAACGCATTTCTTCTTTTAGCAGGCCAGAAGCCCTGTCGTGAACGTTGCTGCCCAGAGAGTTGCTGCATACCAGTTCTCCTAAGAGATCTGTGGTGTGAGCGCCCGTAGTTTTTGTTGGACGCATTTCGTAAAGGGTGACAGGATGCTGTTTACGTATGAACTGATAAGCGGCTTCAGAGCCAGCTAGACCTGCTCCGATGATTGTTACCGGAGTTTTTTTCAAGTCAGCTTTTGTCATTTATCTTGGCTCTCCTCTTTATATTTGCATTTCTTATCGGAACATTTTATGTGTTTGCCGAGCTTTTTTGTTGTGTGCCATACAAGCGGCTCAGAGCAAAGGGGGCAGAGTTTGCCTGTTGGCAGAGACCAAGTTGTAATGGTGCAGTCAGGATAGTTTGAGCAACCATAGAAAAGCCGGCCTGTTTTGCTGCGTTTTTCTACTATTTTACCGTTGCAGCCTTTTGCTGGGCAGTTGACTCCAACTTCTTTCAGGATCGGCTTCGTGTTTTTGCATGCCGGATAATTTGAGCAGGCTATGAATTTGCCGAATCTGCCGGTTTTGACTTGCATTGGTGAACCGCACTTGTCGCAAACTTCATCCAGAAGTTCGGGTTCTTCCATTTCTTCTGTTTCGGAAATTTTATCCGCGAGGTGTATAGGACCTTCGGGAATACCGTTTGCAAACATCACTAAAGTGTCAGGAATGTTGATGGTTGATTTGCAGTCTGGATAATTGGAGCAAGCAAGGAATTTGCCTGTTTTACCCATTCTTGCAAGCATAATTGATTCGCATTCAGGACATATAACATCTGTAGGTATTTGGACTTTTTCCAGATTGTTTTCTGCTTTTTCCAATTCAGCTTCAAAAGGTTTGTAGAAGTCATCAAGGAGTTTTACCCAGTCGAGTTCTTCTTCTTCTACCATGTCGAGGTGTTTTTCCATTTTAGCAGTAAAGTCGAGGCTTATAAGATCTGGAAAATATGTTTCAAGAACTTCATTGACCAAAAAGGCTGTGTCGGAAGGGACAAACTTTCCTTCTTCTTTTTTTACATATTTACGTTGTTGTATTGTATCTACAATGCTTGCGTATGTAGAAGGTCTTCCTATACCCTCTTTTTCCATAGTTCGTATTATGGAAGCTTCTGTATAGCGAGGCGGCGGCGTTGTGAAGTTTTGAGTTTTTTTGATATTTTTTAATGTGACTTTGTCGCCTTTCTTCAAAAGGGGGAGAGTTTGCTTGTCGACACTGTCGGTATCGCCATCTTCGTTTTTGGTTTTATATAGCTTTGTATAACCGTCAAAAACATTGGTTGAACCTTTTGCTCTGAAGACAAGCCCGTCTATGTCGGCTTCAAGAGTTACGACTTTGTTTAGTGCCTCAGCCATTTGAGAGGCCACGGCTCTGTTCCAAATAAGGGTGTAGATATTGTGCTGGTCTTTCTTGAGGAAAGGAGCCAAGGCGGCAGGCGTTCTGGAGGGCAAGGTTGGTCTTATTGCCTCGTGAGCATCTTGAGCACCTTTTTTGGTGGAGAAATCTCGAGGCTTTGAGGTGGAATATTTTTTGTCGTAACTTGTTGCTATAAAATCACGAATGTCTTTCAGGCCTTCAGGCGAAATGCGGACAGAGTCAGTTCTCATATATGTTATAAGACCTGTTTGTCCTTCACTGCCTATTTCAATGCCTTCGTAGAGTTTTTGAGCTATGGACATAGTGCGTTTCGGAGCATATCCGAATCGGGCAGCCGCTTCAGCTTGTAACGTGCTTGTTATAAAGGGAGGCGGCGGGTTTTGCGGGCGCAAGTTTTCTGTCAGGTCGGTTATAGTGATGTTAGCATCTTTGACTTTTGCTGCAATTGCTTCGGCTTGTTTTGCGTTTGTTACTTCTGATTTTTTGCCGTTTTCTTTTGCGAGTCTTAGTATGAATGTTTCTTTTTTGTTTGTTTTGAGTTCAAGGTCGACATGCCAGTATTCTTCTGGCACGAAGGCCATGATTTCTTTTTCGCGGCGGCAAATCAGCATGACTGCCACGGATTGAACTCTTCCTGCAGAGAGGCCTAAGCAAATTTTAGACCATAGAAGAGGAGAAAGTTTATAGCCGACTAAACGGTCGAGTATGCGTCTGGACTGTTGGGCATTAACTAATGCATAGTTAATAGGTCTTGGGTTTTCCAGTGAGGCGAGAACATTGTCTTTTGTTATAGAGTTGAAAGTGATTCTACAATCCGAAGCAGGATCTATGTCCAGCAATGTTGCCAAATGCCAACTAATAGCTTCTCCTTCACGGTCAGGGTCGGGTGCCAGATAGATCTTGTCTGCTTTCTTTGCCGCTTTTTGAAGACGAAGTATTACATCTTTGCGGTCTTTGACTACGTGGAAAGCGGGAACATACCCATCTTTGACGCTGACACCGAAACGAGAGGGCGGCAGGTCTACAACGTGCCCTACGCTGGCTTCGACTGTATAATCTTTTCCCAGAAACTTCGAAAGTGTTTTGATTTTTCCTGGGGATTCAACTATCAACAATTTATTGGACATTTCTACTCCGATCACTGAATAAGCAAAGACATATTGTTATACAGGTCTTTGTTAAAACCTTCACCAGTAAGAGGTTTGCTTGCTGCTATTATGAGTTCCAGATTTTCCTTGGTAACAGAGCGTAAATCAGCTTGTTCTATATGTTGGAGGACGTTTTCAAAGTGCATTTGAGAGATTTCACCTGATTCCAGCAAGTCTATCAGATGTCTTTGAGCTTCGCGGCTCATCCGTATGGCTTCAAGTGGATTCAAGTGCATGACACCCGTCATTTCTCCCTCTTTGTTTCTGTTTCTGAGTGAACCGTTGACTATTGGGTGCATTTTTTCAGAAAGAACTGAAAGCACCCAAATGGCTGTTTCTATATCATCCAACGAGTGTCCCTCGGCGAGAAGTCTGGCAACTGCTGAGTTCTCGTTCTCATCTTCCTGCGGAATATTTTCATCTTCCGCAACAGAAACACCTGATGAGTCGCTTTTTTCTAAGCGTCTAATAAGGGTGTTCATTATTTCCATGATTTCCGATAGGGGTTTGTCTGTTTTTTTCATTGCCGTCCCTTAGTATATTTATAGGTCGTTTGATATGTATTGTCACCGTATTTTACTAGATAGTTGCGCATTTCAAGCTCTAGGAGCAGTGGAAAGAGAAGATCTCGCTCCCATCCTGCATCAATTAATTTATCCAAGTGGAGGGGTTGAGCACTTAGTTGCTCCAATAACTTTATTTCTTCTTTATTTAATGCATAACCCTCAGTTTGTTCAAGTTCTATTTTCTGTTCCGGCAAAATATCTTTATAATAATCAATTATATCTTGCGGATCCGTGACTAGAAAGGCACCTTCCTTAATGAGATTAAGAGTGCCTTGGCTGTTTACTGATTTTATACTTCCAGGCACTGCAAAGACTTCTCGATTTTGTTCAGCGGCCAGTCTTGCTGTGATCAAGGAACCGCTTCTGTTGCTCGCTTCTATGACGAGAGTGGCTATGGAGATTCCGGAAATAATTCTATTTCTGATTGGGAAAGACCACGGTCTTGGTGTTTCTCCAGGAAGATTTTCGGATAAAAGAGCACCCTTTTCGATGATGCTGCTTCTGACTCTTTGATTGCTTCTTGGATAAATAACGTCTACGCCGTTTGCTAAAACTGCATAAGTGGGTTTTCCTGCCGCTAATGCGCCTAAGTGGGCATAAGTGTCTATTCCCAGAGCCAATCCGCTTATTATGTTGAAACCGGCTTTTGCCAGCTCTTCAGCAAAATCTTTGGCTATTTCGTAGCCTGTTTGTGAAGCTTGTCTTGCGCCTACTATTGCAATAGAAGGATGAGTGAAATCTATAACTTTACCTTTTGCGAATAAAATCAGCGGAGAATCCGGTATTTCTCTAAGATATGGCGGATAATCACGATGATTGAAATCTATAAGCTTTATATTTTCTTGGTCGAGTTTTTCAGGGGAGCAGGCAGGCTTAGCTTCAGCTGCAATTTTTATGAACTTTTCCGCTCTGCGGTTGTCCCAGCCGGGAATAGCCAGCAATTCGTCTTTTGAACACGAAAGAGCTCTTTCCGGTGTTTTTGCATACTTTATTAAGCCCGCTAAGAGAGTAGGTCCTAGTGAGGCTGTTTGCAAAAGCTTTAACCAAGGGATACGTTTATCTTGCATAGAAAAATGTTTCGCGGGGCTGTTTTATTTCTGTAATAACTTTTCGGCAGGCTTCTGCCAGTTTGTCATTCTGAGATTCCATAGTGATTTGAGTCAGGCGCGGCAGAATGTCAAGACCTGCACTGACCAGAGCGTTAAAGACCGCTGCTTGAACTCTGCTTTGTTCGCTTATCATAAGGTTTGCGAAGAGGTTGGGATTTTGTCTGGCCATTGCAGCCAGTATGTTTTGAATAGTTTGAGCTTCCCCTTGAGCTTTAGCGGTTGCGGCATGTTGAATAAGAGTCAGAACGTCTTCTTCTTGTCCCAAGGCAGCAAAGGCTCGAGCAGTTTTAATTCGTATTTTTCTGTCATTGTCGCGTAAAAGGTCTGCAAGTATTGCTCTGGTTTTAAAAGACGGATAAGAACCCAAAGCTTCTATAGCTGTGAGTCTTACTGTCGGATTGTTGTCTTGGGATAAGAGCAGAATTTCATCGAGTGCTGAGGGCTCTTTCATGTATGCAAGAGCTAAAACCGCATTTGATTTTAGTTCCGGGTTGTCACTTGCGAGGGCATTTTTCAGCTCTTCTTGAACTTTCGGTCCGATTTTTTCAAATATACTCAGAACGGTTCTATGGACTTCTTTGTTTCTGTCGGAGAAACATTTAATCAAAGGTATGATGGCTCTTTCGTCGCCTGTGTTGCCTAATGATATAGCAGCATAAATTCTGACCCACTCGCTGTCATCGTTTAAGGCTAAAATAAGGGCTGTTGTTATGTCAGGAGCGGAAATGAGGCCAGCTGCTTGTGCAGCATAAATTCTCAGTTCTGAGTCTCCTCTTCTTAGAGCTTCAATTATGTCTCTTACGTATTTGTGTCCTGATTCGCTGATTATACGCTTGAACCAGTAGGCGATATTTTCGTTGTCGCTGGAAATATGATGGAGCATTTCTTTTAGAGGCAGATTATCTGCTTTGATAAGACTTTCTGCTGCTGCTTTTCTTACACTCCAAACGGGATCATCCAAAACATGCAGCATTGTTTTTGCTATGTCTGGAGTCATTGTTTTTCCCAAAGATTTAGCAGCGAAGAAGCGTATTTCACGGCTGGGATCTTTTAAGGCTTTTGCCAGGTAGGGCGCTCCGGCATCACCTATAGATTCAAGGATTTTTGTTACCCAATAGCGCGCATCTTCATTGTCGCTTTTCAAGGCTTCTGCGATTTTGTCTACGCCCTTTTCGCCTATTTCAGTGAGGGCATAGGCACAGGTTCTTCTTACGTTCCAGTCAGGGTTTGCTAAGCCTTTTATCAAGACAGGAACTGCTCTTGGGCTGCCTATTTCTCCGAGGGCAGCGGCGGCAAAAGTCAACATTTCAGGAACTTGGGTGTCGAATGCTTTTAAAAGCGGGTCGGTTAAGGGGGAACCTATTTTTACCATGGAGCCCCTGACAAGATATCGTTTATTCTCGTCCATTTTGATAATTTCTTCAAACATTCGTCTTAGAGAAGATTCTCCTGACTTTGATAGAGCTCTTATACAACCATCGCGAATTTCGGGATTTTCAGAGGCAAGATATTGGAGCATCAAGTCGGTTGCTTTTTCTCCTATTTCGCCGAGAGCAAGGGTTGCTGCCTTTCGAATTGACCAATCGTGATCAGCAAGAGACTCTATTAATACCTTGATGACACGTACATCGCCCGATTCGCCCAATGCTGCGGCTATGACATATTTTTGTTGTTTGTTGCCTGATTTGAGTGCTTCTAACAGAAATTTTCTTGCGGCAGAGCCTAGTTTGCCTAATGTCTTTATAGTCCAGAAAATGATATCTCTATCGTTTGTGACTTTCATTATTTGCTCAAGCTGAGGAACTATCTCGTCGCCGAAGTTGACCAAAGCGTCTGAAGCAGCTTTACGAACTCGCCATTTCTCATCGCCGAGGGCTTTCAAAAGGAGAGAGACGCCTTGCGAAATCTTTTTTTCTCCTATTAAAATGCAGGCGAAATAGCGGATCTCGTCATTAGAGGTTTTCATAGCACGCAAAATAGAAGGATAAGCCTTTGAACCTAAGTTCCCCAAGATGTGCAATGACCAATGTTGAACATCCGGATTTCTGGAGTTGAGAGAGTTTGAAAGCGGCAGAAAGGCTTTATCGCCATAGTTCTGGAGTATTTTGGCCGAATGTTTTCTGATGCTCCAAGTTTGGTCGGCGAGGCAGTCTATCAGAAATGGAATCAGTTCCTCGTTTGCCGGGCGTTTCTCTATTTCATCCAGATATTGATGCTTCTGGTCTTTGTTTGCATTGGTGAAAAGTTCATAGTATTTGTTGCTATAGTCCATTGTCTTCCTTTTGGGGTTCTTTATTTTCCTTGGTCTCAGGTATTGTTGTTTCGTGCTGCTCAACAAGTGATATATCGCAGGTAACAAATTCAGGGGTTAAAGCAAACTCTATGTTGTTTGAAAAATCACTATTCAGTTCCAGTTTTATTTTATGGGTGCCAGGTGCGAGTTCTTTCAGGCTTAGAGGTTTTATGAGTTTGCTTTTATCCAGATGGTTTATTATCGGGTTCAGATCTTTCATTAGGCCTTTTATTTCGAGCGAAGCATGGTTGCTGTCTTTAAAAGTTATGCGTTGCTGCGGCGATGAAAGAGCCGTGACTGGAATCTGGGCAATTTGTTTGGTTACGGGAATATCCTCCAAAAATAGTTGGAGAATTGGAGTCGATGTTGAAATCAACTCAAAGGTATGATCCGGGAAAAGAGGTTTCAGGGGAACAGTAACGTCTTCAGTGAAATTTGAAAGATCGACAGGCTCAGTAACCAGCGTTCTTATTTTATTCAGATGCTTCGTGGAGCCTGAAATTTCTACATATTGAGGTGACATTTCCCAGCTTTTCAAGTTTTTGCCTTCCGGAAGTTCTCCTGTGAAGACGGGTTTGGCAAGAGGCAGAACTCTTTGCGGATAACCTTTTCTGACAGCTACAGCTATATTGGTTCTTGGCGGAGTTATGGTTACATACTCTTTATTTTCTTCATTAAGCAAGGGTGAAATACGAATTTCTCTGGATTCACTTATGGAATTGCTTATTTCGCTATAGGAAAGAGATACTTCACAGGACTGTATCTTTGTCAGAATTTCCAGAGGAGCGGATACGTCTACTTTTGCAGGAGATAAGACTGGCGGATCTGCTAACAGTCCGTCTCTCATTTCGCCTTCAGAGATTATATTGACATCGAATGTCAGGGTTGCAACAGGTATAACTTCTACAGATATTTCTGTAGGTATAGTCTGAGTGACCTCTAGTTCGTTAGTTACAAAAACGTTGACAGGAAGTATGAATGTATCTCTGATAGTTGCAGGCACACCTAAAAGATCGACTGTGGGTGTTGCAGAAAGGTAAGAGTCGTAAGACATAGTAGAAAATATGAAATGTTTTCTGCCGCCTTCGAGTTTTACTCTGACCTTTTGTTCTAGAGGCTTGATTCTGACATTCGGAGGAATGTTTTTGAAAACAAGCTGGCTTGTGACTTCTCTCTTGACTCGCGGTGAAACTATGATGTTCACGTGGATCCAGGCAAGACATGCTAACAGAATAGAAAAAAAACAGAGCCAAACATTTCTTTTCATTTGTTTGTCCCTTTGAAGTGTTTTTCGCTGTATTGAAGCGCTTCTTTTATATGTTTTCTGACATCGTCCATGGTAAGGTTTCTTGTAAGTTTTCCAGTTCTGCCTTTGGAAATAGCTCCTGTTTCTTCACTTACTACTATTACAAGAGCATCTGTTATTTCAGTTACTCCTACAGCCGCTCTATGTCTAGAGCCAAGCTCTTTGGCTATTTCATTGTGATTGCTGGCTGTAGGCAAGAAGCAGCCTGCCGCTTCCAGAGTTTTGCCTCTGATTATTATGGCACCGTCGTGCAGAGGGGTAAAAGGCAAGAAAATTGTAGTCATAAGTTCGGAAGAAATTTTGGATTGCAATCTGACACCGTTGTTTATAAAGTCCCTTAGACCTATAGCTTGTTCAAAAACTATGAGAGCTCCAATACGTTTTTTGGAGCAGCTTTCAACAGTTTTGCATATTTCTTCAGTCAGATCGTCTACTGAATCGTCACTGAAACGATGTTCCGAAAATAGTCTGCCTTTGCCAATGTCTTCAAGTAATCGTCTTATTTCCGGCTGGAAGATGATAACCATGGCTACGAAACCTGTTGGCAAAATGCCTGTAAGTATCCATCCGACCGTATTCAGCTTGATATTTGTAGCTATGACAGTCACTAGCAGTATGATGCCTAGACCTTTTATGAGATTGTAGGCTCTCGAGCCTTCAATAAGTGTCAGGGCTAAATAGACCGCTACTGCTACTACAGTTAGATCCAGAAAGTCCAGAAGGGTTAAATCTCTTATGATTGCTGTTATGAAATCTATTAATTGTTGCAAAAGATAGGCTCCTGCAAAAAAATTAGTTTATTTGTTGTAATGCTTTTTCTATTGATTTAAATGTTTCAGGGGCGGGAAAAGAAAGCGGAAGGCGCATATTAGCTTGGCAGTAGTTTTTAAGGCTTAAGGCTGCTTTTGTCGGAATAGGGTTTGTTTCAATGAAGAGGGCTTTGTGAAGGGGGTATAGTCTCATATGAATGTCTCTTGCTGCAATGAAGTTTCCTGCAAGCATAAGGTCGTTAAATTGCTTCATAAGAACTGGTTCTACATTAGCTGTGACAGAGATCGTTCCTTTGCCGCCAAGAGCTAGCAGTGGGTAATTCAATGCGTCTTCGCCTGAAAAAAGCGCAAATTCAGGCGGAAGTATTCTCTTAAGTTCGCTGAATTGGCAGACATCACCCGATGCTTCCTTTAGTGCAACGATGTTTGGAATAGAAGACAGTTCTAATACCGTTTCAGGTTTAATATTGCAGCCTGTTCTTCCTGGGACATTGTAAAGAACTACTGGCAAAGAAGTTGCTTTAGCGACAGCATCATAATGAAGCTTAAGGCCTGTTTGAGTAGGCTTGTTATAATAGGGAGTTACGACCAAAACTGCATCAGCGCCTAGACTTTTTGCTTCGGCAGTCAAATCGCATGTCAGCTGCGTCGAATTTGAGCCTGTGCCAAGCATGAGAGGGACTGTGCCTTTTGTTGCCTCTCTGGCTCTCTGCATAATAAGTTTTCTCTCGTCATGGTTAAGAGAAGGAGCTTCGCCAGTAGTGCCGCAAATTACTATGCCGTCTGTTTTGCTTTGAATATGGAGTTCCAAAAGTCGGTCTAAGGCTTTTAAGTCTATGTCGCCGTTTTCTTTGAAGGGAGTCGCCAAAGCGACCCAAGAACCCTTTAAAAAAATGTTGTTTTTCATCGCTGTGCCCGTATTAATTCAAGATGAGACAATATATCACATTGGCTTATAAATGTCTAAGATCTTAGCTTACTGCAGTATGGCGAAGAATAGGAATTTGTGAGGGGCCTTCTTTTCGGTTGTTTCAATATTTTCTATTGCCCAGCAAAGGATTGCGTTTTCCGTTTTGCGGATTTCAAAACGGTATAGTTTTTCCAGATCGGGATAGTTCGCTATGAGACTGTTGAGAGCGGTTTCATACTCATGTCTGGTCTGAGGTTTTGGTTCAAAAAGAGAGGCTTCGGCCAAAAGCAATTTGCCATAAAGAGAGAGTTTGGCTTCAGTTAGGGTTAGTCTTGCCTTGAAAGCATATTTCAGTCTATTGTAAAATTCTTCTTTAGCTTGAAGTTCTTCTTTTGAGAATAGAGCCATTACAGCGGAACTGAAGAAAGACATATTTGAAAACTTTTTTTCTGCTTCAAAATGTTTTATCAGGAGTGTGCTGAAATCGCTTCTGTCAGTTGTTTCAGCAGCTTCTGAAATGAAATCGTCAACAAGTTTGTTGAATTTTGCCTCTGCAGAGCTGGTAACGGCAAGCTTGTTAAACCATTTGTCATAATATAAAGATTGCATGTCATAATAAGAAGCTTCTTTTTGCGCCATCATTTTTAGAACTGAAGCTGATTGCTTTTTTTCTGCGGTCATTATTGTTTTCAAGTCAGGAATGTCAGCAATAATTTGAGTTATTCTTTTAATGAATTGTCGTTTTAGTTCTTTGTTGGCTGAAGGGTCTGAGAGAATCTTTTCTACAGTAAGGTAACCCATGTTTGCTATTTGGGAATTAAGAGTAGCGGAGGTGGCAAAATCTAAGAGAGGGTCTGATTCCAGGGTCTTCAAAAGATAATATTTCAGTCCGATGAAATATAGCTTGAAAGAGCCTTCGTAGTCGCCTAAAGATGTCATATAGGCCATTACGTGGCTAAGGGGTTTTCCTAGATTCTGAATTTGAAGCTCAGATTGTTTTTGAAATCTATTTTTCAATGCTTTCAGGGGATATTCAGCATCCTCTGTTTGAGCGGGGATTTCCTCGAGTATTGAGTTGTAATTCGCAATTAAATCCTCCAGATCTTCGGCGTAGCTTCCGTATAAATCTTCGCCAGCTTTTACAATTTGATCAAAGTGCAGCTTAAGCTCTTTGCTGAAGTTTTGTTCCGCATTTGAAGTTGATTCATCAGAGATTGTGAAGTTGCTCTGAGGAAATTCAAGGTTTGCAATATCGCCTAGTTCTGATGTCCACTCAGACATTTTGCTGGTAAAAGCCTCAGATGAATTTTTGGAGTATACAAGCTTTTCAAATGGATTATTAGGCTCAATTGATAGAAAATTGAAAATGGACCAAGCTATGATAATTGCACAGAAGATAATGAGGGAGAAGATCCCTGAGTAGATTCTTTTTTTCATTATTAGACCTCTGATTTACCAACTTTGCTTCTATTGATTGGCCTTTACAATAAATTCGTCCAGCCATCCGTGATAACCTTCTTCTATCCAATGGTTTTCGGTTCTTTCTAAAACAGCTGATGCCTTCTCGGACAAATCAGGATAATGCTTTTTCAGTTCGTCATTAGAGGGTTCGCCTCTCAGCCCGGGAACGCAAAGCCAATCGGTATAAAATTTCTCTGTTTTGAGTTTGTCGGCGATTTTGGCAAGCCAAGTGCCGTAGGTCTTACCTCCGTTCCAGTTTTTGCTCCAGATATATTTTATAGGAATTTGATTGACCAAAAAAATCTCCGAAACGGCATATTCATTTTCAGCAAGGATTACAAGAAGTTTTATTTCCTTATTTCTAGCAAGAAATTTGCTAAAGAAGATTTTGCCGGAGTGTTCGAAGTTGTCGTAAATTCTGTTTGGTTTCTCAAGTTGTCCTAGATACTCTGTGCTTAGGCATTCCAAGGAACCGTGAAAGAATGCGTCGTCTTGCCAAAGGTCCGACATGTCTTCGTATTCCATGTAAAAGTTAACATCGGTGTGTACAAAGAGATCGGGCATTTCTGAAAATTCTGGCTCAATATTGCTCTGAGAGTCTCCCTTCATGCGTGAGGTTAAGGGGAGCCTGCCTGAAGTGAAATAATCTATGTTGCTCAAATCAAGTCCAGCCGAGGGATAATAGCAAATGTTTTGGCTCTCGGACAAGATATCTAAAACTTTGTTTTTTGTCATGTTAATCTCCTTCTCTTATTTAAAACTAACACACAAGAAGCAGAGAAAAAAGACAAAGATTTTTAACCGTTTGAAAACAGGAATTAGTGATTAGGGATAGGCATATTAAAACTCGCCACCCGCCACCTACCACTCGTCACGGTGCAGCTGCTGAGCCTTAAAAGCATGAAAAGCTTGTTGGGTTGGTTGCTGCAAAACAGGCAACTTTTTAATGTTATGCAGCACTAATGTTGTTTTTGCATGTTTTTCTAGTTTAGAAAAATTATGCGGTTTTTTGTTTGCTTGTTGCGAGTTTTTCCTTTTGGGTTTTGCTCATTTTTTTTATAGCCAGCTCACGTTTTAAAGCATTTGATTTTGAAGGGACTTCTTCGCTATAAAGGATTTTTACGGGAAGGCGAGCTTTTGTATATTTTGCTCCTTTGCCTGTATTATGAGTTTCCAGACGAGCTTTTAAGTTCTTGGTTATACCAGTGTAGAGCGTTCCGTCTGAACATCTGAGTATATATACGAACCAAACTTTGTCAGGAGCTTCTTGTTTTTCTTGCACAGCGCTTAATAATGATTGTGGCTATATGAATAAAGATTCACAGGGTTTACCAAAAGTATATTTTTTCTTTTGTGAACTTCAGCTTCATAGTTTTCCTTGATAGTCGACCAGTCAGCCAAGTTAAGCAGGTCTGTTATAAAGTTAACCACTCTCACATCATCATAGAGATTAAATACTGGATATTCCACTGTAACAAGCTCAATGGGTGCTTTGCATTCTTGGAATCTTTTGTTCCAAGCCTTTCTGAAGTGCCCTTCTGAGTCACAGCAGTTTAAAAGCACAATTTTATGGACGGGCGGAAAAGAAGTGTTTTTCAAATGGTAATCATCAGCTTTTACATATTTGTACGGTTTATGGCTTCTGTCTTCTACAACATAGCCGTCACCTGACCTGAAGATATCTTCTTGTCCTTCAAAAGCCATTCCTCTTCCATATCTGCCGTGGCCTGAATATATGACTAAGTCGATGGTGGGATCCTCCAGAGCGTTTTTAAAAATCTCTTTGGCTCCGCTGGTTATAGGGCTGCACATGCCTACTTCTATTCTTACGGGACGACCTTGGAAGTAGAAATATTTACCGTTGAGAGCATCCAAAGTTGGAATTACGTTCAGAATAGTTTCTTTCGGATGTTCCCAGCCCCAGAAAACATAGATCCTGAAGAGGCCATCTCCGAACATTTGGTGATACGCGGGCCATCCGCTGACTTTTATATTGTTTTGTCCTCTTTTTGGATTCTTTCTGAAGGTCGAACCATTAAGAAAGATCGCAATAGTAAAAAGCAACAAGAAAGAGGATATATATACTTTTCTTTTCATAGAGATTGAATCGGCAAAAACTATGTTTTCGTTTATTTTTTTTGTCCCATTTTCTTAATTCGCTTGATTATAAGGAAAGAAAGTGAGGAAAATATGTTTTCAGTAGTTAATTCTTCGATTGTTTCAGGCATAAATGTGATTCCCGTATCAGTTGAAACAGATGTTTCCGGGGGCTTGCCTCGTTTTGATATAGTGGGGTTGGCAGATACTTCTGTTTCTGAATCTAGGCTTCGTATCAGAAGCGCTCTGAAAAATTCAGGTTATACATTTCCGGCTGCTAAAATATTGGTGAATTTGGCTCCGGCTGATCAGCCAAAAGAAGGTTCTGGTCTAGATTTAGCCATAGTAGTAGGTATTTTGGCTTCAAATGGAATTTTGCCTGCAAAAGCCTTGTCGGAACTGGTTTTTGTGGGTGAGCTAGGCCTTAATGGCGATTTGAAGCATACTAAGGCGGTTTTGCCTATAGCTTTGGAGGCGGTTCAGCGAAAATATAAAGGCATAGTTTTGCCTTCTCCTAATGCAGGTGAAGCTTCAGCTGTTCCAAATCTTGATGTTTACGCATTTGACAACTTAAAAGATATAGTTGAATCCTTTAAAAAGTCTGATATTTCTGACAAGAGAGTTAACAAGACTTCAAAAAAGGATTTCTCAGGGAATCAAGTCACGGAACTCATAGATATGGCTGCGATCAAAGGCCAGACTTCAGCAAGACGCGCTTTGGAGATAGCTGCGGCAGGTTCTCATAACATAATATTTACAGGGCCTCCAGGTTCAGGGAAAACTATGCTTGCGAGAGCTTTGCCTTCCATTATGCCGCCATTGACTTTTGACGAAGCGCTGGATATAACACGTATTTATAGCGTAAAAGGGCTTTTGCCTCCTGGAAGCGGTCTTTTGACTGCCAGGCCTTTCAGGGACCCTCACCATACTATTTCTGATGTTGCTTTGATTGGGGGCGGAAGAATACCTGTGCCTGGTGAAGTGACTTTAGCTCATAACGGAGTGCTGTTCTTAGATGAATTGCCTGAGTTCAGGCGTTTTGTTTTAGAAGTTTTGAGAGAGCCTTTGACAGCAGGGACAGTTTCCATTTCGAGAGCCAGCGGAGCAAGTGTGTTTCCTGCCAATTTTTTGCTGGCTGCGGCAATGAATCCTTGTCCTTGCGGATTTGTTACAGATCCGCAACGAGAATGCATTTGTACCAGAAATCAGCTGGCTCGCTATAAGCAAAAAGTTTCAGGGCCGCTTTTGGATAGAATAGACTTGCAAATACATGTGCCAAGGCTTACTCCCTCTGAATTGGCACAGAAAGAAGCGGGAGAGTCCTCAGAAACTGTTCGGAAAAGAGTTCTTAAGGCTATAGAAATACAACGTTCAAGGACTGAATGCGGAGGGGTTTTGAATGGCAAGCTTTCTTCTGAAAATTTAGAGAAAAAATGCCATTTGGAAAGCGATGCCAAAGCTTTGCTTCTTAAAGCAGCAGAAAGGTTTTTGATGTCTGCAAGATCCTATGATAAGACCGTGAAAATAGCTAGAACCATAGCTGATCTTGACGAAGCTGACAGTATTACATGTCTTCATGTTTCGGAAGCTCTTACTTTTAAAACTGCCGATCTCTTTTCGCCACTATAACAGATACTGCCTGGGGATTTTTGGCTAGTGTGGACTGTCCAAAACTAGCAAAAAACTTAGAAGTTGAAATAACGTGCCTCCTAGAATAGCCATAAACAGCGAGTTTTTGAAATTGCAAAATCACAAAAATTGAAAAAAATGAGTTTTTGGACAGCCTGCTCCCTGTTTATAGTTTATAATTTCTAATTTAATTAAGCTCGCCACCCGCCACGCACCACTCATCACGGCATGATCTTATAAGTGGATATTGTCTTGTGAATTTTGAAAGGCTGACAGGAAAGTTTTAGAGAAAATACAGCTCTGGGGTGCTGGCGTGTGCTCTTCTTTTTGCTTGTTACTCTCTCTGTGCTGTGCTATCCTCTTTTGTTAACGAGCTACATCTATAGGAAAAGCGATATTATGGCTAAAAGAAAATCAGCTGTCCGGCAGGTGACATCAACTTCAGAGGCAAACGATACATATTTTTCACATTATGAAAAATATAGTGTTTTACCGTTAATTCTTCTGCTTATTTATATTTTTATTATGCCGTTTCTTTTTTCCGGGGAGTATACAGAAAACTTTCTTACTCCTAAGGAGTTTTTTACAAAGACTTTCTTATCTTATGTTTTTGGACTTTGTTTTATTTTCTTGTTTTATGTTACTAGCAAACAAGAAAGTATAAAAATTAAAATTCCCTATTTAAAATCTTTAGGCGCACTGCTTTTATTTTTTCTTGTTTCCTTGTTATGGGGAAATGGAAGTGTTTCGGCGTCATTAAGAGATTTTCAGGAAACATTTGTAGTTCTTACCCTGATCCCGTTTCTCTTTTTGCTGCTTCGCAATCGTCTTGCAGTTCGGATATTGCTTTGGGTTATGGTTTTAGCTGGAGTTTTAACATCCGCTCTTGGGATAATGGAATCTCGCAATTGGTTCTTGCGCTTTGATACACCTGTGGATAGTTCTGAGCATGAACTTATGCGGAAGACTTCTCCAGAGAAATATATTGAAATGATGAAGCTGTATCCTCAGAAGCCTTTTCCAAGATTTACATTTGCTAAGAAAGAATTTGAAAGAAATAATGTAAAATATCCGTATTGCTATACTTCCAAATATATTCCATTCTTTCCGATGCTGGTTTCTAAGGGTTATGGGATGGGGCAAATAGTTTCGACTTTTGGTAATCGAAATTATTTAGGCACCTTTGCAATGTTTGTTTTCTTTTTGGCTTTAGGACTATTTTTGTCTACTAACTCAGAGCTGGAAAGAATTTTTGCTTTTCTGGCCTCTTTTGTGCTTTTTTGGGGATTACTTGTTACCAAATGTCGAGCCGCATTTTTGGCAATCTTTGTAGCAGTTCTTTTTATGCTGATTCTTATTTGGCTCTATGACAGAAACTTCAAGTGGCTTTTAAACAACGGTCGCAAGCTGTTTTTTTATACTATTGGCTTTGTGTTGTTGCTTGCTATGACTTATTTGTCGATAATCAAAGAACCGCAAAAAACACCTTTGCCCAAGACAGAGCTCGCGTCTGATGCAGCTTCTTTAGCATCGGATACCTCTATAGGAGAAGATCCGCGAAATTTGAAAGACAAGCTAAGGAACATGTTTACTTTGGCAAGAACAGTCAATACTTATGAGCGCTTATGGGTGTGGCAAGTGACTGTATCTTCAATAACAGAGGACATTTTTTCTGCGATTCTGGGGAAGGGCTTTGGAACTTTTAAGCACTTTTTTCCCTTTTTACAGCCAAAAGTTCTGAGCGAAAAGAATAAAACTACTTTTACTTCTGTTACTTTCAGGCAGGCTCACAACGAATGGCTACAAGCTTTTTCTGAAATTGGTCTTTTAGGCCTAGTGCTTTTGCTGTGGTTTTTATCTGAGGTTTTTGCATTGTCTAGAAGAGCAATCAGAAATTCGGTTTACTCCACTTCTGAAGGTTCGCTTAAAGGTGACGCGCTTCTTTTGATTTCTCTTTTAACAGCTCTTTTTGCTCAGTTTGTAGCTTCTGTTCCCGACTTTCCTTTTCACCGTATTGAAACGGCGGTTTATGCGGTGGTGGTTTTTGCTGTAATCGCTGTCTTGGCTGAAAACAACCTTTTTTCAGACGATGCTTCCGAAAACGGAATTGAAGAATCAAAAGTATTCACTTTATCATTTGGGCAGCGAATAGCTTTTAGTAACTTTTTAATGATTTTGGCAGTTTATTTCCTTGTTTATGGCACTTTGGAAAACTCCAGAATGGATGCGGACAAACTTGTCAGAGAGACTGCTTCAAATTACCCTGCGGAGTGGGTTAGTCGTATTCCTGAAAAAGCAAAAGAAGCCATTGAAAAGTTGCAGAAGGCTATAGAAATGGATCCGGTTCCAGGTGATCCATATCTTAAGCTGGCAAGATATCAAATATTGGTTAAAGAACATCAGGATGCTTTAAACTCTGTAAACAAGGCTTATGTGAATATTAACTTCAATGCGCGTTCCACCTATTTTGCTGTGGATTTTCTTAAAATGAATGTTAACTATGTGCTGGGGAATTATGAACAGGCTCTCGAATCGGCAAAACGAATGGTATACCTTTCTTGCGGCGATGTTAGAGCATCATATATCATAGTAATGTCTAATATTTTGTCAGATATCATCCAAAAAGTCGGTCTTGAACAAGACTTCATGAGAGAAGCTATTGCTTTTGCTATAACGTCTTTGAAGGATTCTCTTTACTATATTGAAAGACAGCTTGAAAGCGAGCCGACTAATGAAAACAATGCTCAGCGTTTGCAAGTATTGCATAATCTTTACAAATTTTCCTATGCGGTTGGCAATTTTGAAGATACTATCAACTATACTTCCGCTTTTACTCAAACAGCTGGCATAGACGAGCGACAGCGGCAAGAAGCCCTTGCATTCTCAAAAGCTGCGGTTGCAGAGTTGGAAGGAAAAGCTGTCTTTTTTGGTAGACACTCTGACAAGCAGGAAGAAAAAGACAGCCTTACTAAAAAGAAACTATCCGAAGTTTCTTTTGAAAACTCAGAAAATCGTGATAAAGCTCTATCTTTGCTCAAAAAAGCTGAAAACGCTTATAAAAAAGAAAATTTATTGCTGGCTTTGGACAGCTTAGAAGAAGCTTGGCAACTGGAGTTTTCGGATGATAAGCTTAAACTTGAAATCACTTCTTTTCTAAACAGAATCGGATTCGCTCTGAGCACTTTTTCGGAGCATCTTATTCAAACTGCCAGCTATACTGAGGCGGCAGCTTTTATTGGATTGCTGAAAGAAAGACCGTATTTTGCTGAATCTCCTCAGTTTAAGCAAAATGTTTTATCTCTGGAGAAAATGTTGAAAGAAAAACAATACAAGATGAATAATGAAAGAAGAATCCATGAAAACTAAAAAACTTCTCTACTTATTACCGCTTTTTGCTGTTCTCTTATTTTTGGCTGGTTGTGCCAAGAATAGCCTTATGAAATTGCCTGAGGGTTATCTGGATTTCTCTAAAGACAAAGCTTTGATTATCGGAAGCATGCATTATATAGATGAGCTGGGGCAAAGAGATGTAAGCAGTAATTTGTCAGAAGCTTCTGCTAAGAAACTTATATATGACGCTCCTTTGTTTCGTGCTCTTGATGGCTCTTTTCAGCCGCAACTTTTATCTTCTTTTAATGTGAATATAAGTGACAGAGGTGAAGCTGTTTTCACTGCTGAAATCAGAGACAATGCCATGTGGCATGATGGTAAACTTGTTACTTATAATGATTTCAAGTTTACTTTTGACAAACTTTTTCTGGATGAAAACTCGCCTTACAAACAATATGCGCCTCATGTTATTTCTTGCTCGCAGATTACAGATAACAGCTTTAAGATAGTTTTTTCGAGAGATTCCAAAAGGTTTTTAGAGTTGCTCTGCTTGCCTCTGCTGAGAGAAGACCTTTGGAAAGCTGACGAAGAAACAAAGAGGGATGCAAAGAATTTAAAAGAGGCTGACAAGCCTATTCTTTCAAAGCTTCCTGTCGGCACGGGGCCTTATAGGGTTGCAAAGTTTCATTTGATGCCGCAGGAACCTTTGCTGAAAAAGGCAGCTAAGAAAAAAGAGCCAAGAGAAAAAATAGATTATCCTTATCTTATTTTGCAACCTTTTGATAAATATTATGACGGCAAATTTGCTAACAGAAAGCCTGTTGTTTTTCAGAGTCTTTTTGCATCTGAAGACTTTATAAACGAATTCAGAAACAAGACTTTTGACGCTGTATTTATGCCTGCGGCTTTAGCCGAGCCATTGGCTTCTCTGTTGCCAGCAAAGGAATTCAAATTGGCTAAGTTTAAAAACCCTGCAGTGCTTTCTTTGGTTTTTAATACTTCAAGGCCGGAGCTGAAGGATGCGAGAATCAGGCAAGTATTGGATAAAGCTATTGACAGAGCTGCTTTGCAGACTAAGCATCTAGAGGGCTATTATCCAATAGTAAACGGCATATTTGCCAAAAGTTCTGAAAATCCGGATTTATCCAAAATGACTCCTGACTATGTTGCATTAGGCAAAGCTTTGGATGCGGCAGGAGTGACTTTATCCTCAAATAGTAAGTTTAGACAAAAAGACGGCAAAGACTTTGAACTCATTTTGCTATACAACAATGACTCTCCTTTCAGAAAAGATCTTGCTGATTTTATAGCTAAAGACTTTAAAAAGCTTTCTATAAAGACTGCGATTCATGGAAAAAGCTGGTCGGAACTTCTTGACAAGGAGCATATAGATAGCTCTTCTTGCATTCTTATAACCTTGGTTATTCCAGAAGATAAAAATATGATTAGATTTTTGCATTCCAACGATCAAGTGGATACCTCTCTCAACCTTGCTGGATTTACAAGCCCGGAAGCAGATCGTCTCCTCTCAGCTCTTGATTCGATGTTGCTTTCGCCTGCTGACATTGCGAAGTTGCAGGGACAGCTTACAGATATATTAAATCAGAATCCTCCAATAGCTTTTATAAGCCGTTCTGCCGATTTTTTTGCTGCAATGGCAGGAGATTTGGCTATATTGCCGGCAAATGAAGCTTATCAGGACGCTTTTCTTCCTTCGGCTATCAGATTGTGGAATGGTATCAGTGGGAATCTTAAAGAGTCTGAATCAAAAACTCCCAAAAACTGAGAGGGATTTTGTTGCTTAGAATAGAGAATTATTCTCTGAGTTTGAGAAACTCCAAGAAGAAAGAAGTGAAAATTCTGGATGGAGTTTCTCTTGCTTTGGAGAAGGGAAAATGCCTTGGAATTGCTGGTGAATCAGGCTCAGGCAAGTCTATGCTTTCCTTGAGTATTCCGAGACTGATTCCCCCATCTTCAATTGTTGAAACTAAAGGTGAAATTCTCTTCGAGGGCAAAGATCTGCTTGGGCTTTCCGAGGAAGAGATGAGAATACTGAGAGGCAAAGAGATAGCTTTTATCTTTCAGGAGCCTTTAACTGCTATGAATCCTATTATGCCTCTCCAAGAGCAGTTGGCGGAAACCATCTATGCTCATGAAGATAATATAACTGAAAAAGAAGTTTTTACATTGGTTTTACGGGCTTTAGAGCTTTCGGGGTTTCCTGAGCCTGAAAAATATCTCAACGCTTATCCGTACCAGCTTAGCGGTGGTATGCAGCAGAGAGCCCTTATAGCTATGGCTCTTATATTGAATCCTAAGCTGATTATTGCAGATGAGCCTACGACGGCTATAGATGTCTCTTTGCAGGTTCAACTTCTTGAACGTCTTAAAAGCATAATTAAAAGCGAAGAAAGCTCTATGATTTTTATAACCCACGATTTAGGGGTTTTGCGCGTTATAGCTGATGAGCTTGCAATTATGTATTGCGGTTTGGTGTTGGAATATGGAAAATGCGAGGAGATTCTTAAGGCTCCCAAGCATCCTTATACATCAGATTTAATCGCAGCTTTACCTCGTTTGTCAGAAGCGAAAGCCTTGCCAAAAGCTATCCCAGGTTTTCAGCCTTCACCTGAACGTAGACCTGCTGGCTGTGTTTATGCCGAAAGGTGTAGCAAGGCAATTAAAAGTTGTTTTGAAAGCAGACCTTATTTGGCGGATTGCGGCAATGGCGTCTTATGTGCTTGTTTTTTATCATCCTAACTATGTTTTGAGCTTAAAGAGAAATGAACGAAAATTTGCTTGAGGTCAAAAATCTAACCAAAGAATTTCTGGTAGAGAAAAATTTTAAAACTAGGATTTTGAATGCTCTAGGCAAGAAAGAGCCTGAAAAAATACTCGCAATTGATGATGTCTCCTTTAATCTTAGGAAAGGAGAAATACTAGGTGTTTTAGGCGAATCAGGTTCGGGAAAATCTACCTTAGCCAAGATTCTTATGGGGATTTATAAAGCAGATAAAGGGCAGCTGCTCTATAACGGAAAAGATATAACTACAGGAAAGCGAAGTTTGTCTCTTTTAAGAGAGATGCAAATGATATTTCAGGATCCTTATAGCTCGCTGAACCCTAGGATGACTGTAAAGCAGATAATAAGTGAACCTCTGAGAATTCATGGGCTTTATTCTAAAAAAGACTCTCAGCCTTTCTTGGTTGATGCTCTAGAGGAAGTTGGATTGCAAGAAGATGTTTTAAATAAGTATCCTGCCGAGTTTAGTGGAGGACAACGCCAGCGGATATGTATTTGCCGTAGTATGATATTAAATCCAAGTCTTATAATAGCCGATGAAGCTGTTTCGGCCTTGGATGTTTCTGTTCAGGCACAAATATTAGAGCTTTTGGTTGAGCTGAAGTCAAAACGCGGACTTTCTATGATTTTTATTTCTCATGATGTAGCTGTAGTCAGACAAATAGCAGATAGAGTCCTTGTTTTTCAAAAAGGTCAGCTGAAAAGTAAGATTAATCCTGAGGATCTTGTGAGAGCACATGGTGATGAATATACACGCAAACTTATAGAGTCTGCAATTTATCTGAGAGAAGGAAAGCGTTTTGACTAGTACCGCTTTTGCTCTAAAACTTTTCTGCCAGTCTTTCAAAATTCACAAGACAATATCTGCTAAAAAGTATGCTTCGCACTAGACTGGCGAGTGGTGCGTGGCGAGTTGATTGTTTAGACTCAATTGCTATAACTAATGCTATAACTAATAACTACTTTGAGAAGCTGATAAATAGCTGCAATCTTGCAGTTTGTTAAGAAACTTCTTTTTACACTCTACATTCTATACTTTTCATTATTAAGAGTCGCTACTCATCACTGCAAATCATTAACCTCTCTGTCCACTGCTACTAATCCCTGCTCACTGTTTTTTCAGGTTTGTCTAAAAAGAAAAAAGGGCGGTTTTTTCCGCCCTTGTTGTTAATTCAATATAGGTCTTCATCGTCTTCGTCGTCGAAGTCGTCATCATCGTCGTCAAAGTCGTCGTCATCGAAGTCATCGTCTTCATCATCGAAGTCATCATCATCATCGAAATCATCGTCTTCATCATCGAAGTCATCATCGTCCTCTTCGAAGTCGTCGTCTTCATCGTCTTCATCGTCTTCATCGTCTTCATCATCGTCATCATCATCGTCGTCATCATCATCGTCGTCATCATCATCGTCGTCGAAGTCGTCATCATCATCGAAGTCGTCATCATCATCGAAGTCATCATCTTCATCGTCGAAGTCGTCATCGTCATCATCGAAATCATCGTCTTCGTCGTCATCGTCTTCGTCGTCATCGAAGTCGTCGTCATCGAAGTCGTCTTCGTAGAAGCCGTCTTCGTCTTCGTATTCTTCATCGTCGTTTTCGTCGTCGAAATCTTCCCATTTCGGAGCGGCCAAAAACATCAATTCTTCATCAAAAAGGTCAAACATTCGGTTCACCCCCTAATAGAGATTAGCTACTAGTTTTGCAATATATGCACACTTTTAAAGCATGTCAAGCTTTTTGTCATGAAATTTCGAGAAAAAATAATTATTTTGCCGTCAGCTTCTCTGTTTTTGTGTCGTAGATTATGTAAGAACCTTCAAGGAGATGCTTTTCGTTCTCGCCTTTTTTTTCATTAAAGGTTTCGGTTTCTGTTTTAGCATTGCCGCTAAAAATTAAAAGAGAGCGTTTTTTATAATAGTCCAATCGATCACTTTCACCATATTTTTTGTCGCCTTTAACTTTTACGTTACCAGAGAAAATTAATCTTTCGGATTCCTCATAGCCTTGCATTTCATCAGAAGTTATTATTAGCCAAGTGTAAGAAGCTGGTTCCCATTTAGTTTCTTCTACTCTAAAATTGACTGTGTCTGAGGCTTTTATAAGTCGAGGTTCATCTTGGAAATATATGTGCTTTGCAGTAAGTGAATAATCTCTTTTATATTTTTCTTCTCTGTTGGTTTCTTTTCTTTCGAAAGATGGGTTTATTGTAGCCAGTAAAGATTTTTCTTCAGTAAAAAGTTCCGCTTTTTCGCACCTTAGAAGATCATTTTCGCGAGTCGCTCTGACACTGCCTTCAAGAAGAATTTTGTTCTCAGAATAGGTCAGGGTATCTGAGTCTATTATGACATCAGGCTCATCCTGAGGTTCTATATAAAGCTCATGAGGGACTGAAAAGAAGTTTTCGGCAGGTTTTGGGGTCGTTCCGGATTGAGCTGTAAGCGAAAATGCTATAAAGCTTAGGATTGTTGCCAAAGCTATTTTATTTTTATTCATTTTCTTTTGTCTGTTTTGTATTGTTCTGGTTCGACATCGGCATCAGGATTAAAGACTACTATAGTTACCCCTGAGTCGCCTTCGCCGTATCTTCCAGGTCGGAATTTTTTCTTGTAGGGTGAGTTTTTGAGATAGGCTGTAACAGCCTTTTGTAAAGCCCCAGTGCCTTTGCCGTGGACTATAAAAAGGCGCCCAAGATTATTTTGTTCAGCAAGCTTAAGATAATCTTCTAACTTGAAAATAGCCTCATGGGATTGCAAGCCTCTTAAGTCTAGTCTTTCATCTATTGTAGCAGCCGTCGCAGTAAAGCTGATCTTGTGGGTTGAAGCTTCCTTCTTCTCTGTTTTCTTAGAATAGGTCAGATCTGATAGTTTTACTTTGAGTATTTTGCCGCCTATATCTATGAAAGCATAGTTTTTTTCTGCGATTTTACTTATGACGCCTTCCTGCATATTAAAGTTCCATATAGCTCGGTCACCTTCTTGGAACTGATAAGTTTTGCCCGTTTTTTCCACAGCTTTTCTGTGTCTCTTGATATCTGTAAAAAAGTCATCTTGAGGCGTTTCTAAGTGATTTATAGACTGCTTAATGTTTTTGTGATGTTTCCTGATTTTTTCAAGGGCTTCATGAGACTTATTTTTTGATTCTTCTCTGTTAGGCAGTTCTGCTTGGGCTAAGTCTTTTATGACTGTTTTTAAGTCAGAAATTAGTTGTTCTGAGTCCTTCAAAGCTTGTTTATGTTTTTTTATGAAATCTTCTGTAACGCTATCTCGCTTAGTTTTTCTGAATTCACGTAACTGGTCAAGTATGCGATCTGTTTCTTCTTCTTTGAGTTTTATCTCGCTCAGTTTTCTGTTGTATTCTCGTCTTAGACGTTCAGCTTCAGTTCTTTCACGTTCAATGGCTTCAATCAGAGTTTTTTCCTCATCGCCTTCGGCAGAGTTTATTTCTGTAAGTTCGGCAAGTATGTTTTCATCTAGACCATAAAGGCGTGCCATTGCCAAAGCATTTGATTTGCCTGGAATGCCTGTCATAAATCGGAATGTCGGTTTCAGAGTTTTGTAGTCGAACTCCATGGCAGCGTTGGTGAAACCTTCTGTTGTAAATGCTGTCTTTTTTAGAGAGTCATAGTGAGAAGTTACTATTGCGTAAGCTCCTCTTTTAGTCATTTCTTTTAAAAAACCTGATGCAAGAGCGGCTCCTTCAGCAGGATCTGTTCCTACGCATATTTCGTCGATAAGTATAAGAGAGAAGGTTACGGTAAGCTCAGATATTTCTTTGAGTCTTTTAAGGTGTCCTGTGAAGCTG
Organism: Candidatus Rifleibacteriota bacterium; assembly: GCA_012520995.1. Taxonomy (GTDB): domain Bacteria; phylum Muiribacteriota; class Ozemobacteria; order Ozemobacterales; family Ozemobacteraceae; genus JAAYNI01. The sequence continues at coordinate 50,206 of JAAYNI010000096.1, forward strand.
GATAGATGCTCTTCGATACTTTGTGATTCACCTATGTCAGCTAAGACATGTTCAAATATTGGAAGCTTTGCTCCCTCGTCCGCCAAAACATAGTTGCCTGTTTGCATCAAAAGGGCGTTTAAACCTACCGTTTTTAAAGAGATTGTTTTTCCTCCGCCGTTTGGACCTGTTATTATAATACATTTTTGCTTTGGCGAGAGTGTCACACTCATAGGAACGCAATCATGTCCTAAAAGAGGGTGTCTGGCGTTTGAAAGGCGGACAACTTGCTGTTCGGAAATTTCAGGCTTGCTGGCATTATATTCAATCGCAAAATCTGCTCTGGCCGCCACAGTATCCAACCAAACCAATGTTTGGAATTGTTCTTCGAGCTGGCTTTGAGAAGATACCGTGAAGCTGGTCAAAGCTTTAAAGATTCTTCTTATTTCTTCTTTTTCTGAAAGTCTGAGCTGGGCAAGTCTGTTGTTGGCTGGAATAAAAGCAATGGGCTCTATAAAAAGTGTTTGTCCTGTCGAAGATTGGTCATGGACTATTCCTGGAACACTTTGTTGACATGAGGCTTTAACAGGGACAACGTATCGTTCGTTTCGAACGGTGTAATAGCGATCTTGAAGATTATCTGAAGATGAAGCTAAGAAAGAATTAAGGTTTTTTTCAAGTTCTCCGAGGGTTTTGGAGTAATCGCGTCTTATGCCTGCCAGAGCAGGAGAAGCATCAGGTCGCAGGTTACCTTGTTCATCAATGGTATCATTTATTTTTTGAGCCAAAGCGGCAAGGGTAGGGGTTGCTTCTATTCTGTCCAGAATTATTTGAGCTTTGCGTCTGTCTTCTTTTGAAATTTCGCTTACTATTTTTTTCAGTCTAGAGGCTATTTCCGAGTTGGCTTTAATTTTGAGGAAATCTTCTGAAGAAAGAGCTGTGGCATTTTCCTGTAGCAATTCCAGAATTTCTCTGATATCTCTTTGTCCTCTGACAGAAGGTCTCATGCCGATTTGAGATAAAAAAAGAAATTCTGATATTTCTTGGAGTTTTTTCTCTATTTGAGATTTGTCGGTTGTTACCGGCGAGCTTTTTATAGCATCTTTTCCCGCACGAGATGAGGCTCTCTCTGCTAACAGAAGGAGAACCTTGTCAAACTCGAGGTTCAGTAACGACTTTTCTTCCATTACTCGACTGTGACAGATTTAGCCAAGTTTCTGGGCTGATCTACGTCAAGACCTTTAAAATCCGCTACATAATAAGCGAAAAGCTGCAAAGGAACTGCATTTATAATTGGAGAAAAGACTTCTGATACTTCCGGTATATAAATGACGTTGTCAGCAACGTCTTGGATGTGCTCGTCGCCTTCACTTGCCAAGGCAATAACAGTGCCTTTTCTAGCTTTTACTTCCTCAACGTTTGAAAGCGTCTTTTTGTAGAGATCCGACTTTGTAAGAATTGCGAAGACTGGCATTTTGTCGTCTATCAAGGCAATAGGTCCGTGCTTCATTTCGCCTGCAGCATAGGCTTGAGCATGGATATAGCTCACTTCCTTAAGTTTAAGCGCTCCTTCCATAGCGGTAGGGAAGTTTACTCCTCTGCCTATATAGAGAAAACTTTTTGCATTTATATACTTTCTGGCTATCTCTTGTATTGGTTTTGTATTTTCAAGAATCTGTTCAATCTTTTGAGGCAGCACTTTGAGTTCGCTGATTTTTTCTTTCACATATTCAGGAGTGAGGACAGAACGGATTTTGCCGAGCATAAGAGCGAGGAGTGTGAGTGCTGTAAGCATGGCTATATAAGCTTTTGTTGATGCTACTGCAATTTCAGGGCCAGCATGTATATAAACCAGTCCGTCAACTTCACGTGTCATAGTTGAATCTTTGGCATTCACTACGCCTAGAACCTTTGCTCCCATTTGCTTGGCTAAGCGTATGGCTTCAAGTGTGTCGGCTGTTTCACCCGATTGGCTGATGCCTATGACCAAGGTGTTTTGATCAACTAAGGGTTTCCTGTATCTGAACTCGCTTGCGGAGTCGCACTCCACAGGTATTCTCACCATCTCTTCTAGCAGATATTTTGCCACGCAGCCTGCATAATAAGCTGTTCCGCAAGCTACTATGATGATGCGCTGAGTTCTGTAGATTTCCGGTCCTGTGAGTCCGAGCTCGTCCAAGTATATTTTACCCTCTTCTTCGGACGTGCGTCCTCCGATTGTGTTTCTGATGACTTGAGGCTGTTCATAGATTTCTTTCAGCATAAAATGAGGAAAACCGTCTTTTTCAGCTGCAACGGGGTTCCAGTCAATTGTTACTGATTCTTTTGACAAGGGAGTTCCGTCTGTCAGGTCAAAAAACTCTATGGAATCTTTGGTTACAAGAGCGCCTTCAAGATTATCCAGATAAGTTACTTTTCTGGTGTAAGGCAGAATAGGGGTCACGTCAGAGGCAAGAAAGTTTTCGTTTGTTCCGTGTCCGACTAGCAAGGGAGCATTTTTTCTGGCACAAAGTATTTTGTCTGGGTGATCTTTGTGTATGACGGCTATAGCATAAGCGCCTTCTACTTCATGAAGAGCATCTAAAACGGCTTGTTTCAGATCGCCAGTGTATTTTTCTTCGATTAGGTGAGCAAGGACTTCTGAGTCGGTTTCCGATACAAACTTATGCCCTTGAGCTAATAGGTTTTTTTTGAGTTTAATGTAGTTTTCAATTATGCCATTATGAGCAACCATCAGGCTGTTTTTGCAATCTCCGTGCGGGTGAGCATTAAAAGTTGTGGGTCTTCCGTGAGTTGCCCATCTGGTATGGCCTATGCCTATGGTTGAATCGGATGGAAAAGTGTCCAGTAAAAGGTTTTTAAGGTCACTGAGCTTTCCGGGTTCTTTTTTGCAAATTATCTGGTTATTGTCGACAACCGCAATGCCCGCAGAGTCATAACCACGGTATTCGAGTCTTCTTAAACCGTCATATATAGTTTCACTGGCTTTGTTGTTGCCAATATAGCCTATAATTCCGCACATTTTTTGAGTCCTTTGGTATTATTCTTTTTAAGAGAAGTCACAATCATATCTTCTCTTAAATGCCTGCAACAGCTTTGTGGTCGTTTATTTTTCTTCTGGCAGTTTCAGCAAAGACAGTGTCTTTTTTGTCCTTGATTAATCCTTCAAGGATGTTTATCGCTTCTTTTTGTTTGTTCAGGTATCCGATTAAAAAGTCGGCATATTCAAGAGCTGCTTTGGGAGAACGTTCTTTTGAATAATAATTATAATAGTTTTCAGCAGCTTCATCATTTTTGCCGTTGGCAAGATCAATCAGGGCAAGTGTTTTGTAGACCCGCGGTGTTTGAGCAGGTTTTATACCTGCGATTAATGTTTCGGCATCATAGGACATGCCTGAAGAAGCATATAGTTCAGCGAGTTCAAGTCTTGCGAGTTCATATGTTGGGTTTTCTTCTATGATTGAGAGCATTAAAGCAACTGCGCCTTCATAGTTTTCTTGGTGCTTCATCGCTTTTGCTACTTGAAGAACATAGCGAGGGTTATTAGGCAAGGCTTTTCTTGCTTTGTCTGCAAGCATATGGGCTTCTGTGTAAAGGCCGTTGTATAAGAAGATTTCGGATTTGATGTAGTTGGCTTCCGGATTAGTCGGCGAAGAGCTCAATATACGGTTGACTCTGTATATAGCGTCATTGAAGTTTCCGTTTATGTAGTCAATATAAGCTAGACCTGTGGCTGCTATGATAGAGTCTGGGAAGAGTCTGTCCATTTCTTTGTAAAGGGCTATTGCTTCATTTACTTTGCCTGTTTCCAAATAGAGGTCGATCAAATTGATCATGATCATTTCATCTTTTTGAATAGCAAGAGCTTTTTTGAAGTAGTTTTCAGCTGCTCCGGTATTTCCTTGTTTGTTGAATATCATTGCTAAATAAAGCAGGCTCTGAAAATGGTTAGGATTGAGTTTTGCAGAGTTGTTGAAGTGATTGGCTGCTTTTTGGTAATCGCCGTCCATGTAGTAGGTGACACCCATGTAATATTGAGGTTCGTAATCTTTGCCTCGAGATTCATTGAAAACTTTGACGAATTTTTCTATGGCTCTGTCTGTATGGCCATCGTCCATGGCTTTGATACCCTCTTCAAGAGTTGAGAGGGGTCTTGGAGGGGAAATCTTGTAAAAGTTTCTGCTTATGTATGGAGCGTGGAGAGTTTGATCGCTTGTAATTTTTGGATAATGAGTTTCAGAGGTGGCAGGAGCTAGCACTTCTCCCACAGGTATTACTTTAAGTTCGTATTCCGCAGCTATAGAAACAGTTTCTCTGGTCTTGGGTATTTCCAGATTGTAACCGCCAGCTGTTGTAGTGTAAATAGCTTCGGGCCCTATCGGATAAGCCGAGGCAGCTGATATGGCTGAGTCTATCTGAGAAAGAAGGGCTTCGTAAACTTTTTGTCCAGGGTTCGCATATACGAGATAACTTGCGTGTTCACGAGCTGTTTGAAGATGTCCGGTCATTATATAGCAATAGGTCAGGTAATATCTGATTTCGTGGTTATATGGCTGAATATTGCTTATTTGCGCCAAATAGTCACCTGCAGCGGCATAATCGCCCATGGAATAATGGCGGATTCCTTCGTAATATAGAATATCCGACATGCTTTGAGCCATTATTGCGCCAGCCATGGAAAGAAAGCCTATTAATATCGCTATAATCAGAACAGTTTTGTTAATTGGTGGCAATGCTTCAAACTCCTTGCGTAAGTCTTGCAAGTCCTTCATGTCGTTATTGTCATTCATCTGGGATTCTCTCTCCTAAAAGTTGTTCAGTCTTGTTTACGAAGAGCAGTTGTCTAGCCTCTAAGGTGTTCCAAGGCTTCTTCTTCATTAGCCGTATTAACAAAATAGCTGAAAAGGCCAGTCATTTCGAATACGGAAGTGTGATGTTTGTCCAGACCCCATGTATAAATTTCACCGTCAAGGTCATCCATGACGATGGAACATATGTTTATGAGGTGGGCTATTCCAGGGCTTGAGACTAAGGAAACGCCTGTGAAGTCAAGTCCGAAAAGTGAATAGCCTTCGTTGATTGCTTCTTCAACTTGTGTTTTGAGAGCATCTCCGCCCTGTTCTGCTATATAGCCATTAAGTCTAAAGAGGATAACATCGTCTTTTTCTTCTTTTGTAATGCTGTAAGATGTTTGCATGGTTCACTCCGTCTTAGTTGCGGACAATTGTACCTTATAAAGAAAAAATAGTAAACCCTAAAAAGCTAGCGCTTTGTTTTCTTTAAAACTTTCCTGCCAGCTTTTCAAAATTCACAATACAATAGTTGCTAATATTTATGCCGCAGCACTAGCAGTGGAGAGTGGTCAATAGAGAGTGAACAGTTGAATTGTTTAGATTCAAACACTAAAACTGATAAGTGCTTTGAGATGCTGCTGCACCCTACGCTCTAAGCCCTACTCACTGATTTTAAGCTATGCTTAAAATCCCGTCTGTGTCCATCTGTGGATAGAAAAAAACTGTCCGATAATAAATATTTAGATGTTACAGATTACTAGGTAAAATAAAAAATGTGCCGTTTTTCAAACGACACATTGAAAGGGAGTTAGGGATTTGATTGTCCATCCTTATGGAAGCTAACTTAAAGTTAACCTTCCATGAACTTCAATATTCATATCGGCGCTAAAAGTTAAAGTCCTTAGTCTTTTTTTATTTTTTTTTAAATTAAAGCTTCTGCTTTTTTTTGCCGATTCAAGTTCAGAAGAATATTTATAGCGGAGATTTTTATGAATAGCGAAGTTTTGTTGACAATCCCGGAACTCATGAAGTTCCTGAAAATAAAAAGAAACACGGTATATGTCTTGAGAGAACAGGGGCTGCCGACAATTAAGCTTGGCCGCTCAGTAAGATTTCGTCTTTCCAGCGTTTTGGAATGGTTAGCTTCGCTAGAAGATAATAATGCCGATGTAGCTGTGAAAGCCGTCGTTGACTACTCCCATCTGTTATGATACTGCAAAATGTCGAAATAACAGCAGAAATGCTGACTTTGGTAATCTTTTCCGCGACCGCCGCATTTTTATTCAGCAGGACTCTTGTAGACTTAGTGAATGAGTGGAATCTTGATAAAGCGATAGAAAAAAGCAATAAAGGCGGCAAACGCCTTATTTAGTGCTGTGTTGCAACTAAAATTTCTCTGTTCAATGACAAGCAAGACAACCAAACTATTCATGATTCTTTGATGCAACAATCGCACTAGAGTGATGAGTGGCAGGTTGAATTGTTTATAACTTAATTACTGAAAGTGATAAGTGCTTTGCCATTGCTTCTGTAGTTTTCAGCCTTTGTGCCTTGTTTCGTGCTTCAGAAAAGGTTTTTGGTTCTCCGTCTGCGTAATCTGTGGATAAAAAATAGGGGTTGGGGCGTAGCTGGAAGAATGTCAGATGTTCTTTTTCCGTGTATTCTGTGGTTTATTAAAATGCTAGCATCAATCACAAGTTGCTTCTGACTCACCACCCGCCACCCCACTACCCACTAACCACTGTTTTCATCAGTATATGCGTTTGTAGTTCCAGTAGGTTCCCATAACTTTTTTATAGTAATCACGGGTTTCTGACATTGGCACTTTGTCCATCATCTCCAACAGAGGGAGCTTTGAGTTCGGCGTGTTTAAAAGTCTTCTCTTAATGGCGCCTTGCCCTCCATTGTAAGCGGCTGTAGCTAGAAAAATTTCGCCGTCAAAATATTTTGTCAGATAGTCCAAATACCAAGTTCCAAATCTGATATTTAAGTCGGTGTCCCAGATATCTGAAGTTTTAAACTTCTTAACGTTAAGTTGTTCGGCAATCCATTTTCCCGTGGAAGGCAAAATCTGCATTAAACCCATGGCATTGCTGGATGAGAGAACTGCAGGGTTGTAGTGGCTTTCTTCTCTCATGATGGATAAAATCCAGTATTTGTCCACTCCGAATTCTTTTGAGTATTTTTCAACCGAGTCGTTGTATGCCAATGGATACATGGCTTTTAATGCCCATTTTGGCAAATCTTCAAGATTCTTGCCTTTCTCGGCGGATTGCCTGGCAAATCTGTCGCCCAGAGTTACGAGCATGCTGAAATTGTTTGTTTCTTCAGCTAGGTCGATCATGGCTTTGAAGAGAGTTTCATTTGCGGGAAAGCTGTTGCTTAGTCTATTCATTATGCTGGAAGAATGTGCAAGAAAGCCTCCCTTGCCCATAAGTTCAGCTCTTTCCAGTGAAATGAGCATGCCTTTAGTGAGTTTTCCTGTGGGCTGGGCGTTAGTGGAACCCAGTTTTTTTTCTCTATTCTCAGGAAAAATCCACCACAGGAAAAAGGAAGTCGGAAATTTTCGTTCCAGAAAGTCTTTCAGTGACTTGTCTGGTGTTTCGCCAGGTTTGGTTGACATTATCGCATAACCTGCCGCATCGTCAGCTCTGTGGTTGGAAGGGAACATTCTGATAAGTGTAAGAAAATAAGGCATTGCTCTTTCTTTGTCGCCATCATCAAAGGCTTCCAAGCCGAATTCGTATAAAAGGGCTGCAAGGTTATATGGAGCTATTTTGGATTTGTACAGCTCATTTGCTGTTTTTAGTGTTTCAGCGTCTTTTTTTTGTTTGTAGACACATTTGAAGAGCATAAGAGTTGTATCCAGTTCGTCGCCTGGCCATTTTTTCATGTTTACGGTTTTTTCGTATGCCTCTAAGGCTTCTGTGTATTTTCTTGTTTTATAGAGAGCTTCGGCTTTTAAGCGGGCAGCTATGTTTTTCTCGCCAGCTTCTGCAGTTGAGCTTTTTAAGACTTCATTGCAGAGTTCGAGAGCGTTTTCGATTTTGTCATCTTTTGTGGCTCTTGCGGCTTCCAAAAGCGCGAAAAGGTCTGAACCTATGTTTTTCTTGGCCAGTTTACGGTGGTTTTTGGGAAACTCGTCAAGAACGCCAGCTGAAAGAGCGTATACAGCAATGTCTTGCCACTCTCTTGTTAGAAAAGTGTATTTTTCCGGGTTTTGTATAATTTCACTCAAAATGCTTTTTGCGGCCTGAGGGGGTTGTCTGAACCTTCTTCCCTTGAAATATTCTTTTAAGGCTGACATGGCAAATCTGGACCTTCTGCCGTTTGTGAGAAAGGAGAGTTTGCTCATTCTTTCATAGGCGTTTGCTCTGGCGGAAGATGAAGACATGCTTTTGACTGTTTGTTCAAGGCTTGCAAGGTCACTTGTGTTTTTTGCTTGGTTGATGTTGATTGAGAAAAGTCTTGCTTTGGCGGCTTCATAGGTTTCTGAATCCTTGCAGTTTGTGATTAATTTTTCCAAGGTTTTTGTCGCATCTTTTTTGTAGCCGAGATTTTCTTGTGAGAGGGCTTTTACATATAAAACATGACCTTCGTAACTGGATGGAGCTTTTAGTTCTTCGCTTAGAGCAAGAGCTTTTTTGTAATCACCTTCGTGAAAAGTTTTTCCCATATTAATAAATCTGGAAGCGAAGGTTTGAGCTTTTACGTGCAGCGGAAAGCTTAGAGTAATTGTAAGAGTTAAAGCTGAAATTAAAGTGAACTTGAGGTTTTTTCTAAACATAAAGTCTTGTTTCCTCCAGAGGCTTTTGTACCGGCAATTATGAAAAAAAGCAAGCTACAAGTTGCAAAATCAATTGAAATGCTGTATAAGTACCCAGCCATATTTATACCCCAATGTTTTTTAGGAGCTTTTTAATGAAAATTTATACCACCGATAAAATCAGAAACGTCGGACTTTTTGGTCACGGCGGCACAGGTAAGACCTCTTTGGCAGAGGCTATGCTCTATACAGCAGGAGCAAATAACAGAATAGGCAAAGTAGATGACGACTCCTCTTTGATGGATTACGATCCGGAGGAAATGAAGCGCAAAGCCACCATTAACGCCTCTCTCGCAGCCGTGGAATACAAAAACTGCAAGCTTAATATAATAGATGCGCCCGGCTTCGATGATTTTATTGGCGAAGTTTATAAAGCTGCTTTGGCAGTTGATTTAGGCATAGTTCTGGTAGCTGCTCAGTCAGGCGTGGAAGTAGGAACTGAAAAGCAGTGGAAGATTCTTGATAACTTCAATAAACCGAGATTGGTTTATCTCAGTAAGCTTGATAAAGAAAATATCAACCTGGATAAAACTCTGGAGTCTCTAAAAGAGCTTGATGCTACAATAACTCCTGTAATAATTCCTTGGGGAGTTTCTGAAAATCTCAAAGGCGTTATTGACCTTCTCAAAATGAAGGCTTACAAGTTTACGGACGCTAAAGCCAAAAGCATGGAAGAAACCGAAATTCCCGCTGACCAGATGGATGTCGTTCAGTCCCTGCGCGAGCAAATGGTTGAGTCTATAGTAAGCTGCGATGAAGAGCTTATGGAAAAATTCTTCGAAGATGAAACTTCTATAACCTCCAGCGAACTTACCGAAGCTTTGAAAAAAGGCGTGATCAGCAATCAGATCAAACCTTTGGTTTGCGGAATGGCTATTGACAATATAGGCACATCGCAGCTGATGGATCTTATTGTTTCTTCAACTCCTTCTCCTGCCGAAAGTGTAACTTTGCCCGTGTTTAAAGCAGGCACTGAAGAAACTGTTAAACTTGACTGCAATCCTGACGGTTCTCTTTGTGGATTTGTTTTCAAAAAAATCAATGAACAGATTGGCGACATGGTATTTGTTCGCATGCTTAACGGAACTCTTACCACCGGACTTGAAATTTACAACTCCAAGAAAGATGGTTATGAAAGATTTACTTCTTTTTCCACTCTTTGCGGAAAAACCAAAATCGATATGGAAAAAGCTGTTGCCGGTGATATAGTAGCTTTGGTTAAACCTAAATCGGCTGCATTCGGCGATACGCTTTCTCTCAAATCAGATGCTTTTGAAGTTCAGGTTCCCGCCCTTCCGGAAGGCAAGCTTACCTATGCGATATCTCCCAAGACTAAACAAGACCAAGAAAAAATGGGCACAGGTCTCAACAGCCTCTGTGCAGACGATGGCATACTCTCTTACAGATTTGAACCGGAACTTGGACAGAGCCTTATCACTGGTGTGGGCGACACTCACATTGACGTTGCTATCTCCAGGTTGAAATCCCGCTGGGGCGTTGATGTTGAAATCAGCAAACCCAGAGTTCCTTATAGAGAAACCATTAAAGGTTCCACTAGAGTTCAGGGCAGACACAAAAAACAGACTGGCGGCAAAGGTCAGTTCGGTGATGTTTGGATCAGATTCGACCCGGCTCCTGGAAAAGGCTTTGAGTTTGTTGACGAAATCGTTGGCGGCGTAGTTCCGAAAAACTTTATACCCGCAGTAGAAAAAGGTCTTCAGGAAACCAGGCAAAAAGGAGTTTTGGCAGGCTTCCCGACAATAGACTTCAAGGCTACTCTTGACTTCGGTTCATACCACGATGTCGACTCCAACGAAATGTCATTCAAATTGGCTGCTGCTTTGGCCTTTAAAAAAGGTATAGCTGAAGCCAGACCTATTCTTCTTGAGCCTATATATGAAGTAGCAGTTTCTGTTCCAGACGAATTTATGGGCGATATCATTGGCGACTTGAACAAACGCCGCGGAAAAGTTCTTGGCATGGAACCCAAAGACGGAATGCAGGTTGTTAAAGCCAACGTTCCTTTGGCGGAGATGTATAAATATGCCACAGACCTTAAATCTATGACACAATCCAGAGCTGACTTCGAAATGACTTTTGTTTCTTACGAAGAAGTGCCTGGCAACGTAACTGAACAGGTAATCAAAGAATACAAAACTGCTGACGAAGAATAATGAAGAACGGAGCTTTGCTCTAAAATTATTTCTTAAGCTTAATAAAAAAAAAGACAGGGTTTAAAACCCTGTCTTTTTTTTGGTAGTTTCTCTCTACTAATCCCTGTCCGCTGAGCAAAAGCTGGTAATCTGTGGATAGAAAAATATACCCTATAGCTAACTTTTAGAGAAAATAAAATGCTCAGGTTTTTAAGCGCAATGACCATATAGAAGTATTCAAAAACACTAATGGTTATTGACTGGACGGTGGCTAATGTAAAATGAATAGCAGGCGTATGCAAGGAAAACTGCATACGCCTGCTTTTTGTATTCAATTAGCCTTATCTCAATATCTTTGCTTCATCAAAAACATCGCAAGGATATTCAAAAGCAAATCTCTTTTATTCTGACCAGAAGAAGCTCACGGGCGGTCTTTTTGTGCCTGTTTGAAAGCCATCTGTAATACCCCGACACGCTGATTTTAAGAAAACGGCACATCTCTTTGACTGTAAATTTTTCCTTGTATTCCAGCACAAACAGATGCCGTTCACTTGTTTTTAGTTCTTCCGGTCTTTTGCGAAAAAACCGAGGGTGTCCTTTAAAATATCATTTGCTCTTTCAAGCTCGGCATTTTTCTTTTCAAGCTCACGGATAAGGGCTTTTGCCTGGGCATCCGTCAGATGATTTATTGGCTCTGCAAGCCTGGCTTTTCTGTTTTTTCTTCACTCGGAAAGTGTGTAGTACTTGAGCCCTAACTGTTCACACGCTTTCTTCGTTCCGATTTCGTCCGAGAGCTTTAACGCCTCATCTTTAAATTCTTTGCTGTAATTCATTTTTTTACACCTCTTCTGATTTTTATTTTATCAGCTTTTGGGGTCTTGTCGACTCTACTTATATGATAACAGATCATTGAGGATATTTTTTTATAGTCAATTCCATTTTCGTATCCTGGAACATCTCGCAAAGGCATAACTGGTTTATCATAGAAACTAATATTGCTTATTCTATCAAGCCTATGAAACACCATATCATTCCAGTAGGAACTATGTGCCATCAAATAATAATGCTGATTGTGCATAATCAAAAGATATGGAGTAACCCTTTGAAACGAGGATTTATGCAACTTTTTATCTACACCATATTTATTATAGTCGTATTGGAGCTGCTTACCTTCTTCAATAGCAGTATCGACCATTTCAATATTGTAAAACAGGGCTTTGTTTTCGGTTTTATTCCATTCCTTAACTGAATGAATGTTTTTAACGTGGGAGCGAAAATACTTGTTGGAAAGTCCACAGAGTTTTTCAATGAGGTCGGCAGAATGAGTAGGATTGATGTGTTTACTACAAAGAACACTATCAATCAGTAGCTTTAATTCAGAGTCCTCAAAATCTCGACTCTCGATGTAGCTTCCGGCACGACGGGACTCAATATCTACACCTGCCTCTTTCAGCAGAGAAATATTCCGACTAATTGCTTTTGCCACGCATCATAGCGGTCAAAAATTGAACATAACAAATTATGTCCGAGCTTCTTTTTGTCGGGAACCGTACTGCCGATTAGCTTAGTTATCACATTGTGAAAAACTTCGTATGCGTTGATAGGATACCCAACCGTTGTATTGTCCAGTTTGAAATAATAATCTTCGTCCAAATACGCATCCTTCAGTTTTCCATGAGTGCTCAACCATTAAAGAAATTTCATTTCACAAAAAACTGCCGTTTTTGTAGATTCATTGCTCAAAAAAGCATCCAGGTTAGCAGGATTACTACCTTTCTTGACGGTGTACATTTGCTTTTCATATTGTACGTTATATTCACCCATAGGGATAACAGAATCCGAAAACACAGTAATCGGTTCGTTTCCCAACAAATTGAAAGTCATAGCAGAGAAAGAAACGATACTCGCCATTTTTGCAGGGCTTTGAACAAGTTTTCCTCTAACTATTTTTCAGTAGGGCGTGTTTCCGCACCGCTTCCTTTGTCATAGGCTTCAAGAGCCTGCTTTCCTAAAGGACAATATAGATTGTCCTCGTAGTTTTTGTAATAGAAACGCTTACTTGTATCACCCTTACCTTCGGGGATAATAGCGTATTTCAAAATAGATTCTGTAACTTTTTCTCTTAAAGCCATAAAAATTCTCCTATCAAAACTTGTGTTTTTACATCGACTTGTGTTTTTACATCGTTTTGATTGTACCATAAATGGTGCGGACATTTTTGGTACATTACCTTTTTATATTTCCTTGAGTTTTTCCCATACCTTAACCATTGCATAAGTGTCCAAACCACAGTATTTCAGAAGGTGTTCTCTCATTAATTCGATTTTATCCTCTGTCATAGTTGCCATTTTAGCAAAGGCTTCAGATGCCTCGCCTCCATTGTGAACACCTTCCAAGTTGTGATAATCGAGAGAAGGGTCGTTGGGAAATAACGCAGGCAAAACATACTTAATAGAGTAAGACCCCTGCATTGCTCGGCAATAATACCACTTTTTCTGGAATGGAATCATTAGGTCAACAATATGGTCGTGAATATTCATCAAATGGTCTCGTAGGTCGGGGAATATTTCGGCAAGCCCTCTGATTCTGCCTTTTTCAAACCCCATATTATAAGCTGTGGTGCAGACGTTCAGAGGTATATCGGCACACAACTGTTCCGCAAGTTTGCGGCGAGGATCTTCACCGGGATAGGCTAAAAACTCCTTGTGCTTTAATTCGTCGTCCTCGTGCTCAAGGTAGTGTAACGAATATTGAAACACGATCTGCTCAAAAGGATGTGAATGGTCATACAAAGGAATTGCTGGTTGGAACGATTCAAAATCCAGAAAATACAAGGGGAATGAAATATTTTTCATAAACCCACGGATACTTTCTGTGTCTATGTATGGTGGATAGTCGAAAAGTTCGTGCTCAATTTGTTTGTACTGCGAACCTGAGAGCAAATCACAGGTGTTCAAATCTTCAAACGAAACAATTCCATTGCGATAGCACTTGAACTTAGTAGATGTTCTTGCACCTGCAACGTCAAATATATTTGGAGTAGGTAAATTGCGAGAACAATAACCGAAGAAACCGCAAGAGTACGGAGAAAAACAATGCTCCCCAATATCATCGCACGGCTCACTTGTTTGTTCCATATACTCACGAATCGCATCTACGTTCGTTGCAACGTCACGCTGCATTAACATTGCACCTGTTGTTATATCTTCAACAGTAAAGAACTCGTGAATGTCAAGCTCCCCGCATCTTTCGTACTGATTATTGATGTGAACGATATTGCAAGATTTCACCTTGTACCCCAGTCGATTAAGTACATAACATTGAAATGCCGCATCGTGGTAATAAATGTCGTGAACGGATGTTGAACTTTTTACTTCGTACAGCTCAACCTCATCAGAATCAAGCACCTTCAAAATATCAACACTACAAAACAAACCATCAACTGAGAATGAGGCTTCTGCGATAACAGGTGTTCTAGCTTCAACAAGATGCTTCGTTGTGGAAATCATTTCACCCAAATCGCCAAAAGGAACTTCGATATAATCTCCGAACAATCCCATAGCAAGATCTCCTACAGCAGAACCCGTATCCAATACGGCTTTATTCATAACAGACGAATCGAACGCATCCGGATTATTCTTTTTCAGCCAAAGTATTTTAGGGCATTGTACAGCCGAGCAATATCGTGATTTGGAAACATTGTATTTCATACGACAAATTCCTTTCATGGATTTTTAGCGAGAGAAGTGCTCGTGTAAATATTGAGCCACTTGTTTTATATCTAATGTCTGAATAATAGCTCTCGCATTTCCTTTGCGAGTGATATAAGTGTTGTCACACGTTCGTACAAAACCCGTGAGCTGTGCATATGGGTCATAACCGGCATCAGACAGAGCTGTTATAACCATCGCTATTTGTTTTTCAAATTCTGTCTTTGCCATTTACTACTAATCTCCATTTTATATATTAGCTATATAGGCTTTTAGCTTGACAATTCTATCCTCGGTATCAATACCATCCTCGTTTTGGGTAATTGCAAGTGTATTGACTATGCTATCGTCAGTAATGCTATGAATTACATACGAATCATTTTCGCAAACGATATAAACATCCGAATATACAAGGCGTTGCCCTAACGAATCTTTAGACAGATGAGCATCATCTGATTCTTTAAGGTATGGCATATATGTGTTCTGAGAGCATTGGGTTTTGGTCTGCATGATTGAATACAGATATGGCTTAGAAGCAGACTCGCTATTACTAAGTTTTCCAAAACTACCTGGACGGAAAACAGGATATTTTACATAATAGTAATTCCACGGAAAAGTTCCGTTCGTCTCACAAGCAGTAATATAATCGGAAATGATGCCGGACAAGATGGAATTAGTAAACGTGGCATTTGTACTAAGCAGTTTAATTAAAATATCTTTAGTCTTATCAAAGCCAATATTACCACTCTTGTGGAACAATTCATCCCAAGCAATCTGCAAGCTCTTTGAACCGAACTGGAAACGCCACAGGTTTCTTTCCTGCTGTCCATATATTCCTATAGTCATCAATGCACAATCAATTTTATCCAAATCACAATCAAACAACGAAGTAAATCTATCTGTGTAAGCAAGGTTATCAAGACCCACAATACTAATTTGCCCCTTGAGCATCTTGTGATCTTCAAGTTCAAACAATGTTTGTGCTTGTTCAGGATGCTCAACAAGAAATGCTGCCTTTTCTTTTTCCTCTTGGATTTGATTAACATTGAAATTGTTTTCGATGCTATCATCAATCACTCCGGTAAGAATAATAGCATCGACTGCTTGAAGAATTGCAGGGATTCGGTTTCTATCAAGTCTGTCGCTGACCTCATCTTCGGAGTTCTGAATCAAGTTATTGACAATTCGGATTCTTCTCGTGAAGTCATCATACGTCACATCGGCTTGGTGCTGCAGATAAACCGTAATTGCATACAGAAGAACAATACGATTTAAGGGGAACATACGAGTTCGTCCAGACTTGTCCGAATAGGAGTGGATGCAATCCTCAAAAATATCAATCTTGTTTTTAGAGTCCACAATAATCTTGCCCGTTGTATGTTCATTAGCCATAAAGGAGGCGAGAAACTCGGTCGGATTATCAAAATTAGGGATGTTGCACCAACAATTAAAGAATGCTTCGAGCGTTTTTATATTATCAGGAGTGTTGTCGTCCTCCGCTGAAAAATACAGATTAAGTAAATCAAACACATCACTACTATAACCTTGGGGTGATTCTCCGTTACGATAGCATATAATATCGCAAATAAACTTGAAGTATCGCAGGAACTCATCGTCGATAATGTTATCGTCTGCGGCATCGGAGCCACCGCTTCGATAATTCCATAACAAATCAGTCCAAGTCTTGTCTATGTTTCCGATTACTCTTTCGGCGTTCTTTTCTCCAGTCTTCTCATCAAGAACTCTGATCTCACGTTCCAATTCAGCCTTGAAGTGTTCAAAAAGCGTGAGAGGCTTTCCACGAGAGTTCATCTTAATATAAAGTTCATCTGTCAGTCCCATATCTTTGATAGGCAGGAAATAAAAAGTGATGGCGTTGTTTTTTAGTTGTTCCCAAATACTTGGCACTTCATAAAACTGTTCGTTAATGGAATCCAACATAACCAGCATAGAACTGATAGTTGGGTCTTTTTTCCAATCCAAAGGGAACCACACTTGATTAACGATTTCCTCTGATATTTTTTCACTAAACGACGGAGTGAATTTTACTAATTCGGCACAAAAATCTCTTGCGCTATACCTTGTTTCATAACTGAAGTTTTCAAGGAAGCTGTACTCATCCCACGAAATATTCTCCTTCTTAGCTGCAAACCAATGCAACAAGAACAATGTGGTTAAACGCTGTTGTCCGTCTAACGGAGTCATTATGCCCTCATTATCAATATCTCCATAAACAAAGTCTAATGTAATTGGCTCATTAACGATAGCATCGTATAACGACCCAAGAAAACGCTTTCTCACTCTGCTAACATCAGAATCCAAGCGTCCCTGGGCATAATCTCGCTGAATACTCGGAATCTTAATTTCTTTGAGCTGTACATTTTCTTCTCCATCTACAAAGACAGTATCAAAAATGTCAATAAACGAATGAAGTGTAGTTCCCATTACGCTTCCTCCTTCTCTAAGATGATAGGCTCTAAGTAACCTTCCAAAACCTTGTTGATTTCGTTGACATAGGCGATACGGTCTGGCTGACCCCAAAAATGCAGGTCATTATTTTCCGACGGAGTATAGTATTTCAAGAACACCATTTTGGTGCAAAAAGGTATATACTGACCGTTTCTGTCCATTTCAATGATTTTGTTTCGCTTAACGTCAAAGGTTGAGTTATTAAGTGCCGCATTATCTGCAGTATTCAATAGTGCAAGATTGGCTATAGAGTGTAGATATTCGTTGTTTCCTGAAACTGAAAGCAAGTCAAGAACCTTCTTTTTAATAGTCTCAAATTCGGTTCGTTCTAAACTCGCTTTATCAATGGCATCCTGCATTTCTTCAACCAATTCAATCTGTGTTTTATCAACGATTTTTACAGAAGGAATGTGGTACTCCAACCATTTTTTCCAAACTTCTTGTGTACGCATACCTTCAGACTGTTGGGCGTGAATGTGCTCCAAACTCCAAGTGTTTTTGTCACCCTTGCTATATTTGAACTTGTCAAATGGGAACCATTGTGTGTGTTCTCCGTTTTGACGAACCGATTCAACATTAAAGAGAAGGAGAAGCGTGCTGATGCGTTTATATTCCAACGGCTTATCATAACTCAAGTCGGCATAATTGCCGGAGATAGATACGCTCTCCTTAATGAGTTCGTTGAGTTTTTCCTTGAACTTATTCTTGGTCTTGTCTCTCGACAAATCAAAAATACTCTGCAGCGTGTACTTACTACTGTTTAATGCAATAAGATACCCGATTTTGTGATACAACTCGTGATCCTCATACCAATCCTTCAAAATGAGGAATGTTTTTTGAATCCTTCTCCAGATATTATCTAACTTTTCGTTTTGGTGTCTCATTTCATCAAATCGGAAGAAAGTATAGTATTTTTCACGATTTGTTTCTTGCTTGCCAGAAATCAAATCCAGCACAAGGTCAATGCGAGTTTGATAACTATTTTTGATGTTGTTCGTCAAAAAATACCACAGAGAATCATTATGAAGAGCTCTCTCAATATTGTCCCATTGAAGCGAGATTTCGTCCTGTTTCTTTCTGTCGATATCCTCTTCGTTATCACGACTAAGAAACATAGCCTTTACAAGTTCTGCACTTGTAAGAGGAATTTTTCCGATATTGAGACGAGTAAAGAGACTGATAGAGTCCTGGGAACTATCCACCTCATACCAAATGATTTTTACATACTTGACCAAGAAACCATAAATATCATCAGCTACTACAACGTCATCCTCGTGGCTAACAAACCATTCATCAATAGTTTTATAGGCGTGATAAATATGATAGAAGTCAATATTCGTATAAGCAAGATCTTCGCATATATCATCTAAAAACTCTGCAGAAGACGTGCGAATTTGGTATGTCAAAGAAAAACCAATTTTTATTTTAGGCTTGTATTCTTTTTGTATGTACTTGAGGAGTATATAAAGCGTGGTTAATCGTTGTTGCCCGTCGATAAGTTCATATCTTTCACCATCATTCTTCAGAACAATAGGCTAGAGACAATAGTTTTTATTCCCATTGGAATATATGTCGTCTAACAATCTTGTAACTTCTTCCTTACCCCATCTATAACCTCTCTGATAGGAGGGTACATAGAAATTTCCCTTTATACTACCTACAAGTTTAGTATCGAGAATAATATCATTATTCATTACACCTTTTCTCCTTCGTCTATTTCTTTTAATCGTTCAAGCCACTTTCGGATACTGCCATCTTTGAAAAAGCCAAGCAACACACCGTCGCAAAAGCGTTCTGCTCGGACAGCACCCATAATTAAAGCCATTACGCATTGAGCACCCAGCTTGGATACATCCGCTTCACTCATAGATTTGCTACCCAATTCAAGTCCGTTTCGCTTCAAAATATCACCGTAACGTGTCAACTCAAAGTCGCTGTTGTTATCGTTGAACTCATACACATCGTCGATGAAGTGGTGAACCATTTCGGAGTAATTTACAAAAGGCATCTGAATAGGATGCTCCAGCGTTCCATCATTTTTGTTGTCTATAATCCAAGTTCAAATGTCGTCACCTTGAATTTGGATAAGATATTTTGTTAAAGGTTCAAACGTCATTTGTATTCTCCTTAACTTAACTACTTTGCATACTTTTTGAAGTTTTCAGCTTGCTCCATTACTCTCTCAAATACTTCCTCGTCCCATTCACACAGGTGGAGATAACTCACTCCCATTTCATTATATACCCACAGCCATAAGCTGTGGGAGCTGACCCGTTCACGACGAGTCGACGTTTAAGGGGGAGAATTTTTTTTATTTTTGTTTTTAGGGATAATTGCCGATAGAGAAGATGAGAATTTTTATCTGAAAGCTGTCACGCCATTGACAATCATTCGACAATTAAGTGATAATAGGCTGGAAGAGAAATATACATTAGGGGATTTAAGTAAATGTTTTCCAATTATAGAAGAGACCTGAGTTTGTTTTTATTTTTCCTCTCCTTGGTAGGCCTGACTTTATTTTATGGTTGCGGCGCCGGAGATACGAAAGTGGATCCCTTGCCTGAAACCCTCTATATGGTATCTGGCAGAGTTGAAGTGGAAGACGGCATTAGAGCTTCCATAGGCTTAGACTTGAACCCATCTGTAAAGGTATGGCTTGAAGATGGCACTGTGGCAAAGCGTTCCGTCAATCCTAATGGAGCTTTTTCAATTGGCAACCTGACACCTGGAAAACAGTATGTTGTAGTTGCCGAATATACGGATCTTGCTGGCAAAATTTATAAAACCAGAATGAAGGATATCGCTCAATTAACCGAAAATAATCCCCAGGTTGAAGTAGCGCCCATTAAAATAACTCGTAAAGATGAATGCACCGCTTATGTTGAAGGCGTTTTGAAAAATGAAAGTGGAATACCTGTCGCCAATCAGACCGTAAGCCTTTGGGGTGAAAAAGTTCTGACGGACGATAATGGTCATTTTACAACTCCCCTCATGCCTAAAAACACAGATGGAGGCTGGGAAGTTCATGTCCCTGCCAGAAACGGATTCCAGCAAACGGCTTTTTCTCTTAAATTTGAAGAAAAACCTCAGACTATAGAATTGGCTCTTGCAACTATAGACTCTCCTAATAGAGGTCCCATCGTTACTTTGGATTGTGACAGACGTGAATCCAGACCAGGCGGCACTATGAGGCTTACAGCAACCGCTCAGGATCCTGACGGCATAGAAGAGCTTCAGAATCTTCGCAAAGAGATAGAATATACTTGGAGGGCTACGTCTGGAGTTTTTCAAATAAATGGCGAAGAAAAAAACTCTCCGCTTGTAACTACAAGCAGAAACGTTGTTTGGCAGGCGCCTTCTACTCTTTATTCTGAGGCAACTCAGACTATTTCTGTTTCCGTTAAGGATAAAGGCGGTCTTGTTGCTAAAGCTTCTGTAGGTATTAATGTTACAGCCTCTCCTGCTCAGCAGAACAATCCTCCTTATATCATTTATGATCTTTGCGAAATTCCCGCTTCAATGTATGCGAATGAGTTTTATAAGTTTAAATTTGTCGGAGCTGACTCTGATTGGAATAGCCCTAATGATACAGGCAAGTTTCTTAAATACTATGTTAAAGTTTTTGATGAAAACAACAACCAGGTTGGACGCTTCTATGAGAAGAATGAAGCAGAGAGCAAATACGACAATGCGAATATAACCGGAGGGTTTACTCAAACTCAACTTGGCGAAGAATGCGTGCTCTATTGGCGCTGGCCCTTGAATGCAGACTCAGATACATCAATATTTCCGCAGAATGTAAGGATTCAGGTGGATGTGTATGACGAGTTTACCAAGGATTATACCAAGCCTAATAATCCTCAAACATTTGACTCTGTAGTAGCAGATGAGATGTCTAATACGCCGCCGTATGTGACACAATATCAGGTGGACGGCACAGCTAAAACCCTTTCGGCTCCTCTTCTGCCTTTTGCAGGTGTCGACACTTCTATGACTCTGAGAGCCAATACGGAAGTAGAGTTTAAAATTACAACTGCCGATGCTTCGCCTTATGACTTGATCAGCCAGAAGTGGCTTACTCAGCAGGAACTTGATACCATGGCGAAGAATCATCCTCTCTTCAGCTATATTGATCCTGATGCCAAAGTAAATCTTAGGCTTCAAGAGCCTATGAGCACAGACACTATTAAATTCACTGTAGGGGCTTGGCAGCAAGATACCAAAGGCGACGCTTACTTGGCTCTTGAACTTAAAGATAACCGCGGAGCTATTCAAACCTACGTGTTCCTCTTTAAAGTTGAGAAAAATCCCGGTTTAGATCCGCGGATGTATCCTGTTATGAATATTCTCAAACCTGTCGAACTGGCGGAAAATCCAGGTTCTATGCCAATTTATAAAATTGGTTCGGAATTGACTTTCGGCGGTGAAGGCAGCTATTGGGATCCTGTTCAGCGCAGAAGAGTTGACGTTTTGCCGAAAAACTTTGAATGGCGTCTTGAACGCTTCAACTCGGAAGATGTTTGGGAAGTCTTCCCTGCTAAAATGTCAGACGAACCTGAAACCGTTTCCGGTTATGAGTTCACACAGAAATTTGAATATTCAGGAAGATACAGAATTTCTCTGAAGGGCTACAGCAACTTGGGTTATTATAATACCCCCCTTGTCCAAGAAGAGTTCTTTATCAACTCTGAGCCTGTTGTGGCACTTGCTGAATTTAATCCTGTTTCCTTCTTGGATAGCCCTAAATACTTCTATCTTGGCGAAAGTCCCTCTGTTAGAGTTGTAATAACAGATGTGGATCAAAACCTTGCTCTGCCTTCCGGAGAGCCTTGGGTGCCAGAAGATTTGAAGGCTGCTCTTGAGATTAAATACGGAAACAGAAAAGAGACTCGTCAGATACTTTCAGGCTCTCATCCTTATATCGTAAACATACCTTTGGATATGGACGGAGCTGCTCCTGAGGAGGCTCTCAACCCAGGAAAGTATACGTTTGAAATAACGGTTTATGACGCACTTGGAGATGCTTCTGAGCTTGGAAAGCTTGACTTCGAAATATTAGCCCATCCGACGGCAACTATGGTAAGTCCTGCTGAAGGTTCACGTGCTGTCATGGATAAACCCTTTGCAGCTGCAATAAATGTGACAGGCGTTCCGGAAGAGCTTATGGCCGAATTGGATACTCATATCGAATGGAGGCTTAACGACACTCTATTGCCTTATAAAGCAAAAAGCTTTGCATACGATAAGGCCCAGAATGTTCCTGGTATTCAGAGAGGTGAAAATACTCTTGTGGCTTCTTTTGCTTACAACGGAACAGACGAAATTGTTTCCACTGTTGACTTCATATATAACGATGGACCCAAGAATGCTGTTGTGCAAATGACTCCTCCAAATAATGATTCTATATATGTAACTACTGAGATCATATTTGAAGTAGACGCCAATCAGCTTTCTTTTGCAACCGACGCTCTGAAGAATACGGCTAAATACAGTTGGAAAGATGTAACTGCCAGTGATCCTGACCATCAGTTCTCGCTAGGCACATTGCCCAGACAGAAGTATACCTACAGTAAAGAACATGCCGGTCACAGGACTGTAAGGTTTACTGTAGAGGATGATGACGGTCTTAAAGCGACAAAAGACATAAGCTTTGATATTCACATTACTCACGATCCGCCTGTATTTACTATGGCTAATATAGAATCTCCTGCAAATGACGCATTATTCAATGCAGAAGCCGGTGTTGTCTTTAAACTTTATACTGATAAATTGCCTGAGTTTGCCTTCGCTCACCACATGCAAACAGCTACTTGGGAATTCAAAGATGTTACTGCTCAGCTTATGCAAGATCAATTCGTTGTGGCAAACGGCAATTTCCAAGGCGTTCCTGCGACTAATGACCTCGCTAAAGTATATATGGGCTATGGAAGTGACAAGCTTGGAACAAGGAAAATCAAAGCTACTGTTAACGACAATGACCCTGTGCAAGCTGAATCCACTTCAGTGCAGTTTGACATTCATATAAACGTGAATCCGACTATAAAGCTGAATGGTATGAGTTCGGCTGGTGTGCCTATGACATCAGCTCCTGGAACCCGCTTTGATCATAATACAGCTATAACCTTCCATTATACTGCTGCTGATGCGGATCCTAATGATGAATTGATAGTCAGGCTCAAGAATGCTGATACGGATTATGTGTATGGTTCGTCTGCTTCTCTTGTTACAACTGCTCATACGGGACGTTTGGTTATCAATTCCTTCCCGGCTGGCCCTGCTAAAGTAGTGATGGAAGTTGTGGATTCCCGCAATGTTATTGTTCAGTCTTCAGAAACACTTGAACTTTTGGTGAATTCCTTGCCGGTTGTTAATGAGCCTACTATAAGCGTTAGCTCTCTTGGCGGAGTTCTGAGACCTACGGTTGCGGATCATCCTCAAATATTTATAAGTCCTGGCGTTCAGGCGATTTTGGATTTCAATGCTACCGCTCTTAATGGAGTTGGGCAGAATTTGAACGGCAATCAGTTGTTCTGGAAATTTGGTGCTCTTAGCAAGCCTGGCAACTCAATAACTGCGACTCTCGCACCTGGCAAATACAACATAGGTATAAATGCCTATGACAATATTCTTGCCGCATCAGAAGGCTGGCCTGTCAATCCTTCTTCTGATGTTTCTGAAACTGATTATAGAAACGCCGCTCTTCAGCCTTATAATGACCAAGAGACTCCCAATATGTTGAAGTCCAAGTCTTCTTATGCAACCAAGGCTTTCTATGTCATGAGTATGGCAAAGGATGCTTCGGCTGGTATGACTGGTGCGAAATTGTTGCATGTTGAAGGTCAGCATGTTTATATTGCAAACAATCGGGAAATCAAAGTGTTTACGCTTCAAGGCAATAACCTGACACCTGTGACAACAAAGTTTAAGACCTGCGATATAGGCACAACAAATGGTAATATTATAGGTCTTGCTCATTATTCCAGCGGAGTTCCTGTAGTTCTGACAGATGCGAACAGACTTGTTCATTTCTATGATGATAGTGCTACTCCGGACGTTGCGGTTGCTCAGGTTACTTCTCTTGGGGGCACCTACAGTTTCTTGCAGAAGAGAGGCAACTACTTGCTTGTATTCGCTTCTAATGGCTCAGCTGTAGAATATGGTCCAGATGCGGTTGCGAACCCTGAAAAACAGCCAATGGTTCTCAGAAATACCTATCCTGCTCCTCAGGTAGATGGCATGTCTGCAACTTTCAATTCATTTGATGTCTACGAAAGTTCCGGTTCGATACTTGATGGTATCTACGGTATAACAAGCACAAATCGTATTTTGCGCTTTAATACGGATGACATGACACCTCAAGTATTCGTAGCTGATTCTACGGCTCCTGCAGGAGCGAGCTCTGTGGCTCTGATTGATGGAACCAAGATCTTTGCTGCTAACGGAAGTAATGTTGCTATGTTTGATAATTCGCCTAGCAATCCTATGACTGCAAGGAGAATATTCGCATCAGCTTTGCCAGGCGTATCGACAATTATCGATATGAAAACTGTCGGACAAGGAAGGATTATGCTTCTGACTAATGCCAACGGCACTGTTCACTTCCTTGATATAGGCGCTAATACATGGCCTGAATATAACTCCGTAAGCGACATGATCTGGGAGAAAAAATAATCCTGGATAGGCTAACGGCTTAAATAGGGCGGGGACGCTTAATGGCGTTTCCGCCCTGTTTTTATGTTTTGCTTTAAATAGCTTTATAATAAAGGATTCTAAGGCTTTACTTTTTGAAAAAACGATCGATTTTTATGAATTTTGATAAAATCGGTGTAAAAAATCATATCTCTTCTCTTAAGAGATTGATTAAATCTATTTTATGTGATAAAATCTTTGAACATTTGCGTTAGTGTACGGTTTTATTATTACAAAGAGCGGAGTAACAGATGTTTAGCAATTTATCAGACAAGCTGGGGCAGGTTTTCTCAAAGCTGAGAGGCAAGGGAAAACTGACCGAAAAAGATATTGACGAGGCTTTGAACGAAGTAAAAATAGCTTTGTTGGAAGCTGACGTAAACTTCAAGGTAGTCAGAAGATTTACGAAAAAAGTCAAAGAAAGAGCCTTGGGAGCGGAAATTCTCAAGAGTCTTACTCCTACTCAGCAAGTCGTAAAAATAGTTATGGAAGAGTTGACCTCTCTTCTTGGCGAAAAACGCGTAAAAATAACTGTTTCCCCGAAGAAGCCCACCATTATACTGATGGCTGGTCTCCAAGGTTCGGGCAAAACTACTACTTCCGCTAAGCTGGCCTTGAATCTTCGCAAGGAAGAACAGAAAAATCCTATGCTTGTAGCTTGCGACGTATACAGACCGGCCGCTGTAAAACAATTGCAGGTTCTTGGCGAACAGCTTTCTGTCAAGGTTTTTGCTGGCGAGAAAGGCGAGAGGCCGGCTGATATAGCCGCGAGAGCTGTTGAGTTTGCCAGAAATGAGAATTTTGATACGGTAATCATAGACACGGCAGGTCGATTGCATATAGACGAGCAGATGATGGGCGAAATAAAAGAAATCGCTGACAAAGTCAAACCTCATGAAGTTTTGCTTGTAGTTGATGCTATGACTGGGCAAGATGCTGTGAATATGGCGACCGAATTTAATGAGTTGCTTAGTTTGACAGGCATCATTCTTACTAAGCTTGACGGTGATGCCAGAGGCGGAGCCGCATTGTCTATACGCGAAGTTACAGGCAAACCGGTGAAGTTTGTAGGTATGGGCGAGAAGGCTTCCCAGTTGGAGCCTTTCCACCCTGACAGAATGGCTCAGCGTATTCTCGGTATGGGAGACATGCTTTCTCTCATAGAAAAAGTCGAGGCTACGGCAGATTTGGAAAAAATGAAGGAGATGGAGAAGCGTGTTTTAAGCGCCGAATTCAACTTCAACGATTTTCTTACTCAGCTCAACCAGATTAAAAAGTTGGGTCCTTTGGATCAGCTTCTCGGCATGATTCCCGGTTTTTCTTCCATGGGTGACCTTTCCGCTATGTCCTATGACAATAAGCAATTCAAGCGGATGGAAGCCATAGTTCTTTCTATGACTGAAAAAGAAAAAAATTATCCGGATATGATAGACGGTTCCAGACGCCAGAGAATTGCTGCTGGCAGCGGAAACACGGTTCAGGATGTTAATCAGCTTCTCAAGCAATTCCAGCAGATGCGCAAAATGATGAAGCAGATGGGTAATTTGACGAAACGTAAAGGCGGGATGAGCAAACTCGCCAAAATGTTCGGAATGTAAAGCAACTTTTGTTGTTCAAATTATATAAGGAGTTTTTTTATGGCAGTTGCATTAAGACTGAAAATGATGGGCACAAAACATCGCCCTTTTTACAGAATTGTCGCTCTTGACAGCCGCAAAACCAGAGACGGTATGACTTTGGCGAACCTCGGGCAATATGCTCCTCTTGGCAAAGAAGCTACTATCGAGATTGATGAAGAACAAGCCTTGGATTTCTTGAATAAAGGCGCTGTTCCGTCTGAGACAGTAAGAAGCTTGCTTAAGAAAAAAGGCATAGTCAGAGAATATCGCAAGAACGAAAACGGCAAATCAAAGCTTGTTTGGGTTAAACGTGGTGCTGAGGCAGCTAAATAATGAGCGATATACCAAAGGAAATGCTCGAAAAATTTGTCGGAGCATTGACAGAGCATCCTGACGAAGTGATTGTCACTCCTATAGAGGGTGAAGGCACTATAGTCTTCGAAGTTCAAGTTAATCCTGAAGATTCCGGCAAAGTTATTGGCAGAAAAGGTAAAACCATTAACTCTCTTCGCACAATATTGCGTTCATCAGCTCATACTGGCCGCAAAAAGGTAATAATGGAGCTTCTCTGAGTTTCGTGAAGGCTTTGGCTTTTTTTTGAAACTTTGATTAGCAGTTCGGCAAGGAAATATCTCAAATGTCATGGAATCCTGAAAATGTCTTGGAAAATATCGCCAAAAAAAGACCTGTTTTTTCTGGCGAAGAGGCTGATTTGGCCGAAGTAGCCAAGCTTGGGAGACCGTTCGGCGTAAAGGGCTTTCACAAGATTGTCCTTTTAACAGACTTTCCTGAACGCTTTGAGGAAGGTTCGGAGCTTTTGCTTTTGAATCGTTCCGGCATTGTGGGAACGGTTAAAGTTGAGGCCTTCAATCTTTCGGCAATACCTGGAAGAGGAGAGCTCAAGCTTCAAAACGTCGATGACAGGGATACCGCTTCCGTTTTGACAAACATGCTTCTGGCTGTTCCGTCAGATGAAAGATTCGAGCCTGATGACGAAGATGACTTCTATCCTGACGAACTTTCCGGCATGTCTCTGCTATCTGAAGATGCTCAAGCTATTGGCGAAGTCATAGCTCTTGAGGCAGAAGTGCCTTCCCCTTACCTTACTGTTCGCCTTAATGACGGCGAAGAATTGATGATTCCATTCAGAAAGGAATTCATAGAGAGCGTTTCGAGAGAAGATTCTGCTGTAACCCTTAAGGGCTCTGTGGATTTCCATAGGATCTGAGATGCAAATAGATATAGTCACCATTATTCCAGCAGTTTTTGACAGAGTATTCGATGAAAGTGTTTTAGGTACCGCTGTTAAGAGCGGTCTTATTACTGTGAATGTTCATAATCTGCGCGAATATGGAGAAGGCAAGCACAGAACCCTGGATGATACGCCCTTTGGCGGCGGTCCAGGCATGCTGTTTAAACCTGCTCCTTTGATTTCCTGCCTGACAGACTTGAGAAACAGCGGGGCTCCTGCTCCCGTGATAGGTCTTACTCCTCGAGGGCATGTGTTTAATCAGGCAATGGCTAAGGAACTGGCTGCTTTTGATCGTCTTATTCTCGTTTGCGGCCGGTACGAAGGCTTTGATGAACGAATAGAAGACGAGTTTGACTTGGAACTTTCTATTGGTGACTATGTTCTTACGGGAGGAGAAATTCCGGCAATGGCAATAGTCGACTCTGTTGCGAGAATGATTCCCGGGACTGTCGGCAGTTCCGACTCAGTAATTTGCGACTCTTTCTACGACGGCTTGCTGGATCACCCGCAATACACCAGGCCTGCTGATTATGAAGGCTATCAGGTTCCAGATGTGCTTTTGGAAGGCAATCATTCGCTTATTGAGCAATACAGAACATTTAACTCTATTCTTGCCACTGCGGTCTTAAGACCTGACATGCTGGCTGAAACTGAGTTGTCCGCGGGCGACAAGCGCTTGTTTGCGTCACAGCTCAAAACCTTGAACAATTAAAATTGGAGAATTGAAATGAATCCGATCATTGAAAGTATAGAAAGAAATTATCAGAAAAACTTGAAAGATGTTCCCAAATTTGGCCCTGGCGACACAGTTCGCTTGGAAATAAAAGTCAGAGAAGGCGAAAAAGAAAGACTTCAGGCTTTTGAAGGTGTAGTTATTTCACGTTCACACAGCGGTCTCAAAGAAAACTTCACTGTCAGAAAAATTTCTTACGGCGTAGGCGTTGAAAGAAAATTCATGCTTCACTCACCCAACATAGCTTCTATTACCGTTGTTCGCAGAGGTAAAGTTGCTAGAGCTAAACTCTACTACCTTAGAGACAGAGTTGGCAAAAAGACCAGAGTTAAAGACAAAATCTTCTTCAAAGACGAATCTGCTAAGAGCTGAACAAGATAATGTCCGAAAACATGGAAATAGAACAGGCCAGACAGATCTTAGATTCTGTCAAGGCCTGTTTTGCGGACAAAAAAGTCAATCTTTCGAAGCTTTCTGGGCTGGATGTTTTGTCTGTGAAAAAATGCGACTTGGAAGCTGATTTTTCAGAGTTGCCTTCAGAGCTGCGAAACAAAATAGAGCATGTGACATTGACCCAGAGTTATACTTCCTTAGGGAAGAAGAAAGTCAGTGTTGATGTTGAGAAACAGACTGCTTCTTTTTTTTCAGCGAGTTTAAAGCTGCAAAGCGGGAAGAACCTTTTTGAGCTTTCTCTCTTTGACAAAGATTCTGAATTTCTTGGCACTGCTGCTTTTGAATTGACTTACAAAAGCTTTTTCCGTGAGTGGAATGAAACTATTTTCATAGCTTTGGCACTTGCTCTCATAATCAGGGCTTTGATTATTCAGGCTTTCTGGATTCCTACGGGCAGTATGGAGCCGACGCTTTTGGGACAGCTCACAGAAAGGTTTTCTCAGAAAGTCACTAGACCTGGTGATCAGATACTGGTCAGCCGATGCGCTTATGTCATGGACTTCTCTCTGGACGGCAGGTTGCCTTTTTTGCCCCGCATACCCATCAAACTTCCGAAGCGAGGAGATGTGGTGGTTTTCCGTTTTCCGATTGAGATGCCTGGCGAACCTCCCAAAGACTATATAAAACGGGTGATCGGTTTGCCGGGAGATAAGGTTCAGGTTTACAATTTTGAAGTTTACGTAAACGATCAGATTTTAAAAGAGCCTTATATAAAAGATCCTCCATTTTATGATTATGGACCTGTGACTGTTCCCGAAGACTCTCTTTTTGTTCTCGGAGACAACAGAAATAACAGTTCTGATGGACATGATTGGGGTTTCTTGCCTCTTAGTCACTTGAAAGGGCAAGCGGTTTTGATATACAATCCATTCAAACGTTTCGGACCTATAAAAAGTATAGACCCTATGCCAGACAATATTACAAAATGAATTTATGACACAAAGCTTGCCAGGACATATCAGAAAGGCTTTTAAATCGATTGACCGTTATTTACCGGTTATAGATATCGTCGTGGAGTTAGTGGATGCCCGCATGCCTTCTGCTTCACGCCTTTCAGGATATGTTGATAAACTTGGCAAAACAGCTATAGTAGGTTTGGCTAAGTCAGACTTGGCGGAATCTGCTGAAACCAGAAAATGGGTTAAAAGCTATGAAAAAGAAGGAATTTTGGCTTTACCCTTGGATTGTCGTAAAAAGAAGGCTGCTTCAGATCTTCTGAGAATGATCGCTTCGGTTCCTCTAACCAGACAAACATTGCGCAAACGCAGAATCCGCAGGGCTATGATTGTGGGAATTCCCAATGTCGGAAAGTCTACCCTTATAAACTCTATGGCAGGCAGGGCTGCTGCCAGGACAGCAAACAAGCCTGGTCTTACCAGAAATGTGCAGTGGATAAAGTTGGAGAACGGCATAGAACTTTTAGACTTGCCAGGCATTTTGGATTATGCTTCCCTCAGAAGAGGTGATCTTCTGCGCTTGATCAATACTATGCCAACTGGAGAAACAGATTCTTATGCGCAAGCCAAGCAAATGCTCAAGCTTATGGAACTTGTAGGAAATGCTCATTTGATCGAGGGATACGGCGATTCTGCCGGGCATGATGAGTTTTTTGCCGACTATGCGCTGAAACGAAATTTCCTGGCAAAGGGCGGGGAGCCCGATGTTTTCAGAGCTGTCAATGATATTATGAAACGTTTCACTAACGGCGGCTTTGGCAGAATGACAATAGAAAAAGCGGGCATGGAGTTTGATAAAATATGCGAAGAAGTTTTTTGCAGCCAAGAGGAAACATTGAGCAATGAATTATTCTGAAAGCCTTTCTTTATCTGAAGAGCTTTCGAGGCTCGTGTTTTTTCCCGAAACTGAAAATGTTTATCGTATTTTAAAGGATGTGCCAGAAGTCGTTCTTAAGGCAAGGGGTAACCAGCTGGAACTGAATGGAAATCCTGAAAAAATTGATTTAATAAAAAAGATTTTACTTCTTCTTGCCAGAGAGATAGAAAAAAAACGTCTTAAAAGCAGCGCGGAAGCGAAAAATATATGCAAGCGTTGCTTGAATGATTCAGGTGATTGCGAGCCGTTTGAGCTTGTTCCTGACGAAGTTGTTATAGTAAGCGACAGAGGCTCGGCTGTAGTTCCAAAAACCCGAAATCAATGGACTTATCTGACTTCAATTAAGGAAAATATCGTTACTTTGGCAAAAGGCCCTGCAGGAACAGGGAAAACTTATCTGTCTGTGGCTATGGCTGTTAAAGCCTTGCGAGCTAAAGAAGTCAGCCGTTTGATACTTTCCCGCCCTGTAATTGAAGCGGGCGAAAGTTTGGGGTTTTTGCCTGGTGATATTAAAGAAAAGGTAGACCCTTACTTTAAACCTCTGTATGATTGCTTACAAGAATTTATAGGTCTTTCGAAGTTTGAACATGCCTTGAAGCAAGGCAAGATTGAAATAACTCCCTTGGCCTATATGCGCGGCAGAACTTTCAACAACGCTTTTGTAGTCTTAGATGAAGCTCAAAATACCACTTTGATGCAAATGAAGATGTTTCTTACAAGAATCGGATTTGGCACTAAAGTTGTGATTACAGGCGATCATACGCAGATAGACTTGCCCTCGCCAAGAGATTCATCTCTTCATCATCTGGAAAAAATTCTCAGCGGCATTCCCAGCGTCAACTCAGTGTCTTTAACTTCTGACGATGTTATCAGACACTCAGTAGTTAAAGACATTATCGAAGCTTTTGACACCTATTCGGAGACCTGAAATGACAGTTCCAAGCAAAAAAAAGTTTTCTACTATTTTGGATAATCTTCTGGTTTCAAGCCAGCATCAAAAAACCTTTTTCCTGTATTTGTTTTTGATGGTCATGGCTATCACCTTGATTTTGACGGTGAACCGTGAAGTCTTTATTTCAATTCCAAATGAAGGCAGACTTCTTGCAAACGATATTATAGCTCCTCTCGATGTCAGATATACTGATGTAAAACGAACCCAAGAGCTGATAGCGATCCAAAAAGACAAGGTTGCTGATGTTGTTGTGTTCTACAAGGATGCTCAAAAAGACAT
Organism: Candidatus Rifleibacteriota bacterium; assembly: GCA_012520995.1. GTDB lineage: Bacteria > Muiribacteriota > Ozemobacteria > Ozemobacterales > Ozemobacteraceae > JAAYNI01. The sequence continues at coordinate 81,946 of JAAYNI010000096.1, forward strand.
ATCTGAAAAGTTTCAATTAGCCTTGGAAGTTTTATCCGGCGTATATGCTCAAGTTCAGTCTATGGAGTTGTCCCAGATTAGAGACTCAAGCGAAAATATTTTAAATGTTATGCGCAACTCCCTTTCAAGAGACAGCCTAGCTTTGCTTACAACTGATATACTTTTTCATCTTAAAAACCTTAAAAAGAATGAATTCGAGCAGCTTAAAGATGTCTCAACGAGACTTTTTGAATCTGTTGCTCATAGAAAAATAACTGCGCAAAATATAGAGGCTTATCTTTCTGCTTTGCCCGCACAAATCAGCGCTCATGGCAAGAGCGCAAGCTTTAACGTTGTATGCTTGGCTTTGCTGGAAAGCTGTATTCATATTAACGCCTATGTTGATGCGGAAGCTACTAACAAAGCTAAAGAAGAGGCGGTTCTGGGAATTTTGCCTGTAGTCAGAGAGATTAAAAAGGGAGAATTGATTCTTCCTAAAGGTGAATTAGTTACTTCAGAGCTTGTTGCTATTTCCAAGGCTCTAAATAAATCTGTGCGCAAACGTCTTGTAGCTTCTTTTCTGGGTTTTTTGATTCTCTCTGTAGCTGTTGCTGTTTTGCTGCTAATTTATGCAAAACATTATGAACAGTCTGTTCTTCTTACCATAGATAAGTTTAAAGTTCTGGCATTGTTGTTGGTGAGCTGTTTAGCGGTACTGAGAATTTTATTCATAACAGCGAGCAGCTTTAAACAGCCTTTGCTTCTTTTGCTTTTCCATCCTTTGCCTACTTTTACACTTCTTTCTACAGTGCTTTTGTCTTATAAAATGGCACTGTTTTTAGTAATGGTGATAACTGCTTTTTCCTTTTTGATGGGGATAACAGTTCCAGTATCTTTGGGATTGATGATAGCATCAGTTGCAGGGATTTTTTCTTGGTCTTTGTCCACCACTTCCAGCTCTATGAGAAAGCAGGTTATTTTAACTGCTTTCAAAATGTCGGTTATTGGAGCTGTGGTCATTTTGGCTTTAATTTTAACAGATCTGGAAACTCATGGACCTTTGTATTTCAAACAGACTTTTCTGATGTTTCTGGTTGCATTAGGAAATGGCTTGTTGACAGGGATTCTATCTAACGGAATAGTTCCTTTTGTGGAAAATATATTTTCTTTTGCCACTACATCCAGACTTTTTGAACTTGCCGATCTTTCTCACCCATTGCTTAAACGCCTTCAGGAAGAAGCACCTGGAACCTATCAGCACAGTATTGCTGTCGCAGCATTGGCGGAGGCTGCCGCTACGGCCATAAAAGCAGATGCATTGTTAACCAAAACGGCAGCTTATTACCATGATATAGGAAAAGTAAAACGTCCAAATTTTTTTACTGAAAATCAAAGCGGAGAAAATCGCCATGACAATGTCAGTCCATATATGTCCAGTCTTATATTGATTGGCCATGTGAGAGATAGTATTGATCTTGGCAGAGAATATGGTTTGCCTGAAAATGTTTTGTCTGTAATGGGACAGCATCATGGAACTACGCTGATAAGCTACTTTTTTCAAGAGGCCAAACAGCTGGCGGTTGATGGAGGTGAGGTCGCGGAAGAACGTTTCAGATATCCTGGGCCCAAACCTCAGTCTAAAGAAGCTGCCATTCTTATGCTGGCTGACTCGGTTGAAGCAGCTGCCAGAACATTGCAGCAGCACACTTATTCAAAGTGTGAGAACTTGGTTCATAAAATAGTAGAGCATAAGTTGAAAGATGAAAACCAGCTTGATGAAAGCGATTTGACTCTTAAAGATATAGAAAAAATAGAGTCTGTATTTGTCAGGTCGCTTACTTCAATGTATCATGCCAGAATAGATTATCCTGGCAAACTCTCTAATCAGGGAGGAGCAGAAGAAGGGGAGAAAAAAGCTGATGCAAGTAATGATAACTGACCAGCAAGATGCTGTAAAACCTGACTATGCTAAGCTGAAAAAAATATCCGCTGCAATTATGACTTATTTGGAGCTTCCCTCCAATTCGGAACTTTCAATATTGCTTTGCGATGATGACTTCATACAAAAGCTGAATAATGAACACAGGCACATAGATGAGGCTACAGATGTTCTTTCTTTTCCTATGAGTGAACCTGGAATTTCGAAAAAAATTCATGTTTTGGGAGATGTTGTAATCAGCACTGAAACTGCTATAAGACAAGCGAATAACTTAAAGCATCATCACATGCTGGAGATTATTTTTCTTCTGATTCATGGAATAGTGCATTTGGCTGGTTATGATCATGAAACCGACGAAGAGCGGGATCAAATGAAAGACTTGGAAATGGACGTTTTCAAGCACTTATCTGATATAAAGCTTCTGGATGATTTTTCTTTGTTTAAGATTTTGCCTTTAATTAAAAGAATTGATGAAACATGATAAAACACAAAAGACTGAATCGAGCGCTGAATTTTTTTGTCTCAAAAGTTAAAACTTACTTCATTACCGGGATCTTGTTTATAGTTCCTTTGGCCGTGACAATATTTGTTATATACCAGCTTTTTGCCATCTCAGATGGAGTATTGGGAACTACTGTCAGTGAACTTATCGCGGGCGAAGGAAAGCGTATACCTGGTATCGGGCTTGTATTGACTGCTTTAATTTTTATTCTGATAGGCATGGCGGCTCAGAACTTTCTTGGCGGCAAGATAATCAGAGCGATTGAAGCTTGGATTGACAAAATCCCCATAATAAAATCTATTTACAACGGCCTTAAGCAAGTCGGAGAGATGGTTTTGGGTAAGTCGAACTTTGCTAAAGATTTTAAGCGAATAGTTTTAGTTGAATATCCTAGACCAGGAATCTGGGTTTTGGGCTTTGTTACTTCCGATTTTGTCGTTTCCGAAAAACACCAAGAAAAATTTGGCAATATGCTTTCCATATTTGCTCCTACAGCACCTAACCCAACTTCTGGCATGCTTATAATGGTGAAAGCAGATGAAGTTTATGATGTCGATATTAGCGTAGAAGATGCTGTTAAGATAATAATTTCAGGCGGTTTGGTTCAAGCAGAAAGCGACTCTCCTGCAAAACCTGTAGAGTCAGAACAGGTTTTGCCAGCTATATTGTCTTCTGAAAAGTCTCTAAATGACTCTGGTGACCTTTCTGCTGAATCTCTTGTTGAAGCCTCTGATAAAAAACATTCTGAGAAATCTTCCTTTGAACTCCATAATTCTGCCAAAAGGCCAGAAGTTTGAGAAATTTATACTAACTATAGATTTCTGTGGGAAAAACTGAATTGCAAAAAAAATCGGAAAAATAGCTATTGAATAAGATATTTGGAACAAAATCTGTCGGTTTTTTTATGCTTTGTTTCTTTGCATTTTCATTCTCATTTTTACCTCTTAGCCATTCTGAGGCCTCTGAGAAAAAAAAAGCAGGTCTCTTAGATTTTTTAGAGATTAAACAGCTCTTGGACTCCTTTAATGACAGTCTTCTAAAGGAGATTGCCCAACTTAATGTACAGGCTGATATTTCCAAGATGCTTCTGAACGAAAGTGAAACTCTTTCTTTCGTGAATTTTATGGAAGACAGGATTGCAGATTTTGCAACTAAAAACAAGACGCTTAGTCCTTTCTACCTCAAGAGGCTGACCGCTCTGCTTGATACGACAAAATCTTTGATAATGGAAAAAAAACTTGAGCTGGAAAAACGCAAGCTCATCAGTGCGCCTCCGATTTCACTAGTTTCAGAATCGCCTGTTTTTACAAAAAAATATGGCGACATAGACTATTTTTCGCATCTTGATCCTGTTCTCTCCAAGAGACTGATCATAATTTCGGATGCTTTAGGTTCTTACAAAACACCTTCTCCTCCGAAAAAGCATGATAAGAAAACGGACTTCTCCTATTTGCCTCCAGTGTTGAGCAAACCAGATAAAACAGTCAAGGACAAAGATAAACCTCAGCAAACAGTGATGGATGACAAGATTCTGGCACCCGTATCTCTTTCTAAGCCAAAATCACACGCTCTATTTCAGCCCTCGCCATACGTTTTTTCGGATAGCGGAGAGCACTTCAGGCCTCTTGCCGTTATGATAGAAAACCATTCTAAGGCTAGACCTCAAACAGGTTTAGACAAGGCTGAGCTGCTTTATGAGTTTCCCGTAGAAGGCGGAATAACCAGATTCATGGCTCTTTATCGTAAGCCGCCAAAAACAGCCGGTCCTGTGCGGAGTTGCAGGGATTACTTTGTAGACAGAGCTTTGGAATCGGATGCTTTTTATATTCATTGCGGCGGCAGTCCTGCGGGTTATACTCGCATAACTCAAACAGGCATTGTAGCAGTAGATGAGATTAAAAGGAGCAAACCTTTTTTCAGAGACAACTCTAGAAAAGCTCCTCATAATCTTTACTTGAAGGGAGAAACTATATATCCGTATTTGCAATCTATGGGACAAAAGATAAAGTCTGCAAAGTCTGTTCCTCTTTTTCCTGAAACTCATGCTTCTCCAAAGCTGACAGCTGAAAAAGTTTCCAGCTTTGTTCTCAGATACAGACAAAACTACGAAGTTAAAGTTTCATATGCAGATGGCAAGTATCTCAGATATATGAATGATAAGCTGCATCTTGATAAGGAAAGCGGAAAGCCTTTGCAAGGAGATGCAGTTGTGGTGCAGATAGCTTCAGCGAAAGTTCTTGATGAAGCAGGCAGGCTCGAAATTAATTTCATTTCCTCGGGCGAAGCATTTATTTTTGCTGATGGTTTCTCCTCTAAAGCGAGGTGGGAGAAAAAGTCGCCTCGCGATTTTACTCGCTATTATCTTGACGGGACTGGCCAAGAATATAAATTCAAGCCTAACACCCGTTTGTGGATATTCTCGATTCCCGCAGCTAAAAACTTTATTTTGTTAAATGAGGCAGATAAATCATGACAACGAAATATGGCAATATAGGCTTGCTGGGCCGTACAAATGCAGGGAAGTCCACCTTGGTAAATAGAATTGTCGGCGAAGCTGTTTCTATTGTTTCCAATTTGCCACAGACAACCAGAAAAAGAGCTTTGGGGATTTATACCCAAGACGATGTTCAGATAGTTTTTTGTGACACTCCTGGACTTCATCCTGCCAAGAATAAACTGGATGAATGGATGAACAGTGAGATAGCAGCAACTCTGACAGCCTTGGACGGTGCCTTATATCTGGTAGATTCGTCAGATCCGGATTTAGAAAGCGATCTGGCTTATTTTGCAGAGATGCCTGCTTTGAAAAATTTTCCTGTTTTTCTTGTTTTCAGCAAGTCAGATTTGATTGATGAAGAAAAAAGGAAGAAACTGTTGGAGATTTATGAGGGAGCTTTTTCCTTTAAAGAAATATATTTTATCTCGGCTCATAAAAAGAAGGGACTTTTTAAGCTCTTAAACGGTATAATAAAGATCCTGCCGGAAGGGGAGTTTGTCTATAACCCGGATGAATATACAACCCAGACCGAGCGGGAGATGGTTGAGGAATACATCAGAGAAGCTGTTTTGCGGATGTACAGACAAGAGGTTCCTCATTCTGTTACAGTCGAAGTTAATGAATTTAAAGAGAGGGAAAACGGAAAGACTTATATAGATGCTGTTATTTATGCGGAAAAAGAATCTCATAAAAAGATTCTGATTGGTAAAAGTGGCACTTCTATTAAAAAAGTCGGGGAAACAGCTCGCATAAAATTGAACAAAACTCTCGGTCGTGATATTTATTTAAGTTTATGGGTTAAAATTAGACAGAATTGGCGCTCCAGTGAAGAATGGATCAAACGCTTAGGTTATAAAAAGTAAAATAGGAAATAACAATGAACTTGAATGTGCTTCTTATATTGATTTTACTGATTGTGGCGGTAGCTATTATTTTTGTTATGTATGCGGTTGATGAAGATGACAATATATCAGATTATCTTGATGAGTCTCCTTTCTCTTCCCAACTTAGCGACAAAGACGCAATAGAGGTTGAACATTCAGATTCTGACTCTTCGCCTGAAAAAAATAGGAAAAGTCCAATGAAAATCCTAAAAGAAACTGTAATGAGCGTTGTTATTGAGCAGGAACCTGACGAAGATGAAAAATCGGAAACCTCAGACGCTTCCGGCAAAGAAGAGAACAACGAAGAATTTACTGGCTCTCAGGAAGAACTCGAAGATGACGCGCCTATCTATATTGAAGAACCGGAAGAGAGGCTGATATCAGCAGAACCTCTTAAAACAGTTTCTCACCCTGCGCTGCTTGAGACTGGTGGAGAAGAGGATATGGCTCTTCAGATGAATCTGTTTGAAACCATAGCTCCTCCTTCGGGTATCTCAGAGATAGAAGGAATAGCTCTTATTATTCAATTCCGTTTTCCTCGTGAAGAATTTGATAATACAGAAACTCTTGCCGTACTTTTAAAAAAGGCTGAAGAAGTCTTTTTCACCCCTCTTCCTTTTGAGTTTACTTCAAGTTTGTCTTCTCATTTGGATCGCCTTCTGATTTTTACTGAAACTCCTGGAGACATCAAAGGCAGAGATAATCCGCTTTTTGAAGCCTTGGTTACAGCTTACGAGGTAATCAGACGTTTCAGGCAGTTGCTTACTTCCGAGAAGCTTCTGACTGATGCCAAAGTAAAAATAGCCGCAGGCGTGGCAAAAGGCCCTATACTGGCTTTACAGCGAGGTTTTTCCAACTCAATTCAATGGTTCGGGAAAACGGTATATTTAGCTGAAACCTTAGCCGAAGTAGCTTCAGACTTCTCTATTTATGTGGATACAGATATTTACAGAGAGACTTTGCTTCTTTTTAATTTCCGCGAATGGAAACCTGTAATGCTTAGGCAGACTATGCCGCCTTTGCCTATTTATGAGCTGGTCGGCTGGAACAACGTTAAAGACATAGCTTCTTATGCCTCAGACTCGGATCCGAACGTCAGACGTATGGTAGCTGTGGCATACAGATATTTGGAATTGCCAGGCATGCAACCTCTGATTGAACTTCTTTCAGATAAAGTTCCCGCGGTTTTGGAAGAAGCTCTTAAAACAGCTGTTGATATAGCATCTCCCAGTGTTATGCCATTGCTGAAGAAAATTATGCCAGAACAAAAAGATCCCGCTATTAGAGCAGGAATAATCGATGCTATAGCGGCTGCAAAGCCTATAGATATGACTCCTCTGTTGCTTGCATCTTTGCGTGAAGCTGACTGGCGTGTCAGACTGGCAGCTGTTAAAGCTCTCTATGCTGTTTCAGGTAAAAACGCTGTTCAATACATAGAGCCTATGCTGCAAGACCCTGACAATGCTGTCAGAGTAGCTGTAAACAGAATTCTTTATGAAGAAACTAAAAAACAGGGCTTCTTTGACAATTTAGTAGACTTTTTGGGAGATTTGAGCAGAAGAACCAGCCTTTTGGCGGCTGACGCTTTGCTTTCATATGACACTGAAGCATCGATCAGAGAAATTGCAACTGCATTCCCTAAGATGGACGAAGCTATTCAGAAGCATATTTTGAGAAAACTGGAGAAGAGCAAGGTAAAAAATCTTTATAAAATATATGTGACCTTGTTTAAGCGCTCAGGGGATAATATCAGACCATACATAGTAGAGGCGGTAAAGAGGTCTGGTCTGGGTTAATAGAGGAGATTATATTGGCAATAGATATTTTAGTCGTCGATGACGAGGAAATGATTAGATGGACACTGACGGAGGCATTAACTCAAGAAGGATACAACGTAAAGTCATTTGAGACTGCAGCGGCTTTTTTTAAATATTTCAATGAGCACGGCGGCGATATAGTTCTTCTTGATGTACGTCTTCCTGACGGAAACGGTTTGGACATACTCCTTGAGATAAACCGCATGGATCCTGACACTATAGTTATGATCATGACGGCCTTCGGAGATGTGGAAACTGCTGTTAAGGCTATGAAGCGAGGCGCAGCTGATTATATCTCAAAACCTTATAACTTGGATGAGGTTTTGCTGATGATTGCAAAAACAGCGGAATCCAACATACTCAAGAGCCAGCTCCATCACTACAGGGAATGCCTTGAAAATCAGTACGCGCAAATTTTGGGCGAAGATCCCAAAATGAAGCAAGTCAAGGATTACATGTCTATGGCTGCAAAGTCAGACAAGACAACTGTGCTTATAAGAGGAGAATCTGGAACCGGCAAGGAACTGGTTGCCAGGCAAATTCATTTTCAAAGCTCCAGAGCTGCCAAACCATTTATTGACGTCAATGCTGCTGCTGTCAGCGACACTTTGTTGGAATCTGAACTTTTTGGTCATGAGAAAGGCGCTTTCACTGATGCCCAGAGACAGAAAAAAGGTTTGTTGGAACTGGCTGATGGTGGAACTCTCTTTCTAGACGAAATAGGGGATCTGCATCCATCTTTGCAGGTCAAGCTTTTGAGAGTTCTTCAGGAAAGAAAGTTCAGGAGAGTAGGCGGCGTACAGGATATTCATGTGGATGTACGTATCATTTCAGCTACCAATGGCAATTTAGAAGAAAATATTCAAAATGGCAAAATGCGTAAAGATCTCTATTACAGGCTCAACGTTTTTACAATACATTTGCCTCCATTGCGTGAAAGGCGTGGCGATATAGTTTTACTGAGCAAGAGTTTCTTGGATGAATACAGGAAAGAGTTTTCGAAAAACATCACCGGCTTCAGAGAAGATGCTTTGTCTTTGCTAGAATCATATGATTATCCTGGCAACGTGCGCGAACTCAAAAATATTATAGAAAGAGCCACTCTTATTGAAACCTCGTCTTTGATTTGTCCTGCTAGTTTGCCTGAAGAGCTGAAGAAAAAAATTCCTTCGCTATATGCTCCAGAGCCTGAGGAGAACATGAAACCATGGCTGAATCCTGGTTTTCAGTTTAAAGAATATATAGAATCAGTTGAGAAAAATCTTATTGCCGGAGCTTTGGAAGAATGCGAAGGAAAGAAAAATAAAGCGGCAGAACTCCTTGGAATGACACGTTTTGCTCTGAGACACCAGCTGAAAAAGCATTCTCTAGAATGAATTTTTCACTCAGTCTATTGATTTTGTGTGTAATTTTCACGCATTTGAGTGTGAATTGCACACGAGTATTCAGAAAAAAAATGGATTATTTTGTTTAAGGCACTCTTGAAGAGGGCAGAAGCTAATATAACACTTGGTACGTTTCTTGCTATAATATAAGCAGATAAGACTATAGGAGTTGTACAATGATTTCACAATTGCTGCAGAAGGGTTTTATTGATTTAGATCTGAATGCTGGCGACAAGGCTTCAGCTGTGGATAAGATTTCTTGTATGCTTTCGTCCTCAGGCAAGATTTCAGATCATGACCATTTTGTAAGCGCAGTCATGGAAAGAGAAAAGATTGGAAGCACTGCAATAGGAGCAGGTATAGCTATACCTCATGCTCGTGCTAATACAGTCAATGAAGTTTCTGTTGCTTTTGCGCGCTCAAATGAAGGTATTGATTTTAATTCCGTTGACGGCGACCCTGTAAACTTGATATTTCTTCTCGCGGCTCCCGTTGAATCAGGCAGCCTCTATTTAAAGCTGTTGGCAAGAATTTCTAGGCTATTGCGATATCAAGATCTTGTCGAAGATCTTAAAAAGGCTACAACTAAAGAAGAAGTTATTCAGATCATAGCAGCAAAAGAATAAAGAGAGGAGTCTTTCAATGAAAGCGACCAGAGATGACGAGCTTTCCTTGCATATGCGCATTCCTGCAGAGTCTTGCTATCTAGAGAATGTGATGTTGACCTTAGATGGAATATGTGATCATTATTCACTTCCAGAGCATTCGAGAGAGCGCGGGAAAAAAGCTTTGCAAACGGCTTTAGCAGCATCTATAGAGGCAAATTACAGCACAGGCAGAGGTCTCTTTGAGTTGAGCTTTGACGTTCTGAAAGACAGACTCAGAATTACAGTTGAAGACATGAAGATTTTGGAACAATCTAAAGATTGCTGTGTGCTTCCCGAGGAAACATTGGAAGAATTCCGAAAAAAATTGCTTCCGGTTGATTCGCTAGTAGACAGAATGATGTTTCGCGAGAAAAATAGTACATCTTCTTCCTATTCAATGGAATTTTCTTTTTAATAGGAATTCTGTTAAGTATAAATTTGCTTCGCTAATTTTCTTATTTAATTAATGCTTTTTAAATTGCTTTCTATTTTGTAGAAAGCAATTTTTTGATTTTATGGCAAAGAAAAAAATGTTTCCGACAACTTTTATTTAAAACAGCTACTTAGCCGAGCTTTTAAAAAGGCTCAGCTGTCTTTTAAATTTTTCTCAAAAAAAATATTTAAAGTGATTGACAAATATAATTCACTATGATATTATGAACAGGCATTCAGGGCGGTTAGCTCAGTTGGCAGAGCTCCTGGTTTACACCCAGGTGGCCGGCGGTTCGAACCCGTCACCGCCCAAATGAAAAAACTGGATCGGTAGTTCAGTCGGTTTAGAACGCCGGCCTGTCACGCCGGAGGCCGCGGGTTCGAGTCCCGTCCGATCCGTTTTTTTTTCGGCCAGGTAGCTCAGTAGGTAGAGCAACGGACTGAAAATCCGTGTGTCGTCAGTTCGATTCTGACCCTGGCCACTTTGGCGGCATAGCCAAGTGGTAAGGCGATGGTCTGCAAAATCATTATTCAACGGTTCGACTCCGTTTGCCGCCTTTCTTTTAAACACTGGCTTCCAAGCCAATTAGACAATAAACAAAGGGCTTTTAAAGCCCGTTTTTCGTTTTAGGCCGAAAAGAATTTATCCACAGATGGACACAGATTCACACAGATGAGGGCAAAATTGGGCAAAAATTGCATTCTGCTACCGCATAATCACAATTTTTGCCCTAGCCTCTGATTAAGGACAGATGCTGATGTTCGATGCTA
>JAAYNI010000097.1 GCA_012520995.1 Candidatus Rifleibacteriota bacterium
CTTCTTCAGATTCTACATCGTATAGGATTACAAAGTCGTACGAGGCTCCCCGCCACATCGGGGATTGAAACTTTCTTCTTTCTCTTTTTCGGTTAAAACTTCTCTCCAGTCGTACGAGGCTCCCCGCCACATCGGGGATTGAAACATTCCATCAGGGACAGAATTAAAAGCTGTCCCCTTAGTGTCGTACGAGGCTCCCCGCCACATCGGGGATTGAAACGCTGGTTACTTGGTAGGTGGTTAGCGCGGTTCCTTCTTGTCGTACGAGGCTCCCCGCCACAACGCCATGCAGGCGAGTAATCAGGGCTTAGTGGGTAGTGGGCAGTGAAATTGTTTAGGATCGTTTTCGAAGCCTGATAAATCTTCAGGAAGAGAGACAAATTCCCCATTATACAAAAGCTGCAAATAGCCAAGGCTTCCCAAAAGCAGATAAAACTGCCGCTCAAGCGGCAATTGCTACCCTAACTCCCTACGACCAACACCATGATTTCAAGCTATGCTTAAAATCCAGTCCACACAATCTGTGAATAAATATTCTTCTGTTTTTGAATTAAAGGCTATAAACTGAAATAAGAATCAAATTTTTGCTTTCATATTTCAATTAACATTGCTAAAATGAAATAAGATAATTAAATTATTAAATATATTTCAATTAAGAAAAACTTGAAAATCCAGCATTAGGGGTCTGAATTCAGAAAAACTATGCAAAACAGAGCAGGAAAATATAGAACTAATCTGACAGGCGAAGCGGCTTATAAATCTTTCATGCCTAGCCCGTTACCGCCAAATCCCGAAATCGCAATCAATGCGGAAATAGCAGAAGCTCTTATTTCAGCAAATAAAAGCCTCGCTGTTCTGGAAAGCATAGCTTCAAGAATCCCCAATATCTCTTTATTCATCTCTATGTATGTCCGAAAAGAAGCCCTGATGTCCTCACAGATCGAGGGAACTCAAGCAACACTTGAAGACATTCTGGATCCCGACATAGAAGCAAACACCAACAGAGACGTTGCAGATGTAGTCAACTACATCAAAGCGACACAATACGCTATCAACAGACTTGAAAACTTTCCATTGTGCAATCGCTTAATAAAAGAAACGCATGCCGTATTGCTGGAAAATGTCAGAGGGCAAGAGAAAACTCCTGGCGAATTCAGACGATCACAAAACTGGATTGGCGGGCAAGGTTCAACTTTAAAAAACGCGAGGTACATTCCGCCAAATCCAGAAGACATGCATAAAGCAATCTCGGATCTTGAAATATATATTAATTCCGAATACAGCCTGGATCCGCTTATAAGAGCAGCACTGATACATTATCAGTTTGAGACAATCCATCCTTTTCTGGACGGAAACGGCAGAATAGGAAGACTGTTGGTCACGCTCTTCCTTATGGAACAAAAGATTTTATCCAAGCCGGTTCTGTACATATCTTATTTCCTCAAAAAAAATCAGATTGAATATTATGACCGGTTAAACGAAGTCAGACGCAAAGGCAACTACGAACAGTGGATTCTCTTTTTCCTAATGGCACTTGATGAATCCGCCAAGGATGCCATTCAAAGCATCGATGAATTAAATACCCTACACAACAAAAACCGACAGATAATAGCAAATATGGGCCGAAGCAGAGCCAATACCGAGCTTTTGTTCAACTATCTGGAAGCCAACCCTATTATAGACATAGGCAAAACCGCTGAAGCGCTCGGGCTGTCATTCAACACTGTTTCATCGGCTGTCAAACGGCTTATCAAGGCAGGAATTCTTCTTCAAACAACTGCCGCCAGCCGCAACAGAACTTTCCTTTACGAGGAGTATTTGAGCATTCTCCGCAGAGGCACATGATAAAAATAGTGAACAGTGCACTGGACAGTGGAATTGTTTAGAATTCAATCGCTAAAACAAATAAATGCTTTGCCATTACTCCTGTAGTTTTTTTAAAGCAAAAATCTGAGGAAAAGCTGTGATGCTTTTGCAAGATTTTTGCCTGTCTGTGTATTCCGTGTGTTCTGTGGTTTAGAAAGGCTTTTATTTCTTTATGTATTTTAATTCTATTATTCTGTGCTTCAATAAGCTTTGCTCAAGACATAGATAAGATTAAAGAGCTAAAAGCTTTAGGTTTCACCAATGAACAAATAGTCGAGCTTCTGAGCAAAGACTCTCAAAAAACAGGAACAAAAGAGTCTGAGCCTCAAGAAACGCTATCTCCAGAGTTTATAAAAAAGATGGAAAAGCGAAATCGGAAAACAAAGGCTTAGTCGTTTTCTTCGCATCCAGCGTTTAAATAACCAAAGGACCTGGCTATTTAAACGCTTCTATGGGAACAGGCAAAGAAAAAACACAGTTAGGCTCTATTCCTATACTCGAATATTCCCTTGAAGGGGAAAAAGGCGCAACAGTCTATTTTGGTTCTCAAACAGAAGGATCACAGTTTGATCTGACTGCCGGTGTTTCCTACGCTCCAAATATAATAACTTCCAGATACATAGGTGAATACTTAGTTGTCGAAGGTGTTTATGAAATGGATTTAAGCAGGAATTTTATTATAGACACGCATTACTTGTATGGAAATACAAAACAAACCCGCCATAAGAAATTTCACAAAGTTGAGGTAGAAGCAGGAAAAGTCACACTAATATCCTATTTTTGGAAACATAATGTGGATTTTGGTTATGATTATGTAATGTACAAAAACCATAAAATAGTGGAAAGCAATCTGGCGGCAAGCTATGGTCCCTACCTGAAATATATAAAAATTCAGCATAATAAATAATCACAGCTTTTGCTGAGAACTTAAAACAAGGAGGCTAAGAATGGCAGAGAGGATTTTACTCACAGCTCTTGGAAAAAACGATTTACAGGAAACAACCTATCAACTTGGAAATAAAGATTCCAAAACAAAATATGCATGTTTGGCAATAGCCGAAATAAAACAAATCAATAAAATAATAGCATTTTTAACCACAGAAGCTTCAGAGAAGCACTGGAATGACCTTGAAAAAGAAGCTCAAGAAAAGGACATAAATGTTATTAAAATAACCATAGCTTCCGGTAAAGATATCCAAGAAGTATGGTCTGTCTTTGATGAGGTTACAAAGGTCTTACAAAAATATTCTGCCCCAGAAGTAACCTTAGATATAACAAATAGTCTAAGACACTTGCCTCTTCTAATGTTTGGAGCTTTAACCTACTTAGAAAGTTATAAAAAGGTCTCCTTAGCAAACATTTTTTACGGAGCTTGGGAAGTAAAAGATAAAGAAAAAAATATCACTCCAGTTTTTGATATATCACCTATCATATCTATTATCAAAGGCTCTTATGCAGTTAAAGAGTTTGAAGAATTCGGACAAATCAGCGGTATAAAAGAATTCATCAATAAAGTAATAAGTGACAACGCTATAAACATGGAAATATCTGAAATAATCGATAACCCATCTCAAGGATTGAGAAATTCCATAAAAGAAGGAAAAACCTCGCTTGAATCTCTTATAAAAATAAAGAGTGCTGACTTTGAAAGGCTAGAAGAAGCTATAATAGCCGGCTTACCATTTGAATCAGCATTAAAGGCAAACAGAGTGCTGGCGGAGTTAAATGACTTGCCAGAACGCTTATCAGAAAAATATCGTCTATCAGCTATCAAAGAACTTTTAAGACAAGTTCAAAAAAGACTGGAAACAATAGCTCTCCCAAAAGTTGCATCCAAAGCAAACATAGAGCTGAATGAGAAAGAAATGGACCGTCAGCTTGAATTTATCAGATGGCAAATAGATATAAACAATACTTCAACAGCATTGCTCTTGCTCAGAGAATGGGTAGTCAGCCGAGTTTTTCTTGCCCAACATCCTACTTCACCCGAAGCTTCAAAATGGCTCAAAATCAGCGAAAGAGAAAAAATTGAGAAAGAACTCAATTCGTATAGAAACACTGCTTTCACATCTGAAAATAATCCGTCAAATAAAACTACAGAAAAGCCATATCGATTTCTAAACGAATGGAATTCTATTACCAGCTTACGAAATAAATATGCACACGGCGGTTTCCGCATAGAAGAGGTCAAAACAGAGAAGGATAAAGAAAAAGTAAGAAAATTCTACGAATTTTGTCTGAACAACAAAGACAATGATGAGTTTTGGATTCTCCCTTCCGAATCTGCCGCCAACATATCATTAAACGAATCATCAGGAGGAGAATCCTCCGAGGAAAGTGTACAGCAAAGTTTTACTGAAGAATGATTATAGATTTGCAATGCTTGGTTCTGCTATGACTGAATCAAACTCCTAATTCAACGTTTCATAAAAGCGGGCGACATGCCCGCTTTTATTTTGCTTTTCATATCTTTTTGCGGTAAACTCCTCTCTAGAATGGAGAGGATTCAGTGAATATAGATTATTTAGATGACTTTGATATGCTTTTGAAAGCAAGCCTCTTGGAAAGCACAAGGCAAATCGAAAGCGCCAAAAAGTATTTGTCCGACAGCCTTCCAAAAAAGATACCCTATGCACACGCAGCATTTTTCAAAGAAACCGCATGGAGAAGGCATAAAGCATATAGAGCAACAAAAGGAAGCAAAAAAGCTTCCCACCCAGGTTTGAGCATCTCCAAAGACGGCTCGAAAATAGCTTTCGGAACAACAAAAATAAAGCACAGAAATATCAAAGACCCCAAAAATTTCATTCTTAAAACAGAAGATTGTTCTCTGCTGCGTCAAACGACTCTGTTTCTGATGAATTATACCTTGCCGCTGACAGAGCAAGATATGGACACAGACAAAACAACATGGGAGCAAATTTCCGAATCGGCCAAGCAAAGACTGGAAAAGGCACTGCGGCAATGAATAACAAGAATAAGTTCGGATTTTTAGAAGTTATCGAATCCCTGCTCCTTAACAACAAACGACATATTTCCGCCAGAGATTATATAGAACTGGAATCCGGCATTCATGCTTCCATCAGAAAAATAATTAAAAGACATGAGCTTCAAAACGTCATTCAAGAGGAACAAATAACCGAAACAGCGGGCAATTTCATGTTGGAACTGCTAGCCCCTTCAGAAACCTCTTTTATAATGAAATTGAAAGCCGCAGCTATTAATGGCAGTCTGCAAGAGGAATACGGCTATATACTCGCACGCCTTTTCACTCTCTTGAAAGAAAATGCACCTCAAAACGTGCAAGAGTATTTTTTATTCAGCGATGCCGTGAAAAAGACTCTAAAAAAACTCGCAAAAAGTGACAAAATCAGCCAAATCAAGCTTGGATGCTATGCAATATCGGCAACCTCCGAGCTGGCACAAGGTTCAACAATCAGCTTTCCACAAGAGATTGTCGCTAAAATCCCGCTAAAAAGACAACTCGTTAATACAAATGTAAAAAACATGTATTTAGAAGAAAGCATCATACAACTGCTTACTGCATGCCCGGCTATGTATTTTAGAGCAAACGTGATTGCATCTGCGCTTTACAAATATGTTGAACAGCCTTCCGCCATATCAATCGAAGAAATAATGCCTGTTAACAGTGACAATACCACTGCCAAAAACATAGAGATTCCGGATATGTCCGGCAACCCTGATTCCCAAATGTCTTCAACAGCTCTTGATGAAGCCGTTTCGGACATATTCGCTCTTTTCGACTTGCAAAATGAAGACAAAAAAGACACAGTACTGCTATGCGGCTTGGGTTATTTTGCAAAGCTATGTCCCGATTTTTTCACACCCGAAGATCTGGGACAAGACAATTATGAGCTGCTTTGTGCATCCGCATTAGGAGAAACTGATACCATACAGATTTTTTTGGACAAAATTGCAAAAAGCCACTTATTAAAAGTAAAGACGGGAAGAACAACCACCAGCAACATGACAAACTTCTTTAAGAATTCTCTGAGTCCTCTTCTACAAGATTATACTATAGAAGAACAGCGGCAAATTATACGCGCACTTGTGCACCGTCTTCTGGAAGAATATGCCCCTTTGCTTAAAAGCAGGTGAAAAGAATGAATGAATGTAAGAAAATAGAACGCAAATTAGTAGAATTTTTAGAAAAAAAACAAAAAAATCCGGACACAGCGCCTTCAACAAAGGTGAAAAAACATTTGGAAGCCTGCCAAGACTGCTCACATGTTGCAAACAGTCCTGTTCTCTCAAAGCTTTTCACACACTTTTGGAGAAAAGCGGAATCAGCAGTGGAGTTGGAAACTCCTGATAAACTTGCTTTCGGACAAATCTGGAAGTTCAGCTATGGAGCAAAAGACTCAAAACCGGCTTTCGGCGTAATATCTTCCGAGAAATTTCGTGCATTCGAACAAGTCAGCGAAGCCATAAGAATTACTCCGATTTTCTTCAATCCGCGAGAAAAAGAACTCAGCACTGAAGATTACCATATTCCAAGCTATGAGAATCCATTAGAAATACCAATTTTGCTGGAATACTGGAATGAGCGGCCTATACTGGTCTCACAATTGGCTGAATTTATGGGTATGCTGACAGAAACTCAACAAGCAAGGCTGCACAAGCTCCTGACAAATCCGCCTGAAGCCAAATTGAACCGCACTATGCAAATTTTCCGCGAATATGAATTGGAAAAAGGAAACCTGTATTCAGCAGCTGTCTTTAATGAGCTCATAGAAGCCGAGAAAGCATATGAACAAGAGACTGAGAAAGCACCTGAACCACTGTTGAAACTCGTTCTGCAAATAGGCAAGCAGATTTACGAAACAACCATAGATTTAATTAATGAGAATCTTGTCGCACCGCTTAAATCTCCAAACCTTGTATATGCAGCCAGCGAAGCTGACAGCTTCAAAAAAGCGAAATCTATTTATAACAATCTCTACAATCTGATTGAAGAAAACGGCATGCTGAAAACTTTTGAAGTCAGATATACAGGGCAAGGTCCTATTCGCATCAAAAGCTCCTCTGAAAGTTTTGAACTGTCTTTCATCTTCAAGGACGGAAAAGAAGAAACGTTACAATCAGGCTCAGCGAACAAAATAGAGATCACGCAAGAATATCTCAAAAACCTCGATATCGCCCAACTTGACTCTATAGTGATAACAGCTGTCGAAAAGTGAAGAAAACTCAAGCAAATGCCTAATAATCTTCTGCAAAACTTGAATTGGGCGTTTTTTAGCAAAATAGAGCTTGAGAACACAGATGTCGCAGATGATGTTTCAACCTGCTCAAAGTCATTGCAAAGTTTTTGGAAAAGACGGCCTTCCAGACTTTTGCATATACTTAAAGCATATGACGATTTCAGAGGTCTCTTCCGCTATATAGACAGCGAGATCGAGCGATTACGTGATAACAAAGGCAGATTTTATTACTCCAAAAGCCAGCAAACAGAAATATTGAAACTGGCACAGAAGCTTGATGAAGAAGACATCAATGAGACACTTTTCAGCAAATCGCCATCAACACCTCCACTTGTAACTGTACCGCTTGTATTGGAAAACAACCTTCTACCGCAGGTGTATTTTGACAGTTTTATAGAATTCACTGAAGACAGCTTTAAAGACCCATCAAACGACTTTCTGAAAACATTGCAAAAAGATGCTGAAAAGCGATATTCAAAGCTGAACGAAAACTTCAAACCACATAACGCCAAAACTGTCTGCATCGCCCTCCCTGCAACTATTGAAAAGCTTTCAGGATTACGAATCTCGGGCGATTCCGACAATCTCGGCTATTGGGTTGAAAGATGGCTCAAACATAACAATATCACCGATTTTCCGCCGCTTTGCTGTACTGGACAAATCGATAAACATGGACAAATTAGAGAAATCAGTCATTATGACATTAAACTGGAAGCTTGGATCAGCACTCAGGAAGGCTATTTTCTTGTTCCTGAAGAAAACAAACGGAAAGAAGAGAAAGCAACCCCTGGAGTTATAGGTTTCAATAATCTGGAAGAGTTGGAACATTGGTTAAGACTCAACACAGGAAAAGAGCCTCGCATCAGAAAAGTCAGAAGCTGGCTTGCAAACGACAGAAAAGAACCTGAATATGAAGACTTCGTCGCTTTTTTCGACAAGATAAACAACAGTTATGTCACTCAAGCCGCCTATTTCAGAGAAGCTATGCTGCCGCAAAATTGTGAGAACAGATACGCAAAGCTGAAAACTATAGCCAAGCATTATGAGCAATATCTGAAACAAGACTGCAACCGCTTTTATAAGCTGCCGCAATATATCCGGATTGCTCTGACTCCATGGTTGGCTGACCAAATGCAAGAATTTGACACACTTTACAGAAATACCGCAGAAAAATTTGCCAACTCAAGTCATGATACCTACTTGGCAAGCAGATTTGTCCTTTCAAACTGCCCGGAAGAAATCCTCCAAAGCCATGCTTTCACAAAAAACAGAAAATATTATCCTATGCTGCTTTGGCTATTTTTCAGAGATCCCGCTGAAATGCTCTATACATTTTCTCTGTTGCCTGATTTGAGTTCATATGAGACAAATCTTCTAAAACAGCTATTAGAAAGCATAAGCAAGCATTTTGATGATTATACTGACGAAAAATCTGATGCAAGAGCGGACAGTCAAATAATGCAAGAAGTAATGGCTATGATTGATCCTGAAGCGATATATAAAGCAGCATCTGCAATGCAAACAAGGAAAAAGCTTCCATTGCTTTATAAAGCTTCCCTTAATTTTGCAAAGACTGCGCAAGCATTAGAAACAGTATCACCTGAAGAAACAACAATATTTAAAGATGCAGAACTGCTCTGTTGCCGCATTATAAAAGAACATATAAATCAATATCTGGCAAAGAGAAGCATTCTCCGGCTAAAAGTAGCCGAGCTGTCATCAGATGACATCAGAAAAGCAATATGTGCACTTTTTGAAAATCTTCCGAATTTAAGAAATTCTGCAATATTGAAAGGACTATGCAAAGCCATTAATAATTGCGACACTAATAAAGACTGTTCTAAGCCTGACACATCAAATCAGCATGGCTCTAAAAACATATTGAATGGCATTTTAAGCAATCTTGCAGATGAATCAAAAGCAAAAGCAAAAAAATCTTTATATCTACCTGATTGGCTGCCTCAGCCCGGAATTATATTTCTGAAAAATGCCACAAACAGCCGATTTTGGCAGAGCAAATCTCTTAAGCTGCTCAAGGCTTTTGAAAAAGATAACCACAGGACTGCGGCAACAGCTCTCAGAAGACATTGTTTACACCACTTTTCCGCACTCATGCTTCAAGCTTGCAATCCCGAGCAGCCTGATATTTTTAAAGCCGCCCGCAAAGGTCTGCCTTATTTAACAGCCTTGTTAACGAACATGTCTGCTGAAAACCAAGAAAAACTCATTGGAGAAATAAGCGCAAACATAAAACTTAAACTTGAAGAGCTTTACTGGTATTTTTTGCTGCCTGAGCAATATCAAACTATCCTGCTAAATAAGCTTATTGACGAAATTATGTCTCACAGGGTCAACTCTGATGTCCCTGACGACAGTAACGAACAAAGCAAAATTAATTTGGGATTTTTCTCTTCTCTCTTAGAGGCTAAAGGCTTATTATCAAAGGCTGATAAGACCATTATCAAACACGTGAAATATTGGAACGAAGCTGTTGAAGACTTTGACAATGACCCGCTTAACACA
Source organism: Candidatus Rifleibacteriota bacterium (assembly GCA_012520995.1). GTDB lineage: Bacteria > Muiribacteriota > Ozemobacteria > Ozemobacterales > Ozemobacteraceae > JAAYNI01. The sequence continues at coordinate 9,612 of JAAYNI010000097.1, forward strand.
AGACGGACAGTCGTCGCTTTAAAACCTCTTTATCACCTGTTGGTAGAACCCAGAAACAAAGAAAAAGCTGATGAAAGCTTGGAAACATCAAGCTTTGACATAAACAATTCACAATTTGCGGTTGAATATATAAACTGCTTTGCAATGCACTCGGAACACTTCAAGCTGCCTAACAAAGCCAGGTGGTACAGCTCTCTGGACGGCGAAATATTTAACAGCCTGCTTTTGACTTATTGCAGCGTAAAACAGCCGCAAATGCTGCCCGAGGTTGTCGCCGATTATGTAGACGACTTGGCTAATCTGGTGACCTTTTTCTCAGAGCAAGGACATTTCTAAACCACGAAACACACGAAAAGCACGAAAAAACTCTAAAAAATCGGCGAAGCAGTCGCTGAGAGATGCTCCGCCGAAAGGTCAGAAGTTGTCAGTTTTCAGGAAACAGTGAATTTTTCAGCTTATTGATATCACGACGCTTTTTAGTCTTGCCTACCCATGGGTGAATTTTGCCCAAAACAGTTTTTATTTCTTCCTGCAGTAAAGCATCAGCCAGAATATCAGATTTGAGTTCTTCACACTTTGCAGCCAGCTTGTTAAAAGCCGTATTGAAATCTTGACACGTATTTGTCTCATAAGATTCATAAGCCTTCATTGAATCAGCTGTTTCTTTGAGCAGCTCTCTAACCTCATTCAGCTTAAGAGCTTTCTCTTGTTCTTCAGGCGACATGAGAGACAAACGCTCCTCAAAAACTCTCTTCTTCTCAGCTTCTATTGCCGCCAATCTTGCTTCTTCCTCTCTTTTTCTCTTGGCTTCTTCAGCAGCTGCCTTTTCAGCTTCGGTCTTTTTTTTCAATTCTTCATCAATCTTGAAAGCCCCGTAGCCGACTGCGGTTTTGCCGCCCAAGCCTACCCATTTGCCTGCATATTCTATTATTTGCTCAAGTTTCCCACGCCAATTATACTCAGACTCAGGCAATCGGCTAGAATCACACTGAATAATCAAATTTAGATTGCTGTTTGGAGGCACAACCAAAAACGGAATCGGTGTCGGCTGCCCTTGATCATGTGGCGATTTGTTCTTTTGATAGTATTCAGAATAATGCGGAGTCATTATTTCCAATGACATGCTTTTGCAGTCAGGAAAAGCATCCCAGAAGGAAAGTGCACCCCTTTGCGCTTCAAACTCCTCTGCTGTTTTGCTGGTATCTTTGGAAGTTCTAGGATCTTCTGGACCAAAAAGAGAATCTATTTCTTTTGAAGTTATAGTTCCATCAGAATCTCTGAGCTCTTCAGCTGCACGTCTCAAAACACCTTTAAGACCTGAACCTGGAATATAAGGCAAACCGTAAGGAGAAAGAAAGGAGAAGCCGTTTTCAACTGGATGCTCATTTCCCAATCCTATCGCAAGAGGTGATATTAGTCTGCATGGGAAGAACACTGATTCCAGTTTTTGTGCCGCTGTTCGTTGACGTTCAATTAATGCGGAAAGCAATTTTTGCGTTTGCTGAGAATAGTCTTTAGAGGTCTCTTGCAAAACAGAAGTCTTCCCCCCGGGACGAGCATCATATAGCTTACGTTTGTATTTACCCCTACCCTCAAATTTTACACCTATGTCTTCGCCCAAGCCCCATTTTTTTTCTTTTCTTCCAAAAGGCTCTTCAACCCACATAGGAGCATAGAGATTAAACACATGTCCAGGCGGCATCTCTGGCAGACTTTTCTTGAGTGCTTCGTTCAAATAGTCCGGCACAGCTATTAACAGAGGCTTAGGAGCTGAAGTTGCCTGCCTCGGATTTTCATTATATTTTGCCATGAAATCTCATCCCTTTCATTTAATTACTGCTCCAGCAAGGTTTCTGAGCCACTTAAGGTATTCAAGAGTTTCGCTGGTGACAGCTCTGAATTTCACAGGATCCGCCTTTTGCAAACTCACCATTGCGGAAGAGAAATCGGAACTTGCAACTAACTTCCTCTGGCTTAGCCAGTCAAGTATTACCCTCACCAGCTCGCCAGAATTGCCTCCTTTGTCTTGCCAAAAGGCCAATGAGGGCATTAAACCGTTGTTCATCACAAGTGCTGGAGCACCTTTTGCCAAATTCTTAAATTCTTTGCTTTTGCCTTGCACCTTTTCCCAAGCGTGAGCAGCTCTTTGTTGTTCTAAGGTAGCCATAATTATTCTCCTTTTCTCGGGGCATTAATCATAACCAAACCGCGTCCTGTTGTGGCATCTCCGCCCATTTGCACAGTCTGACCGCTTATACCGTCTGTATCCCAAAGAGCTTTATTCAAACAGTCCTCTGCACTCATCCTGTCGTCTATTTCCTTACCTTCTGGATTTCTTGCAAGCTTTTTGCGTTCAATGCTGGCAAGAATATTGCCTGCAAATATGCTTTCAGGCGGCATATTTTCGGTGTAGAATAAAGCTCCGTCTACAGCTGTGCCTGTTTTATTGTCTATAGCGACGTGAGGTTCAACCACGGTAGAATTTTTAACAAAAAAGTTGAAACTGTCATCGTTCAACAAAAAGAAATCCGCTTCCAATTTATCAGCAAAAAACTTATGTGACTCATCTCCTTGCGGGAAACATCTTTCTGCTATCCATGCAGCTATTTCCTTTATCTCTTCTGACTTGTTAGCCTTAAATTCATAAGCTTCCAAGCAAAGCTTCCCGTCAACAAGTGAATCTTCCGAAGAAGCCAGCACCTCTTTATCATCAATATCAAGCTTCAGCTCAGCAATATTCCATTTAAATTTTTCGCCAGCCAGCTGTGCATGTCTTTTGAGTCTTGCAAGAGCATAGGGGCAAGTCACATATACGAATGAATTTTTTACCGAACGCACAGGGAAAGCTATCAGATTAGCATCTGTAAAGGCAATAGCACCAGCCTGAAGGTCTCCTGGCTTAGGTTCTGATCCGAACAGAGATATTACGTCACTCTTTCTGCCTTCCCATTGTTTGTCAACATGATGTCTTATAGCACCTTTGAGTCCTGAACCAGCAATAATAGGCTGGCCAGAGTGAATCTCGCGTTGTATGGGATTGTCAATAGCACCTACTGAAGTGCCTGCTCCCATGTGAAGAGGTGTCATGCAATAATAAAACATTAAAGATTTTTGTTCGTACATATTATATTCTCCTGTATTTAATCTCACCAAGCAGCTATAACTGCTTTATTAAAGCCCTCGACATAGCGCTGTTTGTCTTCGGGGATAAAATAATTCTGAAGTCCTTCCTGCAAGTCGGAAGCAGTGCCTTCAAAATCCTCAAACCAATAAACAGAACCTGCAGGCACTGTTCTGACAGCATCTTTAGGTCTATTTTCCACCATATTCCAGCCAGAAAGAGTCTCATAGCCTTTAACAGATGCGCAAACCAGCTTTGCGGGAAAAAGCTGTTCATCGGGCAGCCAGCCGTCTGGGAAAATAGCGGGAGCAGTTAACAGAAGCTTAAAGCGTTTCTGCTCAGCTATTTTGGAAAAATCGGCAGAAGGTTCCGAAAAGTCTTTGATTTTCTCAAACACAGCTCCTCTTGCTTCTCCGCCGAGTGAAAGCAGACCTGTCTCCGGCAAAAGCTCATCTGCTCCGATGACTTCGACTGCAAAGCCAACGCCGTCACAAAAGCTCAGGCACTCAGTCGTATAGAGCATGCCTTCCTCCGCGCTTCTGGTTTGCCCATTTAAAGCCACTCCAGTTCTCATTTGCTTTTTCCACAAATCGCTTTCTTTGATGCAATCGCCTTTATCTGGCAGTCCACCATTCAGATATTTTTGAAAGCCGTCTTTGATGAGCCAATAACCGCCAGCAGGCTTCATATTCGCAGCTTGTAAAATTGCCGTCTTAGGCAATTCCGACGAACCTTTTATTCCTGATATAGGTTCTGAAGGAAGAAGGTGTTTTATGGATGCAATCTTATGGTCTTCTTCGAAAACAACTATGTCTGAAGGCATTCTATAAATAGGTTCATATGAGCCGTCTTTTGTCTTTCGGCAAAGGCAAACCTGGCCTATGCGGAATGTTCCAGGAAACTTTTTCGACTCCTTTAAAGAACCGAGACAGCCAGCTATTTTTTCTGTCACAGGGCGTTCGCCTTTTTCAATCTGTTTCAAATCTTCTATATTAGTCGATGCTATGAAACTTCTTATTGCTCCTGCAAAGATTGAAGGAGCAGGCAAAATCCTGATTTGTCCGAAATCTCCAGAATTCACTCCGAAATGGCTGTTGCCGCGAGGCATGAAGATATCGCAAGGCTTGATAAAGAGTTCTGTTGTCATTATTTATCTTCTCCTTCTTTCTTCTTATGAGCATAGTTACGTGTTTCTCGTGCGAAAAACTCTGCCGAATAAAGCATGTTTTCGAGATATTTCACTGCCGCTTCCAAGGATTTCTTCTGTGTTTCTTTATTTAGCAATTGAGCTTCATCCTCATTCCATCTTCTCCATGCCATTTCAACAACACTTTTGGCAAGGGTAGAAGCATTCTCTTCCGAAGCCACTTTCTCACAGCCATGCTGTGAAAGCTGCTGAGACAGCATTTTCTCTGCCATCTCTTTTGTTCTCTCTTTATCACCTTTACTGCCGCTAACAGAGAGGACACCAACCCAGTCTTCTAGAGCATAAAAGGCTTTTCTAGGGAGAGCAGCTCCTATTTCAACCAGCTTTTCAAAGAGCCCTATGGGAGTGCTCACATCAAAGCCTTTTGTTAAAATCTTATCGTTCGGAACATCGGAGTTTTCTGACCACCAATGATCAATGTAAGAAACTTCTCCGCCTGCACGTTTCAGAATTCTTATACAAAAAGCGTTTCTGCCAGCCGATTTAGCCATACTTTCAGCTTCTCTCAAGCATTTTAAAGCATAAGCGAGCGGCATTTTATGATGAGCGATAACCACTCCTGCAGAGACCGTAGCTTTTTTACCCATAGTTTGCATGAGTCTGTTTTTCAGCAAAGCAAAACCATTTTGTTTATAAATCTCATCTCTATTGGTATTTTGGGCATTCTCAGGCTTATTGCCTATGCCGCTGTACGCAAGCCTCAGTTCTTTGAGCATCCCCAGAATATCGTCGGTAGAAGACATAGCAAGCACGTCATCGCCACCTGAGTAAATGAGTTTACCGCAATGCAGCTTTTCAACTATATAGGGAGCCATAATACCAGAGAAAGAATTCAATGCACCCGAAATCACAGCATGCTTGCCTTGAGAGGCTGGCTTCAAAGAGTCCAGATAGTCTTTTACGGCTTTTTCTCCATTCTTCATCACATCAGCAGATCGGATTTTACTATGCCAAGAATCGGAATATTTTATGCACTTTTCTTCATCGTCGCCTGAGAGCCAAGCGCCCATCTTGTCGCCGTCCATCAGCAACAGAGCATAGTAGGTCTCAGGTCTGAATTCTTTTTTGCCAAGAACTTTGGCTAATCGAGCCTCAAACTCTTCAGCTTTGTTTTCAGAGCCTTCTTCTCTCAGTTCTTCAAGTCTTCCGGGAATTCTTTTAAGCCAGAAGTTAGAGCCATCCGCCTTTATAGTTTCAACATAGAGCTTATGGGGTAATACAACTGGTTCGCAGTCTGAAACCTCTTTTTGTATTTTTTCTATATCAGAGGCTATTTCAATGCCTTCCATAGAAAACACCTGAGGTTCCCCCGCTATTTTGCCAAGCTGTCTTAAAGTCGGTGCGAGTGCCATAGCATGAGTGCTGACAACATATCTGGTTATGTCATCGCTGGCTGTATAGTCTTTGACCTTATCAAGAAAGATAGTCGGCCAAAATCTTTTAAGAGCACAAACAGCGCAGAGATATTCGCCTTTCTTTATCCCGTATCTGCCAGCTTTTTCTGCCCATTTAACACCTGATTTTTCACGCTGGTTGGCAGGAATATTTAACTGCTCTTTCTTTTCCGCAAGCCATTCCCGCTCGCCGCAAAGAGTGCATCTGAAACCTGTTTGTGTCAACTGCTCAAAGCTTCTGGCTGTCTTTGAAGCCGCAAGAGCCTTTTCAGAAAGCTGATAAACTGCTGGATATAAAACTCCCGCTTGCAGCTTGTAAAAGGTCTTGCCGCCCAGAGGTATCTCTTTGTTCAAGATTTTCCAATAGTCCTTATTGAAGAAGTTGTCGCTTTCTTCAAAGAACTTGTCGCAAGCCTTTCTGATAGGCTCTAAATTTTCCTCAGATGTATCTGTTGGCCAATCTACCGATGCCCAATAGATATTCGGAAAATCTTTCAATTGCTCTTCCATCTGCTCTTTGAAATAGCCTTCTTCTCCAAAACCTAATTTGCCGGGAATTTCTTCTGTCCACATCTTTACTTCTTGCCAAACAGATGCTTTTATTTTCTCCACAAGGCTTTCTACTTTGGACTTGGGCACAATCGCAGAGAACTTGTTCGGCAAACTGGCCGCAAATAGAGGATTGGAGTCTGTTCTGGACTTCAGCCATTCAACGCCCGCATTTTCAAATTGTCTTCTCCAAGCATCTTCACAGCCTGCGTCTCTCGCCATATCCAGAAGCCAGAGATCCGCCGCTGGCACGCCTCTGATTTGCGGGAACAAGAAGGAATCGGGACCAACTTCTTCGGCAACAGCTTTCATGCCTTCCCACACGATTGAGGACAAAAGATGTGAGCCTGCCCACAAGTCAGATGTTGAGCGAGCCTGAGCTATAAAGCTTTGAACCGGTCCAAATGTGACAGCCAGCAAAGCAGGTTCATCGTCAGCAAGACTTCCGGCGAACGCTGAAGTCAAATCCAAGTGATTCCAGATCGAGTGGTCAGGAACGCGTGTATCAGCCGGCAAAAGCTGCCAAAGCTTGCCTATGTTGCCGCCTTGCGATTTTCCTGTAACCTTCGGAGTCTCAGGCGCAAAACGCCACATAGCCAAAAACTTCATTTTGGCGTCTTTGCCAAGTTTCAAAACATCTTTAAAATATTCTTCGCTGACATCTTTGAGTTCTTTCCAGCTGACCGAACCTTGCAAATCCTCAAGCTTCAGTATATCGCCCGTAAGCGGATGTATAAGCTCAGGTTCGGAAGCAAAATCCACCTGTGCCCATTTTTCATAAGCATCGCCGCCGACTTCTTTGGGCCATTGAGGCCTGTCTGCAGAAGAAGCTATCCAATCGGCCTTTTTGATGATGTCTTTTTCCTTATCGCCTGTCTCCAAGCCGATTTCTTCTTTGAGCGCTTCTTGAATGTTTTTTATGCTTCCACCCTCATGACCGCTCGGATCATGAAAAAGGACGAAACATTTTTCAGCCGGATCATGCAGCCAAGCTGTAAGTTTTATTTCCCAAAATTTGTTTGTCATGAATGTTTCTCCTCTCTAAGGCGTTTGCACTTTTGATCCAGAACTTTATGAACTTTCGGCCAAGCCGTATTTTCAAAATTGCAGTATTCTCTGGGATTAAATTGATCTTTAAAAGCTTTATCAACAGTGCAAGGCATGTGAAAGATCCTGGCAAAAAACTTACCGTCAGAAGTTTTGCAAACTTTGAATCTGATCTGATTTGCATTTCTTAAATTCTTAGGTACCCCGTTTACAAAGTGATTAGTTACAGGATAAGCAATTACATGTCTCTCTTCCAGAGGGGCGTATTTGCCATCTGAAAACTTCATATCAGTTCGAAAAGCTATCTTGATCTCTGCAAGATCTCTTATTGCCTCTTCCCAAGCGCTTCGCTTATCTTTAGTCTCCCAAAGCAGGAGTCCATTGGAATCTTCACCAATGCAATGTGCCCAATCTGTGTTAAGAGCTTCCTGCCAATTTCTTGCATATTTTTGCACACTGCTTAAAGAAAAAGGCTTAAACTCAATTCCTGACAACGCTTCCAAATTGATAGATCCCCAAGCGTTTCTGGAGCGGCTACCTATAGTGCCGAACCAATCAATCAGCTGAATCGTTTCAGCAATCTCTTTCTCAAATTCGTCTGGAAAACGTAAGGATAAAATCGCATTTTCATCTACAGGAATAGATCTTTTCGTTTGCTCTGATCTGTAGCTGACAGGTCCAAAACCTAAATAAAGGTTTGCGCCGCAAGGTCTATCCTTTACTTCTGGATGTTTTACCGGAATGCCCGTATCAATAACATTATCAGTAGAATCTTTCCAAGTATCCAGCCTAAGAAGAAGCTCAGATTTCTGCGAAGAGCCTTTAGACTCATCAGCTGCAAAACCGAATAGTTGGTCTTCTTTCTTTTTCAGCTCCCTGTGATCATAATTCAGTTTCCTGGCTTTCACCACCCGCCACCATTGCCGCAGCAAAGCCTTGAAAGGCGGCGTGCGCCATTGTCCTTGCTGCTCTGCATTTCCCAGAAACGCAGGAGTATTGAAGGAAATCTTCAACTCTATTTCTTTCATATTTTCAACTTCTCGCTTTCTATTTACTTGGAGATAAGTTTTTCCACTTCTATTAACTCGCCTACGACAAAAGGATTGGCTTGCTGTTCTACAGTCGGACGGCGATCCACAAAGGCTATGCGTTCCACATCAAAGCCTTCTCTCAGAGCCTTTTCATAAGCCGCCTGCATCACCCACTGCATAGCTGTAGTGCCACCTGTGAGATTTACGAAGAGACGATAGTTGTGCACAGCAGCTTGATCGAAAGTCACATTCAGCAGTTCATCCTTCCATGCCTGCACACTCTCATAATCCTCGCGACAGGGTTCTTTATAACCTTCTGTATAGGCTTTATCTGATAAATGAGCGAACATTCTTGTGACTAAGAGATCCGCTTCATCAAAGCCGCAAAAAACGTCTTTCATTATAAAGCTCTCAAAACTGCTTGTCTTAGACTTCAGATTTTGTTTTCTTACGAAACCAGCTTTATCCTTAACTTCTATAGCCTTTTGCTCAAACTTGTCGCTGGTTAACAGCATTACAATATCTGGCTCAACAAGCTTTATTGCAGAATACAGAAGACCAAAAGACGCTCCCATGCCTGTTATAAGCACCTTAGTGCGATTTTTGTCTTTGTCTTTTTCTTTGTCTTTTTCTTTTACATCAACACTCATCGCAACCTCCGCGGTTATTCAAATGAAACTTCTGACAAACTTATTCTGATATTGTCTTCTATTGCTTCAGAAAGTGCCGTTTCAGATAAATCTGTCTTCTTTACAATCTTCATAAGTCGCAAATGTATCTTTCATTCAAAAAAATCTTAACTATTTTCACTCTTTACAAAACCTTTTTATCTACAGATTACACAGACTATAAAAACAGTGCACGGTGACTGATGGATAGTGGACAAAAAGGGTAAAAGCTCAATTTTTCTTTGATTTTTTCTTGGGTTTAACGCAATAAATTATTATTAGAATTTCTTTACTTAGAAGGATAACTCCAGCTATTTATCAGCATCTCAAAGCAGTTGTCTGTTTCAACAATTGAGTTGAAAAGTATTTCACTACCCTCTACCCCCACACCATACTCCCTATGCGATTTTCGTATCAGATAAGTATGAATAGTTTGTTGACTTGGTTGTCATAAAACAAGCAAGTTTTAGCTGAAACACAGCATTAGGCTGCAAGTTGCCTAACCGCATTCTGCCCGAGATCTTGGTTTACGCTCACAACCTTGAATTTCCCCTGCCCGAAGGTGGTCTTTCTGCCGCATTTGACTATCTCGCCAAGTTTGAGCAAATCCAAAAACATAGATGCCGGACCTCTGTAAGCAACTGTGCCAACAACGCCTCCACAAGACATACGCCGCCTCTGTCTTTGCGAAAAGCGTTCCCAGCTGACTTCTCGCAAATCAGACTTAACCGCTTTGACTTCTTTGGCAACCCTTGATATTTCAGCAAAATTCCAATCAACCTGCTTGCCTTCTGATGTCATAAAGGATGAATAACGCCTCATCAAAGAACCGACTACTCTAAAAAAGTCAGGATGTCTGAGAGTTCGACCGCTTTTATTGTCTTTAAAAGAAACTGGCGAAACAAATCTCAAAGTCACTTCACAATCTGAGTTATATTCGGGTAAAGGCTCGCCTATTATGATGTTCGAAGGCTTCGGCAAACTGATTTTGTCATAATCGCGAGACCAAACATCAGAGGCTGTGATTCCGTCTTTTATTTCAATTAAAGGACAAACTGTCTTTGGATCTTTCATGCCGAACCCAATATTTCCAGCCCTGTGAGCAGCCAAAATCATCTTGAGAACAGCTTCTACAGCTTTACCGTAAAGCCAAACGGAGAAGGAAAACCTCTCTCCCCTTTTTATTAGCTTTCCACCTTCAAAACAAGCATCTGCCGTCATCAAATGCGGCATATCCAGATTTTTCTCTGAGAAACCGCCTGAAACATGGGATTGTCCAGTTTCATAGCAAAGAGCATAAGCACAGTCTTTGAAATGACTGCATTTGTTGCAAAACAGTTTGCTGTTTTTCGTTTGAAAGCATGCAATATCCCGCAGCTGAAAGCCTAAAGCTCCCCGGAAAGTGTTAGCGGGATTTTGGTTGAAAGTTATATCGGAACCCGCTTCAAAAGTGAAATTCAAATGCATATAACGCATAATTCCGTGCCCCCTCTTCTGCATATTTTGTTATATTTAATCTTGATACTCACATCGGAGAATCGGACTCAAAGCTTGAATCTTTATCTGACCAAAACGGGCAAATAATCATCCCGCTCTCCAAGAATTAGAGCTTTATATTGATAAGCCTGCTTTAAAAACAAATCTTTAATCTTGTACATCTTGCGAGTCACAGGATCAGGCAGCTTCGCTCTTAACCTGCTCTGTATCTCTGTTACCAACAAAGCGATAGTCTGCGGCTCCATTCTGGTGCCCTTTGTCCCTGCGTTGTAAAAGTTTTTCGGCTGCACTCTCATCAGATTTACCATTCTCATTACAACTGTATCCACAACAGGACTCCTGAACTCTTCCATAATATCCAGCACAAGAGAAGCCCGTCTGTCTTGTATGGCGTGCAGATTTGAAAGCATGGGATCCAGCCCCGCCTGCTCTATCGCTGCCAGCACCATGTTATAAAGTAAAGTGTAGCCGAAACTCAGCATGGCATTGATCGGATCTTTAGGAGGTCTTCTGTTGCGGTCTGTAAAGCCGAGATCCTGCTTGCAAACATAACGCATGCCTTGAAAATAAGCTTTGGCGGCTGTTCCTTCGATGCCCATCAAAGCGCCGGTGTCTGCTGCGCTCTCAATCATGTCTATGCACGAAGTTATTTGCCACACCTTGCCGCTGACAACCTCGCTTGCAGGTCTATTGCGTTTCATCACCCAATATTTGGAGTTCAAAAGTTTTCCTCTGAGAATCGCCTTGGCAACCTTCAGCCTGAAACCCTCATCCAAAGCCATCTGATATTGCTTCATCCTGCACTTGACCGATGATTCGTTGAAGTTTGAGAGCCGCCCTTTAAATCTGCCGCCGACAGTCATATAAACCACGTCTATCTCACGTCTCAAGAGCTGAATAATAGCCGCATTGGTTATCTCGACAGTCCCAAAGCAGACAACTTGCTTTAAGCGGAATAAAGGCACATCTTCAAGAATCTTGCCGTTCTTGTTTCTGATGACAAGCCGCTCTCCGACTTTCGTCAGGCGGCTTCCCTGAACAGAAACATACATGGTTCCAATTTCCAAGCCTTTTCCTCCCGTCCAAATTTCAAATCCGCAAACAAGACTTTTGTAAAGTCAAACGATTAAACAGGCACAGGCTACTCTTTCTTAAAGCCAAGGGGGCAAATCTTCATCCTCTTCCTCATCATCGGGGCAATCTTCCCTGTTTTCTTCAAGTTCACCAGGTAAAGAAAGGCCGTTTGACGCAACTTTTTCTCCGATTTCGCCCGGCTTCTCTATATCTATGGCTTTATCAAGCTGAGCAACAGTATCCTCTGCAAACTTATTCCCACTATTCAAGCTCTCTTTTTCCTTATTGGCAAGCTCAGAAACAAAGTAAAAGTCCGGATCCTTTAAACGTCCCGGAAAGCCTATCACAGACATTTTCCTCTGAGCTCTCCTGCTTAAACCGTACACTCGGACACTGTCAACAGAAGCGTCCATAAGCTTGTAAATTTTATTCATCATCTCATTGAAGATTTTAAGATCGAGAAAAGTCTCAAAAACGCTTTTCTGCACAGCAACAGCGTAGTTTTTAAGCAACTTGTGCAGCTTTCTGCGCCTCTTGTTTGAAGGAGAGTCATAGCAAATTATGTAAAACATTGCATTCTTCATTCAGAGATTTTCTCCTTCAATTCACTGCCAATGCGTTTATATACAGCTAATTTAGTAACAATTTCATCTTTGCCTGAGTCTTTGAAAAACTGATCAATCCGGTTTTTCAAAATTTCTCTGCGCTGAAGCAAAGCGGCTATTTTTTCCTCAACCTCTTTGTATTCATGCATATAACGATCAATTGAACCGCTTGCTCCGCCAAGTTCTTCAGCATAACTTAAAGAAACAGGCACAGCTGCTTTCGCAAAGCTTTTGCCGCCAGGAAAAATCCCCGCGTGCACAACAGGAGAAGCATAACAGCCTTCCGGCAGCCGAAATTGGCAACGGCAATCCGCTTCGCCGGCAAACTCGGGAATGTTCTTTCTCAGCTTGCCGCAGCTCATAGGGTTAGGAGGCACAGCTTTTATCTCAGCGTTCACCTGATCAGGGTCATAATCTGGCAATTGTCCTAAAATCTGATGAATAAACACTTTTCCTTCCTCGCCCAAGCTGGCGAAAACATAGACAAATACGTGACGACAAGCAGGCAACAACTCTTCTCTTTGCAGAATGCCCGTCATTATGTTGTTTAACGGAAGACAGCCTGCCAAAACCTGTTCGACGCCTTCGCTGAAGCGTTTCGGAAGCGGAATATTGACTTGAAGCGAAAAATCAGGCGCCGGAGCCGCTTCTTCATTCAAAACGCAGGGCACAGTCACGGTCTTCTTTTCTTCAATTGCTTCAGGCTGCGCCGCCTTCGCCAAAGTCAGCTTTCCCAAAATATCTTCCAGCTCGCTGCGTGATAAAGCTTCATAATCCATAAGAGCATCTTTTTGAATCGGGAAAGGCTTAAAAGTATTATGTTCAAGAAAAAGCGAACGTCTGCCGGAAGCTTGATGTATTCCGAGAGGCAGTTTAATCAAGTTCCCTAACCCCTTTTCGCTGACAAAATCCTGCTTGGGAAACATCTCTATCTGCACTTCAGGCGGCACTGAAACTGCCTGTTCCGCAATCCAGCTCCCTATAACCCGCCAATAGCGGGCAGGCAAATCGAAATCCGAGAAAGCCCAGAGATGCAAGCCCTTATGTCCTGAAGATTCCAATAGAAATCTGATTCCAAAAGCTTCGGCAGCGGCGATGAGTTCTTTCGCCACTTTCTTCAAGGCAGCCTTTATTCTGCGTTTCTCGCTTAAATCATTCAAATAGCTTCCAAGATAAGGCTTGCAGACATCTATGTCAAAAGCCAAAATTCTGGAGCTGTTATCCCGCTTAACCAAGTAAATCCCCAAGGTCTGATCGCCGTCCAGATGAGTTTTTATCTCGTTAACGCCGAGACTCTCATGAACAGGAACATAGCCGCATTTTCTCGATTTGGAGTTGGTCTGTTTCGCATAAACGCCTTCTCGGCCTGAAAACAGCTCCAAATAGCGTTTTATAAAATCATTGTCAGCCATAAGCCTGCAATGGCTCAGTTCCATCTCTTCTGAGACTGACTCCAAAGAATGAAGAATTTTGTCTTGGCGTTTGCAAAGCGGTTCAAGACGCATCACGCATTCGGCGACCTTTTCATCCGAAGGCCAGCGTTTGGAAGCATAATCAGCATATTCCATCGCTTTCAACGGTTTTCCAGCCAACTCGAAGCATTCAGCCGCGCAAACATAAGCATCCGGCAAATCAGGGAATTTGGCTGTCATCTGCATCGCTTTGTCAGCGGCATCTTCTATTTTGCCAGCTTCCTGCAGAAAGTTTATGCGCAAACGCAAAATCATAAAGCGATCTGGCCAAGCCAACTCCAGTTCGTCAAACATCTGAAGAGCCTTGGTGTAATTGCCCGATTGCCCATGAAGCCTTGCAGTGAGAGTTATGGCATCAGCAGTCATGCTTTTATCTTTTGAGAGCGATGCAAGCAGCTTTTCAGCTTCATCATATTCTTTGCGGAAGATATGCTCACGTATTTTATCAAAAATATTTTCCTGCAAGGCTATTCTCCTTTCTACTCGCCACCCGCCACTCATCACTGGCTGTTATGTTCTCGCTACCCCCGACTCCCTACTCCCTACACCCTGATTTTAAGCTATGCTTAAAATCCTATCTGTGGCCATCTGCGTAATCTGCGGATAAATTATCCTTTGGTCTTCAGTTCGTGCTTTTCGTGTGTTTCGTGGTTCCAAAAATTTGTTCACTGCGTAGCCGTGACGCAGACAGCCCTGACGCTTTCGCGGTTCTTCTTGTGATCGAACGAAGTTGCCAGTTTGAATGAGACACGCATAGAATCCTGACGCAATTCTTCCGGAATATCAGCGGTTTTCACATAAACCGCCTGCTTGAAGTCTTTTGAATTGATAAACGCAAACGGACGTTCCGCATCTTTCAATATCAAGTTGCCGGAATAGACCTTCTCGGTATCCACGCTTTGCTCTTTGGCAATACTCGCTTCTGAAGAAACACAACTCCCCGCAGCCCAGTAAGAGCGGCACATATTGGAGAGCTTCTGAACACTTTGTCCTTCTGCCTGTACATTCAATGCTGAAATAAGTTCTGAAAGGCTTTCAGGAATTTTCCATGACTCCTGGCTTCTCAGCTGCAATGCCAGACATGTATGCAGAGCAGCGGCCTCTCCCATTCCTTTCGCAAGCAGAACTCTCGCCATAAGTTCAAAGAGATTGACCTTCCCTCTCATCTCGCCATGTGCTGACGCTCCGATGCAAGCGTTTCTCCAAGCCTGGTCAACATTGCCGGCTTCAAATGCCAGCTTGGCAAGATCCGCATAGACATACCATGACACTTTGTTGGAAGAAACAAGACTTTCAAGCTCTTGCAAAGCTTCCTGCGTCCGATCCGTAGCCGCCAGACACAAAGCTGCTTTTCTCTTGAATTCGGCTTTGTAGGGAAAATCTTTCGCTGCGGCGAGGCAAACTTCACGGCATTCCGAAAATCGCTCAAGATCATAGAGAGCATTTACGCATGCGAAATACCAGCGTTCGCGCCAAGAAATAATCTTTTTGCCGGCAAATTCTCTGGGTTCTTTCTCAAGCGAAGCTTTATCCAGCATAGAAAGGAAACAAAGAACCGAATCAGGCAGATTTAAAGCCTTGGCGGCATCCGCTGCGGCAAAGATTGTCAGATTCAGCAAGAGCCCGTCAGGCGACATAGCCAGAATTTTCTCGGCAATCTCTATAACAGAGGCATGATGCTTGCGATTTTTTGCATCGCCCAGCTCGAAATCATAGACTATCCACTTATGCTGAGTTTTAATCGCCTCGGATTCAGGGAAGAGCTCATCCGCCTCGTAGAGAAGCTGCCATGCTTGCTCGCGTTCTTGAAGCTGTCTCAAGCATGAAAGCAAACGCCAGGCGATCTTTTCGTTTTTTTCCTCATCCCACAAGGTCGAAAAGATTTCGCTAGCTTCTTTGAACTTGCCGTTCTTGCGAAGTTCTTCCGCAAGCGCAAACTTTGGAGTATCCACAACAGAAGTTGTTCGCACAGCTGCTTGTATAGAAGCGCTGAAGTTAGTCTCTGCTCCGACATCAGGTTTGCTTTCGACAACATCTGTTGTTTCTAGGGTGCAATCCGCATTTGTCGCGAAACCCTCATTGCATTCCTGTTTACTTGTGCAAGAGCCTTCAGCAGCTTCTGCAACTTCACCCTCAGAAGCACTCTCAGGCTTCAAAGGCGACTTTGCATCTTTCAAGCTTTCGTTATCCGCCGTACAAGAAGCGTTGCCTTCCACGGGAACTTCTGAACTGATAATAGCTTTTTCATGCGAAGCATTTTCCTGTCCAAGAGATTCACTCATGGTATTGTCAGAGTTTCGCTCTTGCTCGGACTCTATAACAACCTTTTCATTTTGTGCCTGCAAAGCAGGTGTTTCGTACAGAGAGGACACTGATATAAAATTGCTTTTCGCCTCTTCGTTCCAGTTTACATTTTCAAAGCTGCCTGTTACAAGAGCACCAAAAGTATTCTGCATAGCATTTTCTCCATTATTAAAATTTCGGGTCATATCCTCTTCTCCCTTTTTTAAAGCACAGAACACATGGAAAATATGAACTTAAAGCGACTCCATATCTGCACCATGAAATGCAGCTCAGGATGTTTGCGTTTTGCTTCATATATTTAAAGGTGAAAATTTAAAAGCTGTTCAATTTTTTTGAAAACAATTTCAGAATCTCTATTTCTTGAAGAAATCAAAACTCATAATTATTGAAGCAATAGGTCCAAATCAATGAATTGCTTTTGCTGGCAAACTAGTGCTAATCTTTCTATGACAAAGCATCTAAGAAGAGAATTTCAAGTTAATAAAATGGAAAAACTGGACAAAGGAAAAGCCTTGTGAATAAAGAAAACGGAAAGCCAAATGAAATTTCTATTCGCTCGTCCGCAGCTGAATATTTAACTTATATTGCCGCTATCGGAGAGAATGAGAGCGCTATCGAAATAAGATACGAGAACGAGAATATATGGCTTACCCAAAAAATGATGGCCGTCCTTTATGACATAGCTATATCTACTATAAATGAACATTTAAAGACTATCTTCGATGACAACGAATTAGACAAAAGTTCAACTATTCGGAAATACCGAATAGTTCAAAATGAAGGCGGACGCTGTGTTTCAAGGGAAATAAATCATTACAATCTCCAAGCCATTATAGCTGTCGGATTCAAAGTAAACAACGAAAGAGCAGTTCAATTCAGAAAATGGGCTAATCAAATAGTCAAAGACTATACTATTCAAGGCTGGGTAATGGATGATGAAAGACTTAAAAATTTCGGTTCCATTCTCACAGAAGACTATTTCGAAAAGCAGCTGGAAAAAATCCGTGAAATTCGTCTTTCCGAAAGAAGATTTTACCAGAAAATTACGGACATTTACGCTACCGCAATTGATTACGACCCAAGCGCCAAGGCTACCAGACGATTTTTTGCTGCCATACAAAATAAACTTCATTACGCCATTCATGGACAAACCGCAGCTGAGCTTATTATAGACAGAGCCAATGCCAAAAAAGAGCATATGGGACTGACATCCTGGGACGGCTCTCCAAAAAGCAAAATTCACAAATACGATGTAACAGTTGCTAAAAATTACTTATCTGACTATGAGCTGGGACAAATGCAAAGAATCGTTTCCGCTTACCTCGACATGGCGGAAGTTCAAGCAGCAAGACATATTCCTATGACCATGGAAGATTGGGAACAAAGGCTCAACGGCTTTCTTGCATTGTGGGACAGAGAAATATTGCAAGATGCAGGAAAGGTTTCAGCAGCTCTAGCGAAGAAACATGCAGAAACAGAGTTTGAAAAATATAGAATAGTGCAAGACAAACTTTACAAAAGCGATTTCGACAGGTTTTTAGAGCTTGAGGAACGCACAGAACCTAAGAATACTGAACAATTGCCTCCATCTGAAGATTAAATCAGAAAATTTTCATCACTGGCTGTTAAGGTCTGTTTGTGGTTTCAAAATGTATTTCTGTTCGTGTTTTTCGTGTTTTTCGTGTTTTTCGTGGTTCCAAATTCTGTTTTTCTATATTTTTTGAAATTTTCGCAGTAAAAAAGTCAAACCTACCTGGCCCCTCGCAAACCCGCATTCTACCGTTTAGGTTCGCATCACCCGTAATCCTTTCTGAGAAGCTGTTTCGGAAGATTGTATAATTTTTACACAGAATTTTTTTTTCAAAAACAGGGAGGTTGACATTTTAGCCCTCTGTAAGTATTATTTAGTCAAGCTCACA